>CAIVHU010000084.1 GCA_903905735.1 uncultured beta proteobacterium
CCAGGGTTGATCGTTCGCGCGCCAGAAGCCCCTTGCCGATCAGGCGGGCCACCAGTTCAGCCAGGGTCGAGCGATCGATGCCCGTGGCCTTGACCAGATCGCTCTGGGTGCAGCCTTCGCGAGCCTGCACCGCGGTGAGCACCGCGAACTGTCGCTGGGTGATCGCGCCGACTCCAGCCTCCTCGGCGTAGATGTCGAGCGCCAGTTGAAGGGCCCGATGCAATAGATGGCTGGGAGATCGTTCCAGCGTGGAGTCCGTGGAGTGTGTCGCTTGCCTATTTCAGCTTCCGGCAGCAAGCCTGAGGATCATGGACCCCTTACGAATAAGATTGACTAGGTGCTAAAACGGAATATCGTCATCCATGTCGTCAAAGCCGCTGGCCGGGCGGGCTGCCGGTGCGGGAGCAGGCGCGGGGCGACCAGGATTGGGCGCTGGCCTGGCGGCAGGTGCGGGTCGCGAGTAGCTGCCGCCGGTGTCGCCGCCGTAGCCGTCCTCCTCCCCGCTGGGTGCACCCCGGCCTTCGCGGCCGCCGAGCAACTGCATCTCGCTGGCAACAATCTCGGTCGAGTACTTCTCGATCCCGTCTTTATCGGTGTATTTGTTGGTCCGGATGCGCCCCTCCACGTAAACCGGGTTGCCTTTTTTCAGGTACTGGCTGGCAATCTCGGCCAGACGACCGAAAAAAGAAACCCTATGCCACTCGGTTTCGTCCACCATCTCGCCAGCCTTGTTCTTGTAACGTCGGCTGGTGGCAATGGTGACGTTGGCGATCGGATCCCCACTGGGCATGTAGCGCACCTCCGGGTCGCGCCCCAGATTGCCTAACAGAATCACTTTATTTACCGAGGCCATAGCTTTCTTTCAGGGTTAGGGGCCAGCCGACTTCAACAAAGTACCACGCGGCCCGACGGGATGACAAACAGCCACTTTATCAGGCTTTCGACAGCGTCTGCAACGCTTGCGCAGGTGCAATTTTCATTGGCCACGCCAGCAGCAGCCAAACTGCCATCAAGCAGCCGCAGCCCGCAAAAAGTGCATACGCCCCGCCCCATTGCATTACCCAGCCGCCCAGCGCACCGCCGCTAAAAAATCCCAGCGACTGCATCGTGTTGTACACCCCGATGGCAGCACCTCTGGCGTGCAGCGGTGCCAGCCGCGACACCATGCTGGGCAGGCAGGCCTCCAACACATTGAAACCATAGAAGAATAAAAACAATAGCGCACTCAGCATATAAACAGAGTGTTGGTGGTCGATTTGCCACCATAAACCCAGCTGCACCAGCGCCGCCAGCGCCACCGACCCCAAAAAGGCGGCGCGCACAAAGCCGCGCTTTTCCAGCTGGAAAAAGCTGCCGCCCATCACCACAAAGGAGCCTACCAGCACCGGCAGGTAGACCTGCCAATGACTGCTCTGCGGCAAACCCGCCTGCACCAGCATGGCGGGTACCGCCAGCCACATGGCGAGTTGCACGCCATGCAGTACAAAAGCGCCGTAGTTCAGCCGCAACAGAGCGGGCATGCGCAGCACCTCCAGCACCCCGCCAGTTTGCTGATGTTTGTGCTGTACAGGCTCGGGGGGCACCCACCAGATCACCGCCACGATCCCCAGCAGTGCCAGCACCCCGGTCAAGGCAAAGATGCCCGCCAAGCCGCCCCAGGCAGCCAGCAATGGAGCCACCACCAGCGACAGTGCAAAGGTCAGCCCCATGCTGGCACCCAGCAAAGCCATCGACTTGGTGCGCACGATGTCGCGCGTCTGGTCGGCCAGCAGGGCCGTGACCGCTGCTGACACCGCGCCCGCTCCCTGCAGCGCCCGACCCACGGTCACCCACAGCAGCGACGGTGCCACGGTGGCCACCATGCTACCGGTGGCAAACACCAGCAGCCCCGCCACGATCACCGGCTTGCGGCCCAACCGATCCGAGGCCAGCCCATAGACAAACTGCAGGGACGCCTGCGTCAGGCCGTAAATACCCAGCGTCAGCCCGATCAGACTGGCGTTGTCGCCGCCCGGGTAATGCGCAGCCTCCCGGGCAAAAACCGGCACCACCATGAACAGCCCCAGCATGCGCAAACCAAAAATCGATGCCAGCGAAAAATTGGCTCTCAGTTCGGTGCGTGTCATGGCGCTGGCGCTTGGTGGGGCGACTTTTTGCGGGTTGGCTGTGGATGCCAAGGGCTTTCTCCAAATTCATGATCCCGGTCTGGTCGGGCTGCGTCGGCGGCATTGTCCCGGATATTGACGGCCAAAAGACCCGCCAATTTCTTCCAGTGACTATCATGGCGGGTTTGCTGGTGCATTTTCACTGGCCCTTTTTTGAGCCCCCATCGCCTTGAACACCCCGACCGACGGCACCCTCCTGGATCACTTAGCAGACGGCAAGTGCCTTGCGCATGCGCTGCAGCACCAGAACATCAGCATCCGTGGTGCACGCACGCACAACCTGAAGAACATCGACCTCGACATCCCGCGCAACCAGTTGGTGGTAATCACGGGTTTAAGCGGTTCGGGCAAATCCAGCCTGGCCTTTGACACCTTGTACGCTGAGGGCCAACGCCGCTATGTGGAGAGCCTGTCCACCTACGCGCGCCAGTTTTTGCAACTGATGGACAAGCCCGATGTGGATGTGATCGAGGGCCTGTCACCCGCGATTTCCATCGAGCAAAAAGCCACCAGCCACAACCCGCGCTCCACCGTGGGCACGGTGACCGAGATCCATGACTACCTGCGCCTGTTATTCGCCCGCGCGGGCACGCCGTATTGCCCGGAACACGACCTGCCGCTGCAGTCGCAAACCGTCAGCCAGATGGTCGATGCCACGCTGGCGCTGCCTGAAGGTACCCGCCTGATGATTTTGGCACCGCTGGCGCGCGAGAAAAAAGGCGAGTTTCTGGACGTGTTTGCCGACATGCAGGCGCAGGGTTATGTGCGTTTTCGCGTCAACGGCGCGGCGTATGAGTTTGACGCGTTGCCGACGCTAAAGAAAACCGAGAAACACGACATTGACGTAGTGATTGACCGCATCAAGGTGCGCCACGCGCCACCTACCAGCACGCCTGCCCCCAACCCGGCGGACGGCGAAGAAGCGTTGATTGACGCGGACATTCTGGCTGCCCACGCCGACTTCGCCGCCCTCAAACAGCGCCTGGCCGAGAGCTTCGAGGCCGCCCTGCGCCTCGCGAACGGTCGCGCCATTGTTGTTGAAATGCATAGCAGCTTTCCCAATCAGGACGAGGGCTACAGGCCAAAAGAGCACTTATTCAACGCCAAGTTTGCCTGTCCGGTATGCAGCTACTCGATTGCCGAACTGGAGCCGCGCCTGTTCTCGTTCAATTCTCCGGTGGGCGCTTGCCCGAGCTGCGACGGCCTGGGCCAGCAAGATTTTTTTGACCCGGCGCGTGTCGTGGCCTTCCCCACCCTGAGCCTGGCCAGCGGTGCCATCAAGGGCTGGGACCGGCGCAACGCCTACTACTTTGCGCTGCTGGAAAGTCTGGCGGCACACTACAAATTTGACATCGACACGTCGTTTGAGTCGTTGCCGGAAGCGATCCAGCACGCCGTGCTGCAAGGCTCAGGCGAGGAAGAGATCAAGTTTGCCTACGCCATGGATGCCAGCGCGGCGGGCAAAAAGGTGAGCAAAAAACACCCGTTCGAGGGCATCATCCCCAACATGCAGCGGCGCTACCGCGAGACCGATTCCAGCGTGGTACGTGAAGACCTGGCGCGCTACCGCAGCACCCAGCCCTGCCCGGATTGCGGCGGCAGCCGCCTGCGCACCGAGGCGCGCCACGTCAAGATTGGCGAGGGCAGCCAGGCGCGCGCCATTTTTGAACTCAGCCACCAGACGCTAGCCGAGTGTTTTGGCTATTTCAGCGGGCTGAAAATGGCCGGTGCCAAAGGCGACATTGCCGCCAAGATCGTGCGCGAGATCAGTCTGCGGCTCAAATTCCTCAACGATGTTGGCCTGACCTACCTGAGCCTGGACCGCAGCGCGGAGACGCTCAGTGGTGGCGAGAGCCAACGCATCCGCCTGGCCAGCCAGATTGGCAGCGGCCTGACCGGCGTGATGTACGTTCTGGACGAACCCAGCATCGGCCTGCACCAGCGTGACAACGACCGGCTGATCGACACCTTGAAACACCTGCGCGACATTGGCAACAGCGTGCTGGTGGTGGAACATGACGAAGACATGATGCGCGCCGCCGACCAGATCATTGACCTGGGCCCCGGTGCCGGGGTGCACGGCGGGCGCGTCATGGCGCAGGGCACGTTTGATGAGGTCAAGGCCAATCCCAACTCGCTGACTGGCCAGTATCTGGCGCAAACACTCAAGATTGAGGTGCCAACGCAGCGCACCGCCTGGCTGCCTACCGAAGCCCCAAAAGCCTTCAACGGCGGCAAACCCAGCCGTTTTGCGCCCAGCCCGGCAGCCCAGCGCCGCGCCGAACGTGAGGCGCAGCACAACGCCACACTGGGCGAGACCCAGGCGCTCAAGGTCATCAGTGCCAGCGGGCACAACCTGAAAAACGTCGATGTGGCGTTCCCTGTCGGCCTGTTCACCTGCGTCACCGGGGTGTCTGGCTCGGGCAAATCCACCCTGGTCAATGACACGCTCTACAAAGCCGTGGCGCGCACCATTTATCGAGCCCATGACGAGCCATCCGAACACACGGCCATTGAAGGCATCGAGTACTTTGACAAAGTGATCAACGTCGATCAGTCACCCATTGGTCGCACACCACGATCCAACCCCGCCACCTACACCGGCCTGTTCACCCCCATCCGCGAGCTGATGGCCGAGGTGCCCACGGCACGCGAGCGCGGCTACGGCCCGGGGCGTTTCAGCTTCAACGTCAGCCAGGCCAGCGGTGGCGGCCGCTGCGAAGCCTGCGAAGGCGATGGCGTGGTCAAGGTGGAAATGCACTTTTTGCCCGATGTCTATGTGCCCTGTGACGTGTGCGCGGGCAAGCGCTACAACCGCGAAACGCTGGAAGTGCTCTACAAAGGCAAAAACATCGCGCAGATTCTGGACCTGACGGTGGAAGCCGCGCACGAGTTTTTCAAAGCGGTGCCGACGATTGCCCGTAAGCTGCACACGCTGCTGGACGTGGGGCTGAGCTACATCCGCCTCGGCCAAGCCGCCACCACCCTGTCGGGCGGCGAGGCACAACGCGTGAAACTGGCCCTGGAACTCTCCAAACGCGACACCGGTCGCACGCTCTACATCCTGGACGAGCCCACCACCGGCCTGCACTTTGCCGACATCAAATTGCTGCTGCAGGTGTTGCACCAGTTGCGGGATGCGGGCAACACCATTGTGGTGATCGAACACAACCTGGACGTCATCAAAACCGCCGACTGGCTGATCGACATGGGCCCCGAAGGCGGTAGCGGCGGCGGCACGGTGGTGGGGGTCGGCACGCCCGAAACCCTGGCGGCGAATGCGGCCAGCCACACCGGGCGCTACCTGGCGCGGCTGTTGCCATAACGCGCAGTCTGCCCGCACGGACACGTGTTTTTGCCACCCACCATCGGCTGCGGGATTAGACTTCGCCCATGCAAAAACTGCTTCAAGGGCTCGCCCACCTGAGTGGCCTGAAAGACCGCCAGGTGATGGATCTGGCTTTGGTCAAACTGATTGGCCAGAGTGAGCTGTGGCGCTTCGATGCGGTGCGGCTGCTGCGCGCCGTGGGACCAGCCAACGATCAGCATTGGGTCAGATTGGGCCAGTGGGACAACCAGCACAGCGCCCCTGAACGCGATGAATTCTGGTTTGATGTCAGCGCCCTGCCTCGGCTGGAAGACTTTGTGCATCGCGAGGCAGCCATCGTCACCGAATCGGTCATCCGCACCGGCGCGGGTCCGTTCACCACTATTTTCCCCATCGACACCCAGGCCAGCGTGTGCAGCGTGCTGGAGGTCGAATCTGCTGAAGCGGTGTCTGCCACGTCAGAGGCGCTGATCGACAGCGTGCTGCACCTGTTCGAAAACCTGCAAGGCCTGCTGGACTACGGCGAGCGCGACACCCTGACCGAATTGCTCAACCGCAAGACATTTGACACCGCCTTCCTGCGTGCAGCGCAGACCCAGGGCGAAGACCGGTCACTGGGCCGACCCGAGCGGCGCAGCTCGCCAACCCAGGGCAGCTACTGGCTGGCGGTGATCGACATCGACCATTTCAAACACGTCAACGACAATTTTGGTCACCTGATTGGCGACGAGGTGTTGCTGTTGCTGGCCCGCCTGATGCGCGCCAGCTTCCGCTTCCACGACCAGTTGTACCGTTTTGGCGGCGAAGAGTTTGTGGTGCTGATGCGCTGCGCCAGCCACGACGATGCCCTGGGGGCGTTGGAGCGTTTTCGCCGTCAGGTCGAACAGCATGCTTTCCCGCAGATCGGCCACATCGCGGTGAGCATCGGTTTTGCCCCGTTGCGTGCCGACGACACCCCCAGCGGCGCCTTCGACCGCGCCGACAAGGCGGTGTATTACGCCAAGAGCCACGGCCGCAACCAGATCTGCAGCTTTACCACGCTGGTGGCGTGTGGCGAGCTGATCGAGCAAGCAGACGACCTCCAGGACGTTGACTTCTTTTAGGTGCCGACATGCACACCCAGTTTCACGATTTACCCAGCCACGGCGCGCGGCGCAACAAGGTCGTCAGCGCGGCTGAGGCGGTGCGCCTCATTCACGATGGTGACACGGTGGCCACCGGGGGTTTTGTTGGGATCGGTTTTGCCGAGGAAATTGCGGTGGCACTCGAAGCCCGGTTTTTGCAAACGCAAACCGAGACTGGCCTGGGCGCACCGCAAAACCTCACCCTGATCTACGCCGCCGGACAAGGCGACGGCAAGACCCGTGGCCTCAACCATTTGGGTCACCTGGGTCTGGTGGCGCGCGTGATTGGCGGGCACTGGGGGCTGGTGCCCGCGCTGCAACAGTTGGCCATCGACAACCAGATTGAGGCCTACAACCTGCCGCAAGGCGTGATCACGCATCTGTTTCGTGACATTGCCGCAGGCAAACCGGGCACACTGACCCATGTCGGGCTCGACACCTTTGTCGATCCAATCCACGGTGGCGGCAAGATCAACGAGCGCACCACCACAGATCTGGTGCAGCGTATGACCATCGACGGGCGCGACTACCTGTTTTACAAAGCACTGCCGATCAACGTGGGTATCATCCGCGCCACCACCGCCGACCCCGACGGCAACCTGAGCATGGAACGTGAGGCGCTCACGCTTGAAGCGCTGGCGATTGCCATGGCCGCGCGCAACAGCGGCGGCATCGTCATCGCCCAGGTCGAGCGCCTGGCCGAGGCGCACACGCTGCACCCGCGGCACGTCAAGGTACCCGGCATCCTGGTCGACTGCGTGGTCGTGGCCGAGAAGCCCGAGTACCACCACCAGACCTTTGCCGAGCCCTACAGCGCGGCCTTCGCCGGCGAGCTGCGCGTGCCCGCCACCCACGTGCTGCCGATGCCCTTGAACGACCGCAAGTTCATCGCCCGCCGCGCGGCGCTGGAACTGCGGCCGAACGCCGTCGTCAACCTGGGCATCGGCATGCCCGAGGGCGTGGCCGCGGTGGCGGCCGAAGAGCGCGTCATCGACCTCATCACGCTCACCGCGGAACCCGGCGTCATCGGCGGCATCCCGGCCGGCGGCCTGAACTTCGGCGCCGCAGTGAACACCCAAGCCATCATCGACCAGCCCTACCAGTTCGACTTCTACGACG
>CAIVHU010000085.1 GCA_903905735.1 uncultured beta proteobacterium
CATGACCGGCTTGTGCAGGTGATGTTTGTCGGCGATGTCCCAGGCTGCCTGAATCTCCTGGGCCGACCACTCGCTGGTACCCCAGTACAAGGCCTTGCCACGGGTAATCATGTCGCTCATGGCCCAGACGGTTTCCTCAATGGGGGTATGTGGGTCGGGCCGGTGGCAGTACACCAGGTCAATGAAATCCAGCCCCATGCGCTTCAAGGAGCCGTCGATGGCCTGACTCAGGTACTTGCGATTCAGGGTGTCTTTTTTGTTCGCTGTCGGGCCATCCTTGTACAGGCCCCAGAAGAACTTGGTGGAGACGATGTAATCGAGCCGGGGCCAGTTCAGCGCCTTGAGCGCCTCGCCCATGACCGTTTCGCTTTGACCACCGGCGTAAACCTCTGCGTTATCGAAGAAATTGATGCCGGCATCGAAGGCCGCCGCCATCATTTCTCGTGCGGCAGCCACATCCACCTGGTTGTGGTACGTGACCCAGGAGCCCAGCGAGAGCTCACTCACCTGGAGGCCGCTGCGGCCAAGACGCCTATATTGCATGGGGGTTTCCTTGTAGTTATTTGGAGTCTTCAAAGGCTAACAGACCCAAGGCGGGTCTGCGGTCACCCTGGAATTTCAAGTCAACTGACCAGAGAAGATGGCAACCTTTTGCCATGACAACCCAACTCGGCCTTGAATCGACGAATCAGGGCGTCCGAAAAGTCTGACCCAGTGCAAACACCGAGTTGGGCACATTGGGACGCACCGATGGCTGAACCGGTTTCTTGAACACCCCACGGTTGGGTGAAGTTTTTTGCTCAATCTTGATGCCCATGGCCAACTGGTCAAGCACCAGACTCTTGAGAGTGACAGATTGCGTGAAATCAAACACTTTGGCGTTCGCGGCATCCCACAGCACTTGCGTCATGTCTTGCATTGGCGCGCTGTCTGGCCATTTTTCTGTTGGCGACGCATCTTCGACGGCGCAGATGATGTCTGCCACCGTGATGGCGTCCGTGCCACGACCAATGGAGTAGCCCCCACTTGGCCCACGGGTGCTGATGACCAGTCCCTGCAAACGCAGCTTGGCGAACAACTGCTCAAGGTATGACAGCGAAATATGCTGACGCGAAGCAATATCAGCCAGCGTGACCGGGCCGAACTCTTCACGCAGGGCAATGTCCAGCATCGCTCTCACTGCAAATCGACCTTTGGTACTTAAACGCATTTTGAATGCTCCTGCCAGTGCAAAAAATCTCGGAAAAACTGCAATCCATCCAGATGCTGTCAGAGTCAGTCCACTGAGAACGTCTAAGGTGGTGGTGAATTCAACAACGCAAGCTAACAATGTGCCGATGGCGACTGGAACTGTTCCCTAGCGCAAGCCAAAAAATGAGAGGACAGCGAGGATGATGACCACTGCGCCGACCAAGTAAACGATGCTGTTCATAAAGTGCCTTATTGGTTGAAGTTAGGAGATGTTCAAAAAGTTCGAATCTCGTGCCTGAATCCATTCACAGCACGGGACTGACATTGCACCGCTGATGGGCAGGGTCGTCGGTATGCCACCCCACATAGGGCATAAATATTCCAGCGTTGGTAAATGGTTATGGTGCTGCACAGTCGGGTTTGATCGGCAGGTGCCGATTGGTCCAGTCGTTGATGCCGAAGCGCCGAATCAGATATCCACCAGTGGCAAAAAAAACCCGGCACAAGGGCCGGGTCAAGTCTCTTTCGAGCCGCAATGCAAGGGAGAGGTTTGAATCGCGGGGGCTTTTGGATGCCCGGTTGCAATGTAGTGGCAGGCAACGGCGGCGGTTTGTTCGCTGGCGTACCGACCGGCTGTTAATGAACAAATATATTGACTGATAACCCTACAAGGTAATGCCATGACCAGTACAGATGCATCAAATGCCCGGGAGTCCATCGTCAGCCCGCAGTTTCTTCACCGTGAAGCCGCCATACAGTTGGAAAAAGCTGTCAAGTACCATCGGCAAGCGGCGTTATTTCACGACGCTGGCGATGCCAGGCAAGCCGAGACCCAGGCCAGCAGTGCCTACAACCATACCGCGCAGGCACTGGAAGTCAGTGGCCGTGCGTTGAATGTCCTGCTTTGGTAATCTGTGTGGGCTGCCTCCGGCGTTGGATGCCACCTGTCTGGTGGGCCAAGTTTCGCGAGACTGCATGATGGCCATCCAGTCGGCGATCAAAGAGGAAAAAGGGCAAGCACTTGCTTTCAGGACAAACCCTGCACGCGTCCGTATCCTGCGCGCATGAAGTCAATCGATCATTGTCACCAGTGCGGGGCTACCAGCTACAAGCCCGTCATCAAGCGTGATGGGCAGGGTGCCATGACGATGTCCGGGACGTACCAGTGCACGGGTTGCCAACTGGAATTCACGACCATCGATGAATGGCGGACCAGTCATGCTGGACAAGTCGAAGCCGCTGCCGGTGACGTGGACCCCATCAGCCAAGTGATCAATGGCTTTTAGGCGCTTTTGCCACACAGGCGTTCGAGGTGCTTGGGGCTCAAAGTCAAAAGGTCATGAATCTGTTTGAAGCCACTGCGACAGTTTCATGATATTTGGATGAGACCAGGCTTCTTTCAGGCCATCGATTGCCTAAAAAAAACCCGGCGCAAGGGCCGGGCCAAGTCTCTTTCGAGCCGCGAGAGAAGGGGTGAACAAAATCGCGGAGGTATTTGATTACCCGAAGTCAATGTAGTTGTTTGCGCTCAGCTTGTTTGTGCGTTAGCGCACCGAAGGCAAGCACTTTGCCAAAAAAATGTGGCGTGCCAACAGGTCAGCCTGGCCTCGGCCCCCATGGCCATGATTGTTCTGGCAAACTCGTCCCATGCAATTCATTTATGTCAAGCTTCCAGTTGGTTCCCGCGTCGATGGCCATGAGCAGATCTTCCACGACGGATTGGAATCAGCCTTGACGACTCACAAAGTGGGCTCTGTTTTAGGTTGGGGCGACTCTTTGTCCCGTAAGGATGCCAGAGAACCTCTTCGCCTGGCATTTCACCGGGTAGATATCGAGGTCGCAGATTCGCGGCCAGCGTTGCCTTTGCTCCAACGCACACTTGACTCGCTCGATGCTCCGCAAGGCACCGAAATTCACTACACCGTGGATGGGACTGCCTTGCAGGACATTTCCAGCGCTGATGGGTGGCGTACTGAGCCTTGCAGCACAAGCACGCATCGCCCCACTCGATCGGTCTGATGTCTGCCTTGGGCAGGTCTCTCAACATGGCAGGTTGAAAGCGGCAGTTGTCACACCGGGCAGCGTCTCAGGTGAGAACAAAGTTCGCGTCTGGCTGGGGCGCAGGTGGTGGCGTTTCACCCAACATTTCTCTCAAGCTGGCATTGATGCCAGCCACCATGGTGTCCAGCGCCAGGTCATTGGCATCCATGCCGAACGGATTCTCAATTTCATCGCTCAGTGCTTCCAGCGCAAAGAAGGTGTAAGAGACAAAGGTCACGGCCAGCGGCGTCATGATGCCGATACTGTCAACCAGGCCAAACGGCAGCAGAATGCAATACAGGTACACGCTGCGATGCAGAACCACGGTGTAGGCAAACGGCATAGGCGTGTTGGCGATGCGTTCGCAACTGCCCAGCGCGAGTGACAGGTTGTCAAGCGAACTCTCCATGTTCTGCTCCAGGTAGTGATGCAACAATTGCTCCTGACGGCATGCCTGCAGCCAGCGCCCCAACCAGAGCAGCACCAGAGTTGGTGCGGAGCGTGCATTGACCAGGCTGTTGCATAGGTCCTGCGGCAGCAGCCCTTGCGTTTGATGGTCTGGTGGCAGCGCGCGCAAATGGTTGCGCATGGTGGAAGCAAAGCCAATCAAACCCAGCACAAAAGGGCGCACCTCTTTGGCGGGAGCGATGAAAGTCTGCGCCATGCGTGCCAGGTTGCGCGCTTCTACCAGGACGCTGCCCCAGAGTTTTCGCCCTTCCCAAAAACGGTCATAGCTGGCGTTGATGCGAAAGCCCAGAAAAATGGCAAACGAAATCCCCATCAATGAGAACGGGGTCGCGTTGAGCGGGACTTTCCAGAAAAACAGCTTGCCGTGCGCCATGACGACGGCGCAGGATAGGGCAAAGATGAACAGCTGCTGGCCGTAAATGCGATGAATCAGAGAGCCTCGCCGAACGATCAGTAGACGAAGCCAATGTGGCCGGGGGCGAACAATCACGATTTGGGGGGAAGGGCTTGAAAACCCAACGGTTGAAACTGGCGAAAGTCACAGTGACCTTCGCAAAAGCCATTGTACTTAGGGTTTACCCTTGGTTAAAGCAAAGTTCTGGCACATCTGATGGTGAAAATTCAAACTGCGACAAGGTCGGTTTCAGCTCATGCCGGGCTTGGTGTTGGTTGACCCGTCAAAGTGGCGGTCACGGGTATTGACTCTGTTGGCAGCCGAACAGACCGCACGACGCGAAGGTCCCAAAGTCCGACACTTGGGGGGCGATGAACTATCACGAGGTGCTTTCATGCTGGAGATGAAACTGGACAAAGTTTTTACCCTGATGGAGTCGGGGCCAGTGATTCTGGTGACGACGCATGATGGTCACAAAAGCAACATCATGACCATATCCTGGACCATGGTCATGGATTTCACACCGGTATTTGCCATCACCACGGGTGAATGGAACCACTCTTTCGCGGCATTGCGCAAGATCAGGGAGTGCGTGATAGCGATTCCGACGGTGGACATGCTGGACACGGTGGTCGGTATCGGGACTTGCTCAGGGACAGACACAAACAAGTTTGCCAAGTTCAAACTCACTGCTTTGCCGGGCAAAGTTGTCAAATCGCCATTGATCAAAGAGTGTCTTGCCAACATCGAGTGCAAGGTCATCGACATCATTGAGAAGCACCACATTGTCGTGTTGGAGGCGGTCGCTGCATGTTTCGATACCGCACGCAAAGAGAAGCGCATGGTTCACGCCGTGGGCGATGGCACGTTCATTGTGGACGGGCGCAAGATTGACCGACGCAAGATGATGGCCTCCAAGCTACCCGAGTCATTGAGATAGTTCATCTGACATGTCCAGATTCAAACGCAACAGGGAAGGCCACCCTGGCAAGGACCGGAAATAGCTGCTTCAGCTATAGTGAATTTCGCCTTCATGTCGGGGTCAAGGACCAGATAGCTGAACTTGCGTCAGCACATACAGGAGCTGCGATGGGTCTTATTGGCAATATTTTGTGGTTCATTTTTGGTGGTTTTTTGATGGGGATGGGGTGGTGGCTGGCGGGGCTGCTGGCGGCCATCACCATCGTCGGCATTCCATGGGCCAAGGCCTGCTTTGTCATCGGTCAGTTTGCATTTTTTCCATTCGGCAAAGAAGCGATCAGCCGTAAGGAGCTGAGCAGCAAAGACGACATTGGCACCGGCGTTCTGGGACTGATCGGCAACATCATCTGGTTCGCTTTTGCCGGCGTTTGGCTGGCCATCGGGCATTTGGGCTCGGCGCTCTTGTGCTTTATCAGCATCATTGGCATTCCATTCGGGATACAGCACTTGAAACTTGCCGTCATTGCGCTGGCACCCATCGGCCAGACCATTGTTGACAAGAAAGTCGCTGCCAGCGTCAGATCGGTGTGATTTGTCTGCGAACCGTCGTTTTGGTTCGAGACAAACGGGCTTTTATCTGGCCGTCAATAGTTCACGAGAAGGGCGTAAGTCCTTCTCAGCACTCAAATCCTTGATAAATCAAGCACTTATTGAAGAAGGTTGACGAGCCTTGACCCCGGCACTGGCTCCACAGTTAGGGCTGCTTGGTTCCCCACCTGACCCGGTTGGCCGCTTTACCATGCGGGAAGGCCCGTCAGAGCATATTGTAAAGGCTCAGGCCTCGGTCAGGTCCTTGACCGCTGCATCGGGGGCGTTGGTCTGTACGGATTTGATGCCGTTTTCCATCGAAGCGGCGCTGGAATACATCTCGCTGCGGCCAATCACCTGACCATTGCTGGCCTTCAGGTTGAAATAGGGCTCATCGGCTTTAGAGGTGGCGCGCTCGAAACGGCCGTCAATCGCACCATTTTTCTTGCAGGACTCCACTCCGGCCAGGGCGCTGGCTTTGGACTCATACATCTGGCTGGTCAAAATGACTTGCCCGTTGCCAGCCTTCAGATTGAACATGAACTTGCCGCTTTTCGATTGCGTGATTTCAAATTTTCCAGCCATGAGTTTCTCCTGTCTTTGAAGTATGAGTGAGTGGTTTTGCTGCAGCCAGATTGGGGATGGCTTGCTGGCAGAGCGGAGTCTAGCGTGACAGCCGCCCCCTTAGAATCACCTGATGTCTTACCTCGTGCTCGCCCGCAAGTACCGTCCTCGCAATTTCACTGAAATGGTCGGGCAGGACCATGTGGTGCAGGCGCTGTCCAACGCGCTGACCACCCAGCGGCTGCACCACGCCTACATGTTCACCGGCACGCGCGGTGTCGGCAAGACCACGGTGTCGCGCATCCTGGCCAAGTCGCTCAATTGCCAGGGGGTGGATGGTACAGGTGGAATCACCGCTAGCCCTTGTGGGGTATGCCAGGCGTGCACTGATATTGATAGCGGCCGGTTTGTTGATTACACCGAACTCGATGCGGCTTCCAACCGGGGTGTGGATGAAGTGCAGGCTTTGCTGGAGCAGGCGGTGTACAAGCCGGTGCAGGGTCGCTTCAAGGTGTTCATGATCGACGAAGTGCACATGCTCACCGGTCACGCCTTCAACGCGATGCTCAAAACGCTGGAAGAGCCGCCCGAATACCTCAAATTTGTGCTCGCCACCACCGATCCGCAAAAAGTGCCGGTAACGGTACTTTCCCGCTGTTTGCAATTTAATTTGCGGCCCATGGCCCCCGAGACCATCCGTGAGCACTTGCAAAAAGTGCTTCAGGTGGAGCAGGTGGGCGCTGACGCGCAGGCGCTGCGACTGCTGGCACGCGCCGCGCGTGGCTCGATGCGCGATGCCCTGAGTCTGACAGACCAGGCGATTGCCTTTGGATCTGGCGCATTGTCTGAGGCCACGGTGCGCCAGATGCTGGGCAGCGTGGATCGCTCCCACGTGTTTCGCCTGCTGGACGCGCTGGCGCAGGGCGACGGCAAAACGGTGGTTGATATCTCCGAGGCGCTGCGACTGAACGGCCTGAGTGCCGCCTCCACGCTGGAAGAGATGAGTGCCGTATTGCAGCGCATGGCCGTGCTGCAGGCAGTGCCCGGTATGGCGGTTGAGGACGATACCGACCCCGAGCAGGCAGAACTGCAACGCCTGGCAGCACTGATGCCGATGGATGAAACCCAGTTGCTCTACAGCATTTGCCTGCACGGCCGCTCTGAATTGGGTCTGGCACCTGACGAATACGCCGCGCTGACCATGGTGCTTTTGCGGCTGCTCGCGTTCAAACCGGCCAATGGCGCGGGCGTTGTGGCTGAAAAAAAAACTCTGAAAATCACTCGGGTTGAGGTTGCCAGCCCCGCTGTTGCACCCATGGCCGCGCCGCGTGCGGGGCCTGTGGCTGAAACTGTGGCTGTGCCGTCGCCAACTTTAACCCCAGCGGCTGCGCCCCTGAGCCCGCCAACTGCCGGGTTGCCTGCTGCGGCCAATGTCTTGTCAGAATCATCAGAAAAAGTGCCTCCAGCACAGACTGATAAAGGGCAGATAGCTACTGAAAATAGAGCAAACGCCGCGCCGCCACCGGGCCAGCACTTGCCGGTGGTGTCGATGTCTGCGGGCGGCTCAGTAGCCAAAAGTTCAGAGCCAAATCAGCCACTAGCCAATATAGAAAAAGGGCAGGCTGCTCCTGAAATTGAAGCAATCCATGTTCGCGTGCAAGCCGATTCCACGCGCGAAGTCGCAGCCCAGGCCGCTCCCGCAGCCATGCACACCACGCCCGAGGGCGATTTCTGGCACACCACCGTGCTGGCGCTGATGGCGGCAGAAGCCATCAACGCCATGGCGCGCGAGTTGGCGCTACAGTCGCAGTTGGTGGCGCGCGACAGTGACGAATGGCTGCTGCGCGTGGAGCGCGAGTCGCTCAACCAGCCTGGCAGCCGCGATCGGCTCACCGCTGCGCTGGCGGCGGCGGGCCACCCGGTGCGCCTGGCCATTGAGGTGGGCCGTGTGGCCGACAGCCCGGCCAAACGCAATGCGGCGGCAGCGGCCCAGGCCCAGCTGGCGGCTGAAAAAATCATTTTTGATGACCCGTTTGTGCAATCCATGATGCGCGAGTTTGGGGCGAAAATCGTGCCCGGCAGCATCAAACCGCTCTAGCTTTTAAACCCAACCCAAGGAAATCACCCCATGTTCAACAAAGGACAACTCGCAGGCTTGATGAAGCAGGCTCAAGCCATGCAGGAAAACATGAAAAAAGCCCAGGACGACCTCGGCAACATCGAAGTGACCGGCGAGTCGGGCGCGGGTCTGGTCAAGGTCACCATGACATGCAAACACGACGTGCGCCGTGTCACCATCGACCCCAGCTTGCTGGCGGATGACAAGGACATGCTCGAAGACCTGGTGGCGGCGGCCTTTAACGCGGCGGTGCGCAAGGTCGAAGAAACCACCACCGAGAAGATGGGCAAGATCACCGCTGGCATGCCGAGCTTGCCAGGTGGTATGAAATTCCCGTTCTGATCGATGTCGGACACCAATGCGCTTGAGGCGCTGATCCAGTCGCTGCGCTGCCTGCCGGGCGTGGGGGTTAAATCGGCGCAGCGCATGGCGTTTCACTTGTTGCAGCACAACCGGCTGGGCGCGCAGGGGCTGGCGCGGGCTTTGAATGAGGCCACCCAGACCATTCAGCACTGCGAACGCTGCCACACTTTCACCCAGGCCGAGGTGTGTGCCACCTGCCTGGACGAGCGGCGCGATGCCAGCAAGCTGTGTGTGGTGGAAACCCCGGCCGACCAGTCGGCGGTGGAGCGCACCGGCGCTTACAAGGGGCTTTACTTTGTGCTGATGGGCAAGCTCAGCCCGCTTGACGGCATTGGCCCCAAGGACATTGGCCTGAAAAAACTCTTTGACCGGGCGCTGGACGGCACCGTGCACGAGGTCATTCTTGCCACTAATTTCACCGCCGAGGGCGAGGCCACGGCGCACGTCATCAGCGAAGGCCTCAAGGGCCGTGGCTTGCAACTCACCCGGCTGGCGCGCGGCGTGCCCGTGGGCAGCGAACTGGAATACGTGGATCTGGGCACCATCGCGCACGCGCTGGTGGACCGTCGTTAAACGCACGAGGATAAACCCATGCAAGCCACCTCTTTCACCCTGGCGTATTGGTGTGTGCTGTTGGCGGCACTGCTGCCAACGGTGTGTGCTGGCATTGCCAAGTGGGGCACCTTCACCACGTCGCCGCAAAAAGGCGGCTTTGACAATGCCAACCCGCGCGCCTGGCTGGCCCGCCAGACGGACTGGCGCGCTCGAGCCAATGCTGCGCAGGCCAACAGTTTTGAGGCCTTGCCGTTTTTTATCGGTGCGGTGGTGATTGCGCATCAGTTGGGTGCCGATCAGACCCGGCTGGATGTGCTAGCTGCCCTGTTTGTGCTGCTGCGCGCGGTTTATATCCTACTGTATGTGGGCAACCGGGCCAGTCTGCGCAGTGTGGTGTGGGTGCTGGCCTTGGGCATCAACATCGCGATATTGTTCGCCGGGTACCGCTGACAGGGTTTTTTGGCGGCTGCTGATCCAGCAGGTTGGCCTGATTTGTCTGCCCCAGCGTCGCCAGCGTCATTTCTTTCTGGTTGCAGTCAATTTCTTTTTAACCATCGCCGCTTTCTGGCGCACCGGTACTTTGGCGGCTATTTTGCCCTTGGGGATTCTTGAGGTGCGCGTTGACCTGGTTGTTATTGCGGCGCGCGCGGCCCGGGCCGGCAAATACACCACGACTCTTTGTCCAGCCTTGAATGCCGCTGAAGTACCGACGTTGTTCCAGTGGGCCAGTTCAGATACGTTCAAACGGTAGCGTTGGGCCAGCGAGGCCACGGTGTCTTTTTTGCCCGCCTTGACAGTGGTTTTGCGCAGCACGACTTCGGGGGCCAGCGACAGCTCGCCGTTATCGGCCACTTGGTTGCTGACATCCAGCAGCACGCTGGTGGCGCGGCGTACCAGCAGGGTTGAACCAGCCTTAATCAGCATGTGCTCCTTGATGTTGTTGACCTCGCGCAGCTCGGTCTCTGACATGCCGACCTGCCCGGCGGCATCGGCGGGCTTGAGGGTGCTGGGGGCAATCCAGGCCGTCCAACTTGCGGTGCGGCCGCCGCCATAGGCTTCCAGATTGGCCTGGAAGGTCTCGGCGTTGTCCCACGGCAGCAGGATTTGCGGTGTGCCCGCTGCCAGTAAAACGGGTTTGGAGGCGGCAGGGTTGAGCGCGCGGAAATCCTCCAGCGGCACCTCGGCCAGTTTGGCGGCCAATGCCACATCAATGTCATGGCGGATGTCCACCGCTTGAAAGTGTGGGTGGTTGCCCAGCGCAGGCAGGGTGAGGTTGAATCGTGCGGGGTCGGCCACGATGTTTTTGACAGCCTGCAGCTTGGGCACATAAAACTGCGTTTCCATTGGCATCTTCAGGTCGGTGTAGCTGGTGCCAAGGCCGAGTTTTTTGTTTTTGGCAATGGCCCGGCTGACGCTACCTTCGCCCCAGTTGTAAGCGGCCAGCGCCAGATGCCAGTCGCCAAACATGTCGTAGAGCCTTTGCATGTAGTCCAGCGCAGCCTGGGTGGAAGCCAGCACGTCGAGCCGCTCGTCGCGAAACATGTTCTGCTTGAGCTCGAAGTGCTTGCCGGTGGCGGGCATGAATTGCCACATGCCGGCGGCCCGCGCGCTGGAAACCGCCTGCGGGTTGAATGCGCTCTCAATAAATGGCAACAGCGCCAGCTCGGTGGGCATGCCGCGCCGCTCCAGTTCTTCAACGATGTAGAACAGATATTTGCTACCCCGTTCCGTCATGCGCTGGACATAGTCCGGCCGGGAGCTGTACCACTGTTCGCGGTCACGCACCAGATCGCTGTCCAGGTCGGGTATGGCAAAACCCCGGCGGATGCGGTCCCACATGTCTGCCGGCGGGGTCAGGGCAAGCACCGGCAGCGTGGCGAGTTCCACACTGGGCAGGGCGCGCAGGCCACCGCTGGGATAAACCGGCGGCCTGAGTCCAGGTGGGTTGTTGTCGGCGCGCACGCCTGGAGCGCTCGTCGTGGTGCTCAGGGCATAGGCATCCGGATTGGCACTTTGAGTGGGCGGTGTGCTGGCGCAACCGGCCAGCCAAAGAGTCAGCAGCAGCGCTGCAAAGCTCAAAAATTTATTCAAAACTGATTTTTCCAGGTTCGCAGCGCGGCAAAAACGCTCACGGGGTCTTGTGCCGATGCATCAAATTGCTGCACCGTGCGGATCACACTCTCAAGGTGTGTGCGCAAAAAGGGGTTGATGGCTTTCTCCAGCCCGATGGAGGAGGGCAGCGTCGGCAGGTGCTGCTCGCGCAGCGCTTTGACCATGATCTGGTGAGAGATCACGGCCTGATTGTCGGGCTCCACCGTGCGCGCAAACACCAGCCCGCTGGCGGTGTATTCGTGGGCGCAGCAGACGCGGGTGTTGTCGGGCAGGGCGGCGAGCTTGTCAAGGGATGTCAGCATTTGCGCCGGTGTGCCCTCAAACAGGCGGCCGCTACCGGCGCTGAACAGCGTATCGCCACAAAACAGCAGCGGGGTCTGGTCTGCGGGTTCGGCGTAATACGCGATATGCCCTGCGGTATGGCCCGGCACATCGATCACTTGCAGGGACAGGCCCAGCACCTGGATCACATCGCCGCCCGTCAGGCGCATCAAAGGTTCGGGCATGGGCTCATGCATCGGGCCAAAAACCCGGGCACCGGTACCCTCGCGCAGATCTGCCACACCGCCGGTGTGGTCGTTGTGGTGGTGGGTGACTAGAATGGCCGCGAGCTGGACACCCAGGCGCTCGATGGCCTCAAAAACCACTTGGGCTTCGCCAGGGTCCACCACCAGGGCACGCGCTCCGTCGTGCAGCATCCAGATGTAGTTGTCGTTGAAAGCAGGCAGTGGAATTAAGTTCATGAGCGGTCAAATTATAGGGATGCATGATTGGCTGGCCACCCCGCCAGGGCAGTACCTGCTGGCGTGCGAGCGCGCCCAGATGGCGCAGGCGGTCAGTGACGTGTTCGGCTTTCATGCGCTGCAGCTCGGCCTGCCCGAGTTGGACGCACTGGAGGCCAACCGCATGCCGCACCGCTGGCTGGCCACCCAGTCTGCCGCCGAGTTGGCCTTGAGCCCGCGGGTGGCGTTTGCAACCAACTTCTTCGCACTGCCATTTGCTGCCAACAGCCTCGATCTGGTCGTCATGCCGCACACGCTGGAACTCACTGCCGACCCGCACGGCGCGCTGCGTGAGGTCGAGCGGGTGTTGATGCCCGAAGGCCGCGTGGTGATCTGCGGCCTGAATCCGGTGAGCTTGTGGGGTTTTCGCCAGCAACGGGCCCGCTGGTACCGGCACCTGGGCAAAGCCAGCCTGTTCTTGCCGGAGGAGGGTGAATTCATCGGCTACCTCCGCGTGCGCGACTGGCTCCGGCTATTGAACCTGGAGATTGTGGACGGCCACTTTGGCTGCTACCGCCCGGCCTTGTCAAACCAGCACTGGCTCAATCGCTTCAACTGGATGGACAAGGCGGGTGCCCGCTGGTGGCCGATACTGGGGTCCGTCTATTTCCTGGTCGCCGTCAAGCGGCTGCCTGGCGTGACCCTGCTGAATCCGGCCAGGAAACCTGCGCTGCGACTCTCGGTTACTCCTGTTCCTGTAGCTAACAGCACAGGTACCATAAGGGCTACAGGCCTGGACTTGGGGTTTTGCCAAAAAGATCTACAAGTCAACCCAAATGAACCTACATTGTGAATACCATTGACATTTATACCGACGGTGCCTGCAAAGGCAACCCTGGCCCCGGTGGCTGGGGGGCGTGGCTCAAATCTGCCGACGCACAAAAAGAACTTTGCGGCGGCGAACTCGGCACCACCAACAACCGCATGGAGATGATGGCAGTGATCGAAGCGCTGTCCGCACTCAAGCGTCCGTGCAAGGTGACGCTGCATGTCGATAGCCAGTACGTGCTCAAGGGCATGACCGAATGGCTCCCAGGCTGGAAAGCCCGCGGCTGGAAAACCGCGACCAAGGCCCCAGTTAAAAACGTGGACCTGTGGCAGCGGCTGGACGCGCTGGTCAACGGTGGCGAGCATCAGATTGACTGGCGTTGGGTGCGCGGCCATAACGGTAACCCTGGCAACGAGCGCGCTGACGAACTGGCCAACCGGGGTGTGGAGATGGCGCTACAAAAGCGCTAGTTCCGCGTTGACCGATTAAACCCGGGTCAAAACCCGCTTTTTTGTCCGGATGCCGGCAAATCGTGGAGTTAGACTGCCACTTTGCCGCCAACGGGAGAGTTCTTCATGCCAAATCTGATGTCGATGACGATTGCCAGGCGGTTGGCCGTGTTGGTGGCCAGTGCGGTGCTGGGCGTGATCGTACTGGCCTGTATTTTCTTGTGGTCCGAGCGGGCCCTGATTCTGCAAGAGCGTGAAAACGCGGTTCGCCAGAACGTCGAGGTAGCGCATGGTTTGATTGACCATTTTCATCAACTTGAGGTACAGGGCAAGGTGCCGGCTGACGAGGCCAAACACCTGGCCATGGAGGCCCTGCGCGGGCTGCGTTACAGCGGTACCGAGTATTTCTGGATCAACGATATGCATCCCACTATGGTGATGCACCCCATCAAGCCGGAGCTTGAGGGCAAGGACCTGACGGATATCAAAAGCCCCACCGGGCAGCCGATTTTTGTGGATTTTGTCAAGCAGATCAAAACCGGTGGTGATGGCTTTGTGCCCTATCTCTGGCCCAAGCCGGGTGCCACGCAGCCTGTGCAAAAAATCTCGTATGTCATGGGCTTTCAACCCTGGGGCTGGATCGTCGGCTCGGGCGTGTATGTGGATACGGTGAACTCGGCCATCTGGGGCCGGGCACTGGGCTTTGCCGGCGGCACGGTGTTGCTGGTGATTGCACTGTTCGCTTTTGGCGCGCTGATCTCGCGCAGCATCCTGCGTCAGCTGGGTGGCGAGCCCAGCTATGTCAGTGCCTTGACCGGGCGCATTGCCCGCGGTGAACTGGGCGGGCACATTGATCTGAAACCGAATGACACCGGCAGCATGCTGTATGACATTGGTGCGATGCGCGACACCTTCGCCACCATCGTGCGCGAGGTGCGCGATGGCTCCGAGAGCGTGGCCACCGCCAGTTCCGAGATCGCCCAGGGCAACCACGATTTGTCGGCGCGCACCGAAAGCCAGGCGGCTGCGCTGGAGCAGACCGCTGCCAGCATGGAGCAACTCAGTGCCACCGTGCAGCATAACGCCGAAAACGCAGCGCAGGCCAGCCAGATGGCTGTGCACGCCAGCGGCGTGGCGGTGCAGGGCGGGCAGGTGGTGGCACAGGTGGTGGATACCATGCGTGGCATCAATGAGGCCAGCCGCAAGATCAGCGACATCATCAGCGTGATTGACGGCATTGCCTTCCAGACTAACATCCTGGCGTTGAACGCGGCGGTGGAAGCCGCCCGCGCGGGTGAGCAAGGGCGTGGTTTTGCGGTGGTGGCCAGCGAGGTGCGGTCATTGGCCGGGCGCAGCGCCGACGCAGCCAAGGAAATCAAAAAACTGATCAACGCCAGCGTAGAGCGTGTGGATCAAGGCACCACGCTGGTGGACCAGGCTGGCAGCACCATGGACGAGGTGGTCAGCAGCATCTCCCGGTTGGTGGATGTGGTGGGCGCGATCAGTGCTGCCAGCCGCGAGCAAAGCCAGGGTGTGGCGCAGGTGGGTGAGGCGGTCACGCAAATGGACCGGGCCACGCAGCAAAACGCTGCCCTGGTCGAAGAAATGGCTGCGGCGGCCAGCAGCCTGAAATCCCAGGCGGGTGATCTGGTGCAAACCGTGGCGCTGTTCAAGCTCTGAGCTTTTACCGAAACGGGCATGGCTGCGTCTTGGCGCACAACCTGCCGGGCCATCGGGAATGTCCTTCGGAAGTTCTTGGGTCAAGGTGTTGGATTTAACCGACACCACGGGGTTTAACCCGGTGCTACCTTCTCGACTCCCTTGACCCAGACGAGCCAACCATGCCCAAAACCCTGATCGAACCCTTCCGCATCAAAAGCATCGAACCCATTCGTATGACCACGCGCGCCGAGCGTGAAACGCTGCTGGAAGCCGCCAAACTCAACGTTTTCAAATTGCACGCCGAAGATGTGCTGATCGACTGGCTGACCGACTCCGGCACTGGCGCCATGTCCAGCCGCCAGTGGGGCGCGATCATGGAAGGCGACGAGAGTTACGCCGGTGCGCGCAGCTTTTACCGGCTGGAAAAAGTGATTCAGGACATCACCGGCATGAGCTTCTTTGTGCCCACCCACCAGGGCCGCGCGGCGGAAAAGGTGCTGTTCACCGCCGTCTGTAAGAAGGGCGATGTGGTCCCCAACAACTGCCACTTTGACACCACCCGCGCCAACCTGGAATACCTGGGCATTGAGGCGCTGGACCTGGTCATCCCTGAAGGCCTGCAACCTGCCACCATCCACCCCTTCAAGGGCAACATCGACCTGGAGCGCGTCGAGGCGCTGCTGAAGGCGCGGGGCGATCAGATTCCGTTTGGCATGATCACCGTCACCAACAACACCGGCGGCGGCCAGCCCGTGTCGTTGGCAAACATCCGCGCCTACGCCGCGCTGCTCAAAAAATTCGGCAAACCCTTCATCATGGACGTCTGCCGCTTCTCGGAAAACGCCATGTTCATCAAGATGCGTGAGCCGGGTTACGAAAACACCCCGATCAAAGCAATAGTGCAGGAGATGTTCTCTTACGCCGACGGCGCCACCATGAGCGCCAAGAAAGACGGCATGGTCAACATTGGCGGCTTTATCGTGCTGCGCAGCGAAGAGTGGATGGACGCGGTGCGAAATGTGCTGATCATGACCGAAGGTTTTCCCACCTATGGCGGCCTGGCCGGGCGCGACCTGGAAGCGCTGGCCGTGGGCCTGGAAGAGGGCATGCAGGAAGACTACCTGCGCTACCGTCTGCGCACCGCCGAATATCTGGGCGAGCGGCTGGAGGCGGCGGGTGTGAGCTTCGTCAAACCCACCGGCGGCCACGCGGTGTACATCGATGCGCGCACCGTGCTGCCCGACATGCCGGTGGCGCACTACCCGGCCTGGGCGCTGTGCAACGCGTTGTATCTGGAAGGCGGCATTCGCGGCGTGGAAATTGGCTCGGTCATGTTCGGCAAACGCCTGGCGGACGGCACCGAGACCTACCACAGCATGGAGCTGGTTCGCCTGGCTTTCCCCCGGCGCATGTACACCCAAAGCCACTTTGACTACGCCGCCGAAGTGATTGCCGAGGTGAAGGAGAAGTCCGCGTCGATTCGCGGCGTGAAGATCACCAAGCAGCCGCAGTTTCTCAGGCACTTTACCTGCGAGTGCGCCTGGGTGGGTGCTTAAAGAAGTTACAAGCTTTTTTGGCCTCTAGACCATACAAAATAAGCGCAGTAAGCTACTTAATATATAGCATTTATGAGCTGGCATGACGACGTGTTTGTCACCAATGCCATGGCGGCGACTGGCATCAGGCCAGCACTGTCTCGTCAATCGGCCGCTTGAGGGCAGCCAAAGCGATGGCGCTGACCACGGTGACGACCACGATGGCTAACAGGTAGGCACCCAAATTCGTCACGGCATTCGGAATCGGCAGCACAAACACGCCACCGTTGGGCACGCGCAATTCGCAAGCCATCATGGAACCCAGAAGCAAGCCCAAAAGGATGGCGTTGGAGCCTTGCAGACCCTTGCGCCAGGCGGTGATGGCCGCCAGTGCGATGGACACCGGTTCACCCACTACGTAGTACATCAGCAAACCGTCTTGAGCGCCGCCTGGACCATGGTGGAGACCGATCGCACCGGCAAAGTGCCGACCTACCTGCATGATGAAATTCTTGCCAAGCTGGCCTTGCAGCTTGAGCCGAAAGACTCGGCGGACGGCCCGGGTGATTGGTCTGTTTCAGGCAACACTGTTGCTGGTTTGCATTTGGCAGGATGCCAGCTTGGCTCAGCCCCCGTCGCGCACCACGCGGCACGATTCGATGTCGAACGACACGCTGCCAATGGCCAGCGATGTCTGGTCTTTGAATCCTGACACAAATGCCAGAAAACGCTCCACGTCTGCAAAGTTGCTGGCAATGCCGGTGGACACGCGGATGGCACCCGCGCTCTTGCCGCCGCGCGCTTGCATGGCTTGCGAAAAGCGCAGCAGGTTGATGTCCTCGCCCATGGCTGCCATGCCAGCACGCATGTCCTCGGCGTTCAGGTCCTCGGCCATCTCACCCGCGCCGGGGTTGCAGAAACAACCGGTGCGCAGCGAGATACCGGCTTCGCCAGCCAGCTCTTCAATGCGCCGGTAATCGATCAGGTGGCCGTTCGGGTCGTAGAAATTCATGGTGACGGTGCCGCCACGCTGGACCATATTGGTTGGGCCGTACAGGCGAACCATCGGGCGGCCATTGCCGTGGGTAACGGCCAGTAGTTGCTTGATGAGCCAGTCGGTCAGGCAGTGCACGCGGGTTTGGATGGTGTCGATGCCTACTTTCTGCAAATGGCGCAGCCCGATTTCCACCGCCGGAATGCCCAGGTAATTCAGCGTGCCGTCCTCAAACCCCGCCTCGCCCTTGGACAACACGTGCATGCGCCCTTGCACCGTGACAAAGTTGACCGTGCCACCGCCAAACCACGGTCGGCGCAGCGTCTTGAGCGCGTCATTGCGTACCAGCAGGCAACCCACACCGGTGGGGTAGCCAAACATCTTGTAGAACGACAGCACCACAAAGTCCGGTTTCACCGCGCGCAGGTCCAGCCGATTCGTCGGCACATAGGCAGCAGCGTCCACCAACACCTGCCAGCCCTTGGCTTGCGCCTGCGCCACCAGGTCCAGCGAGTGCTTGACGCCGGAGAAGTTTGACTGCGCCGGGAACGCCATCAGATTCGCCTGCGTGGGGTCAGCCTGTGCCAGCAGATCATCCATCGCGCGCTGGTCAAGGCGCAATTCCGGGCGAATCAAGGGCACGTAGCTCGCCGTCACGCCTTTGGCCTGCGCGAACTCGCGTATGCCGTTGACCGAGTTGTGGTTATCTGCCGTCAGCACCAGTTGGCCGCCTGGGGCAAACGGGTACGACTCGCCCACCAGTTTGAGCGCGCCAGAGGCGTTGAGCGTGAAGATGGCGGTGTACTCACCCGTGCCGTTGAAGTAGTCCAGCACGGCAGCGCGGGCCTGCTCCACCCGGTGCGTCATTTCCATCGAACTGGGGTTGGCCGAATGCGGGTTGCCAAACACATGCTCACTGAGCATTTGCGCATGCTCGGTCACCTGAGATGTGGCATGCAGGCCGCCGCCGGTGTAGTCCAGATAGACCTGCTGATGTGCATCGAGCCGACCATAGTCCGTGGCCCGCAGGTCGTCCAGGGCGCTGGTTGTGACGTAGTCCGGGTGTGTTTCCAAAAAGTTTGTGTATGCGTTCATGAGGCCAATTCTAGGAACTTGCTTTGGGCACCCTTTGCCGGGGCAGGTGGTGCAATCCAGCTCACTTTGCCGAATTGAGCCGCTTCACCCCCGCCACAAAGCGCGCCAGCGTGCTTGACAGCACCCCGCTGGGGATCATCACCTCAATCAGCTGAAAGCGTCCGCGCGTGGCTATGGCTTTGTCCAGCGCGGCTTTGAGCTCGGCGCGGGTAAACACGCACACACCGTCGCCGCCCATGCCATGCGCCATGCTGGCAAAGTCCCAGTCGCCCAAGTCGTTGAAAGAAGACTCGGGCTGGAAGGTGCGCAGCATCTCCCAGCTGGCGTTGTTGAACAGCAGCACGATCGGGTCCCAGCCATAGCGTTTGCAGTTGCCCAGCTCCCAGCCGGTCATCTGGAACGCACCGTCGCCCACCAGAATCAGCGGGCGCTCGCCGGTGGCGGCTTGCAGGCCCAGCCCGGCGGGCACACCAAAACCCATGGTGGCGTAGTAGCCGGGGGCCACCAGCGCGGTGTGGGCGATGTCCATGGCGGTGAACAGGCAGTCGCCCATGTCGGAGGCCATGGGCATCGTGCCGTGTTCGGCCATCAGGTCGTTGACGGCCGTGGCAATGTCGGTGGGGGTGATGCTGGCGTCGTCGGCCTGCAACTGGCGCGGGAACACCTGCGGTGTGATCTCAAAGGTTTTGTCCTGCGTGCCCACGCGTGCCAGCATGCAGTCCACCAGCGCGGCCAGCGGCAGGTCAGCATAGGTGTGGTAGCCGATGTTGACCTGGCCGTTGAGCGCCTGGATGGTCTTGCGCATGTCGATCTTGGTCTCAGACACGGCAAAGTTCGTGTCGCAAATGATCTCGCCCAGCAAAAACAGGCCGTCGGAGCTTTCCACCAACTGCGTCACCTCGGGGAAACCGGCCACGCCCATGTAAGTGCCCAGCAGCGGCGCGTCGTGGTCGGTCAGCAGGCCACGGCCCATGAAACTCGTCACCACCGGCAGCCCCAGGCGGCGCGATAGCGCAGCCACCTTGCTTTCCAGCCCGTAGCGGCGCACTTCCACACCCGCCATCAGCACCGGCGACTTGGCGCGGGCCAGCGTCTCCAGAATCTCATCCACACAGGCGTTCAGGGCGTCCGGGTCCATCGGGAACGGGGCCTCGGGCAGCACCTCGGCGCAGGGCACGGCCACCATGTCGCGCGGGATCTCGATGTACACCGGCTCCGAATGGCGCAGGCAGCTGGCCAGCACGCGGGCAATGTCCGCCGGGGCACGTGCAGCGTCGTCCAGACGCACCTGGTCGCAGGTGATTTCTTTGAAGATGTGAAACTGGCTGTCCAGCGTCTTGGCCTGATGGTGCAGCAGCAGGCCGGAGCGTGATTCACCCTTGCCCGGCCCGCCCGACAGCACCACCAGCGGCGACTTTTCGGCAAACGCGGCGGCTACCGAATTGATCATGTTCAGCGCACCCGCGCCGTAAGTCACGGCGGCCACGCCCAGACTGCCGTTGATGCGGGCGGCAGCATCTGCCGCAAAGCCCACGCCGGGCTCGTGCGACATGGTGTAGAGCGGCAGGATTTGCGACTCTTCAATGATGCGGAAGTAGGGCAGCGCAAAGTCGCCGGGGATGCCAAAAATCTGCTGTGCACCATGCCTTTTGAGCGCGTGCAGCAGTTGTTCGGTGAGGTTCATGGGGGTCACTCCTGGGTAAAGGTGGGGGGAATTATCGCGATCAGTGCCGGGTGGGTGTGTTCAAGCGGCCGTTGGGGTTTGGTTTGTTGGCATGGCTATGGCCGTGGGTGGCAGGGCAGGCATTGGGGCGGCGGCCTCATACTGTCAAAGGCCCAGAAATCGGCCGCCACCCCAATGCCTGCCCTGCTGGCGAGCGGTGTTTGGACTCGGGCGGAAAGTCAGAACGCGGATGGACTTTGGTGTGACCAATTTCCACGAAAGTTTTTGCGCAAATCCCCCAAATGAATGAAAGGGACTTCCCTGTCCCGAGTTAGCCGCTATTGCGGCAACGGGCAACTCAGTGCCAAGATGGGGATTCAAGCTCTCATCAACTAACTCGGAAGGGGAAGTCCATGGCAATCGTAACGGTTGGA
>CAIVHU010000086.1 GCA_903905735.1 uncultured beta proteobacterium
CCGCGTGCGCGAGACGCTGTTCAACTGGCTGGGCCAGGATCTGACCGGCTGGCGTTGTCTGGATGCCTTTGCGGGCACCGGCGCGCTGGGTGTCGAATCCGCATCACGTGGTGCCAAAGCCGTGCAATTGGTCGAAAACGACGCCGCGCTGGTGGCCCAGCTCAAGCGCGTTGTGGAGCAGTTGAAGTTGACTGGCGTGCAGGTGTTGCGCGGCGATGGCCTGTCTGCGCTGCGCCAGGCCTTGCCAGCAAGCCTGGAAGTGATCTTTCTCGACCCGCCGTTTGATGCTGATGTGTTTGACGCGGCTGTGCAGGCGGCAGGCCAGGCGATCACGACCGGTGGCTTTGTCTATCTGGAATCCCCCAGGCGCTGGACTGACGAGCAGCTACAAGCAGCGCATCTTCGTGTTTACCGCTATCTGAAAGCAGGTGCGGTACACGCCCATCTGCTGCAGCGCACAGACGCTGTTCTGCCTTGAATGCACCTGCGCGGCAGTTGTGTCGGGCCAATGCATGGCGGCACGATAATCCGCTGTATTGTTTGGCTTGAGGAGACCTGACCCATGCCCCACCATCTGACTGCGGTTTACCCCGGCACCTTTGACCCGATCACCCTAGGGCACGAGGACCTCGTGCGCCGTGCGACCTTGTTGTTTGACCGCGTGATTGTTGCCGTGGCCGCCGGGCATCACAAAAAGTCACTGTTTACCGTGCAGCAGCGGGTGGACATGGCGCGCCTGGCCCTGGCCGACGTGCCTGGCGTGGAGGTGGCGGAGTTTCATGGTTTGCTGAGAGACTTTGTCCTCACCAGCGGTGCCAAGGCCATGGTGCGCGGCTTGCGGGCGGTGACCGACTTTGACTACGAGTTCCAACTGGCGGGCATGAACCGTACGCTGATGCCCAACGTGGAAACCATTTTTCTGGCACCGAGTGACAAGTACCAGTTCATCTCCAGCACGCTGGTGCGCGAGATCGCCACCCTGGGCGGCGAAGTGGATGCGTTTGTGTCGCTCGGCGTGAACCAGCGGCTGCTGGACAAGGTGCGTGCCGCCAAAACTTGACCTGTTTATCTGGAGAATATGATGAAGATACTTTTGCCGTTTGATGGTTCGCCCGCTGCGCTGGAGGCGGTGAGATTTGCCATTCACCTGGCCGGCGAAGGGCTAGGCTCGAGCATGGTTCTCGCCAATGTGCAGGAGCACGCCAGCCTGTACGAACTGATGGTGGCACATGACCCGCAGGTGATCGAGCAGGTGAGCGTCGCCGCTGGTGTCAACACCCTGAAACCCGCTCAAGCCCTGCTGGAAGATGCGGGCATCACGTTCGAGACTGAGGTCACCACCGGCGATCCGGCGCACACGCTGGTGGATATCCTGGAAAACTATGGCTGTGACATGGTGGTGATGGGCGCCAGAGGCACCAGCACCCTGCGCAGCGCCTTGTTGGGTTCGGTGTCCAATGAATTGTTGCACGCTGCAGGCGTGCCGGTGATGATCGTGAAGAGCCCGGAAGAATCTGTGACGGAGCTGGAAGGCTGAGCTTGTTTCGTCTGGCAATGTACTTAACGAGTTCCGGACATCGCTCATGGCATTGCTGATCACCGACGAATGCATCAATTGCGATGTCTGTGAGCCCGAGTGCCCGAATCAGGCCATTTTCATGGGCCCGGAGATTTACGAGATCAACCCAGACAAATGCACCGAATGTGTGGGCCACTTTGATGAGCCCCAATGCGTGCAGGTGTGCCCGGTGAATTGCATCCCGGTCAACCCCGCTTTTGTGGAAGACCGCGAGACCTTGATGCAAAAATACCGGCGGCTGCAGGCGAAATTGTCTGCCCCAGCCGTTTAAAGGTCACTGTCAGGCAGTTTTTTGCGTGACTTTTTGGATTTGCGAACGGTGTCTGGCACCACGGCTTTGAACCCATCGGGTTGATGCGGTTTGTGCAAGCGCGGTTTGTGGGCGTACACGATCACTGGTTCGACTGGCGGTGCTTTGGCTTTCTTGGCATTGGCCGCGTTTTTGGCTTCCTGGGCGCGCTCGGCTACCAGGGCTGCCTCATTGGCCAGGCGGGTTTTTTCCATCTCGTTGGCCAGTTCGGCATCGCGCCGGTTGATGTCGTCCTTGAGCTTTTTCTGCTCCGGGTCGCGTGAATCATCGACGTTCAGCACCTTGGCACCAGGGCAGGGCGACTGGCTGTAGGTGTTGCCACACTTATAGATATTTTCGGCTGTAGCCTAGGCAGCGAAAGCCCCGGCAGCTATAAATATGAAAGCGGATAGATAGCGCTTTGCCTTCATGGGTTTTCCAATATGGCTGTTTTAGCCACCGTGGTCGTTTCTGTTGGATCAGCCATTGGCGCGGTTTTCAATGCCTCGGCGGGTGGTGGCCTGGGAACTTTGGGTCGAGGCGGTTTGCTGGTGTGTATCAGTCGGGTGGCCTGGTCCATATCGCCCGCCAGCAGGGCGGGGAGGGCCTTGATCGCCCGGTCTATCGTCTGGTCAATGGCGATGCGGTGGTCTTGCGAGGGCTTTTTCAGCACCCAGTGAATCACATCGGCGCGGTTGCCAGGGTGGCCGATGCCAATCTTGAGTCGCCAGTATTGATCGGTGCCGAGCTGGGCATGGATGTCTCGCAGGCCGTTGTGCCCTGCATGGCTGCCACCCAGTTTGAGTTTGGCTTCACCTGGCGCGATGTCCAGGTCGTCATGCGCCACCAGCATCTCTTGCGGGCTGATCTTGAAAAAATTCACCAATGCAGCGACTGACTTGCCGCTGAGGTTCATGAAGGTCTGCGGTTGCAGCAGCCACACGGTCTGGCCCGCCACCGAGGTACGCGCCAGCATGCCGAAGTAGCTTTTGTCCATGACCAAGGGTGCGTTCAACGTCCGTGAGATTGCATCGATCCACCAGAAACCTGCGTTGTGGCGGGTCTGGTCATAGTCCGGGCCGGGGTTTCCCAGGCCAACAAAGAGTCGAATCATGGTGCGGATTATGCCGATGAGGTCGAAAAAAAGCCCACCGAAGTGGGCTCTCGCAACGTTGCTGCAGACTTATTTTTTAGCAGCAGGTTTGGCGGCCGGCTTGGCACCTGCTTTACCGGCTGGCTTGGCAGCAGTGTCGGCAGCGGCAGCGGGAGCGGCCTCTGCGGGCGCTTCAGCGGCGGCAACCACCACCACAGACACCACCACCGGGTTCTTGTCGCTGCCATGGGTGATGGCTTTGACACCCTTGGGCATCGGGATGTCTTGCAGGTGCAGGGAACTGCCCTTGCGCAGGCCGCTCAGGTCCACGGTGATGAATTCAGGCAGGTCGGCCGGCAGGCACAACACGTCGATTTCACTGAACACGTGGTTGGCAATGCAACCTTCGGACTTGATGGCCACCGACTGGTCGTCACCGACAAAGTGCAATGGCACCTTCATGTGCAATTTGGTGGTGGCATCCACACGCTGGAAGTCAATGTGCAGCACGAGTTGCTTGAACGGGTGCACCTGCACGTCGCGCAGCAGCACTTTTTGTTCTGTGCCGGCGATGTCCATGTCCAGAATGCTGGAATGGAAAGCTTCCTTTTTCAAGGCATGCCACAAAGCGTTGTGATCGACTTCGATCAACTGGGGTGCAGCAGCACCACCGTAAACGATACCGGGCGTGCGACCGGTGATGCGCAGACGGCGGCTCGCACCCGTACCATGCTTGGCGCGCTCAAAAGCGACTAATTTCATACACTAACTCCTGATGGGGCCGACCGCGACCAGTGCGACCCTGTTTAAAAAAAAGCCCACCACCCCGAATGGATGCGGGCCACTTGAGATTCCGGTCAGAACAGGTTGTCCTGATCAGAAAACAAACTCATGACCGACTTGCCTGCGGCAATGCGGTGAATGGTTTCGGCAATCAGAGGTGCCACGTTCACTTGCCTGATCTTGGGACAGGCCATGGCGTTGGGGTTCAGCGGAATGGTGTTGGTGACCACCACTTCGTCCAGCGCCTCGCCATTGCTGATACGGTCAATGGCCGGGCCCGAGAAGATCGGGTGCGTGCAATACGCATAAACTTTTTTGGCGCCGCGTTGTTTCAATACCTCGGCGGCTTTGACCAGCGTGCCTGCGGTGTCGATCATGTCGTCCATGATGACGCAGTTGCGGCCTTCAATTTCGCCGATCACATGCATGACTTCACTGACATTGGCGCGCGGACGGCGTTTGTCGATGATGGCCAGATCGCAATTGAGTTGCTTGGCCAGCGCACGGGCGCGAACCACGCCACCGACGTCGGGCGAAACCACGATCAAATCGTCGTAATTTTTCTGACGCAAGTCACCCAGCAACACGGGTGAGGCGTAAATGTTGTCCACCGGGATATCAAAAAAGCCCTGAATCTGGTCGGCGTGCAGGTCCATGGTCAGAACGCGGGCCACGCCCACCGCCTGCAACATGTTGGCCACCACCTTGGCTGAAATCGGCACCCGACTGGAGCGCGGGCGGCGGTCTTGCCGGGCATAACCAAAATAAGGAATGACTGCGCTGATGCGCTCGGCAGAGGCGCGCTTGAGCGCGTCCACCATGATCAGCAGCTCCATCAGGTTTTCGTTGGTGGGTGCACAGGTGCTCTGCACCACGAACACATCGCGGGCGCGCACGTTTTGCTTGATTTCGACGGTGACTTCACCGTCAGAGAATCGGCCAACTTCTGCGGCACCCAGTCCGGTTTTGAGATGGTGGGCAATGTCCGCAGCCAACGAAGGGTTGGCATTGCCGGTAAAAACCATGAATTCAGGGGGTTGATCGGCTAGCATGTTGTTCCCAACTGATAAGTCGCTATTGCTTGGGCGCATTGACATACAACACGCATGGAAATTTGGCAGGGGAGGAAGGATTCGAACCTTCGCATGCTGGAATCAAAATCCAGTGCCTTAACCAGCTTGGCGACTCCCCTACACGGGTGCACCGTTCAACACGGCACACCGATAATTCATCCTAAACAGCCCACCCTTGCAGAGGATGCGCTGGCAAGTTGTTGCACAACCTGACTTTAAACAGCTCAGGCACACTGGCAGTCTCAATATCGTGCAACATGTGCCCGAACACAGCACTTCCAGAACCTGTCATCTGACCTTGAAGACCTGACCCTTTCAGCCAATCCAAAGCTTGGCCGATTTGCGGGCACAACTCCTGGGCAACGGCTTGCAAGTCGTTTTGGCCGTAGTCAAAGGCGTTCTCAACGAAGCCTGAAAGTATAGCGGATTTGGTATCTCTTTTCAAATCAGGGTGTGAAAAAATTCGCTGGGTGTCCAGTCCTTGTGGTGGTTTGACGACCACAAAGCGCCCTGGCGGCACGTCCACTGGCTGCAAGATTTCGCCAATTCCAGTCACCCAGGCGTTGTGGCCACCCAGAAAAAACGGTACATCGGCACCGAGTTTCAGGCCGATGGCCTTTAACCTGCACAGGCTCAGATTCAGCCCCCACAAGCGGTTCAACGCCAGCAGGGTGCTGGCCGCGTCCGACGACCCACCGCCCATGCCGGCTTGCGCAGGAATTTGTTTGTCGATGGTGATGTGGGCACCTTGCGCGGTGCCGCTGGCCTGCTGTAACGCCCGGGCGGCTCGCACGATCAGGTCCTGGGGTGGCAGCGGGGTGGTCAGGTCTTCGCGACTGATCTGGCCGTCACCGCGCAGCTCAAAATGCAGGGTGTCGCTCCAGTCGATCAGCATGAACACCGATTCCAGCAGGTGGTAACTATCCTGTCTGCGGCCCACAATGTGCAAAAAAAGGTTGAGCTTGGCGGGGGCGCAAATGTCGTAAATGGATTTCATGGTGGCAGCAGTCAGAGCTCGGGGCATCAATCGTCAAGCAACACGCGCAGTTCGGCCATCGGGGCGGGTGCTGTGCGGCGGGCGCTTATTTTGCCCTGCTCCCGGCTTGACAAATCCACTTGCCAGCCATCCACCTCCTGCGTTTGACCAGCCAGCCAGGCAAACAGGGCACCTACCGGGACATCGGTACCCAGCACCTCACGGATCAGTTGCGACAGATCGCTGAATTGGCGTGTTTCGTCTTTGGCTTGCAGCAAGGCCAGGCCCGGCATCCAGCGAATGGCGGCAGCGGTGCTACCCAGCGGGGTGAAAAACTGCAACTCTCCCTTGTCGGGCTTGCCGCTGAGTTCAAACGCGGCGCTGAAAGACTGCGCCTGAGGCTGCCCTTCCCCCGGGTCTGCCTCCACACGCAAGGACAGACGCCCGCTCCATATCTTATATTCAGGGTCTTTTGTGCTTATAGTCCTTGTCAAGCTTGCGCAACCAGCTATTGATAATATAGCAAATAAACTGCCAATAGCAATGATTGCTCGGCGGCTGTTCACAGCGAAACACGCAGGCGTTTGATCGTCTCGTTAAGTGTATCGTTCTCGGGATTGAGTTTGAGCCCCTCCCGAAAGACCTGGGTGGCTTCAGCTTTCTGATCAGACATCCACAGCACTTCACCCAGATGTGCCGCTATCTCAGCGTCTGGCCGCTCTTTGAAAGCGCCTTTGAGAAGGCGTAATGCCTCAGCAAAATTGCCGCTGCGAAACTGTGCCCAGGCCAAGCTGTCGATGATGAAGGGGTCATTGGGGGTCAGTTCCAGTGCCTTTTTGATCAATTCAATGGCTTCAGGCAAACGCTGGTTGTGATCAGCCAGCGAATAGCCCAGGGCGTTGTAGGCGTGCGGATCATCCGGCTTGGCCGCCATCAGGCTGCGCAACAGACGTTCCATCTCAGGCAGGTTGCCCAATTTTTCATGCACCATGGAAAGCTCATACACCAGATCCAGTTCGTCGGGGAATTGGGCGGTGAACTCTTGCAGGCGGTCGCGGGCACGCGCATAGAGTTTTTCATCGCGCAGCAGTTGTATCTCAGCCGCACGTTTGAGCCCGGCATCGGCATCCGAGCGTTCAGGGAGCGCCCGAATCAGGGTGATGGCCTCATCCACCTGGCCTTGTTGGGCCATCAGCGAAGCCCGGCGCACTTGCGCACGCAGCACGTCGTCAGGGTTGTCCACGCGCTGCAGCCAGGCTTCGGCAGCTTTCAGGTCGTTGCGCTTTTGAGCCAGGAGCGACAACGACAAAAACGCTTGTGAGCGCCCGCGCGCGGTCTCGGCATGCCGCTGTGCGACGGGCGTGGCATCCACCAGCTCCAGATAATGTTTTAACTGCGTTTCAGCCAGATCAAGTTGGCCAGTCTGCAAGGCCAGTGCGCCGTCAATCAGCCAGGCATCGGCGTAATCGGGTGTCTGGGCCTGGATGACCTGCAATTCGCGCTTGGCATCATCTTCTCGCTGGCTGGTGAGCAGGGCCTTGATGTAGGCCATGCGGAATTCAGGCCGGGCGCTGGGTAAATGTTTTTTGACCAGATCTTCAGCTAGGGGCGCTTCGGGACTCATCATCGACAGCGCCAGAAGTGCCGCATGTTCAGAACGGACATCTGCGGCCAGGCCCTTGGTCGCTGCATCCAGCGCCTTGGTTTTGTCTCCTGCGCCCAGCCACAAACGCCCGATGGTGGCCCAGGCCGTGGCCCCCACAGCAGGGTCGTTGAGCCAGTTGCTCAGCGCTTTCTGCACGATGGATGCAGCTGCCTTTCTGTCCCCCACGCGCTCATAGTTTTGCGGTAGTGACCAGATAAAGTCGCGCCGCTCTTTCGCGGGTGTCAGGGCAATTTCCTGCTTGAGGGGCTCCAGCGTGTCAGTGATGCGGTTGAGCCCCAGCAAAATTTGCAGCACGAAATGATTGGCTTCCCTGGATTCGGGGAGGGCCTGGCGCCAGGCTTTGGCGGCTTGCAGGGCAGACTCGCCCGAACGCACTTGCAATGCCACCTGCACTGCACGCCGGTAAAGCCCCGGGTCTTTGGTCTTTTGCGCCGCATCCAGCAATAGGGAAAAGGCAGCCCCTGGCTCTTTGTCGCGCGCATCGAGCTCGCCGAGCAGGATTTCATAAAAAAGCGATGCATCAAGCGCGGAGCGTTTGGAGACCGGCTCGGTGGGGCTGACGTTCTGGGCATGAAGTCCGAATGAGAACGACAGCAACACCGGCAATAAAACTGTTTTGAGTCGCATCCAACCATAATAATCCATGCCACAACTATATTTTTTCCATGCCTGAATTACCTGAAGTTGAAGTGACCCGGCGCAGTTTTGTCGATGCCATTGAACAAGCCCGGATCATGGCGTTGCACCTGGGCAAGCCGCTACGCTGGCCGTTGGGATGCCTGCCTGAGGGATTAGCCGGGCGCACGGTGCGCACGGTGGGCAGGCGGGGCAAGTATTTGCTCATCGAGCTGAGTCAGGGTTGGCTGCTGGTGCACCTGGGCATGTCGGGCAGCCTGCGCTTTGCGACAGACCTGCCAATCAGGGGGCCGCACGATCATGTTGAACTGGTCACCACGCACGGTACCCTGCGTCTGAACGACCCGCGCCGTTTTGGCGCTGTGGTTTATGTGGACAGCCTGGCGTCCCCCGAAGCCTTGAAACTATTGGGGCGTTTGGGCATGGAGCCGCTCTCAGAATCCTTTGATCTGGCCTTGTTTGGACAAGGCCTCAAACAGAAAAAGTCCGCCATCAAACAGGTGCTTCTGGCGGGCGAACTGGTGGTGGGCGTTGGCAATATTTATGCTTCTGAGGCCTTGTTCCTAGCTGGCATTCGTCCGACCTGCCGTGCCAACAAATTGAGTCGGCCAAGGGTGGCGCGCCTGCACGCGGCAATTCGCGATGTGCTGGCCCGGGCGGTGGAGCAGGGCGGCAGCACGTTGCGGGATTTCTCGAATGCCAATGGCCAGGACGGATACTTTCAGCTCGAAGCCATGGTGTACGGCCGCGCGGGTTTACCGTGCAGACAATGTGGCGGCGCGATCACAATGATCCGGCAGGGACAGCGTTCCACGTTTTACTGCATGGCTTGCCAAAAGCCGTGAAAAGCCTGCGGACGAGGGCCAACTCAAGGGTGCTATATTGCTCGGTGACTCACGTTTTGGAGGCAGATTGGGTACTTCATTCAACGAAAAATTTGACCAGCACAGTGCCTGGCGGCGGGAGTTCGCACTGCGTTTGAAGCTGTTGTCTCAATGGTTGCAAGAGCAGGATTTGCTCGATGCCTCGGTGGAAGATCGCCTGCATCGGCTCGAAGCCCAGGTGCGCGTGGACAAGGTGATGGTGGCTTTTGTGGCCGAGTTCTCGCGCGGCAAATCTGAATTGATCAATGCCATCTTCTTCGCCGGGTATGGTCGGCGCATCATGCCCGCCAGCGCCGGCCGCACCACCATGTGCCCGACCGAGATGGGTTACGACCCTGATGTGCCGCCATGCCTGCGTTTGCTGCCCATAGAAACCCGTCTGCAACCGCAGTCCCTGATGGAGTGGCGCATGGTGCCCGAAAAATGGGAGCGCACCGACCTGGATGTGACCAACCCCAAGCAGTTGTCTGAGGCTTTGGCCAAGGTGGCAGAAACCCGTCATGTGACCCAGGAAGAGGCCCGCGCCCTGGGTTTCTGGCAAAACCAGGCCATCGAGAACAACCCCGTTCAGGATGCCAGCGGTTTGCTGGAAGTGCCCAAATGGCGGCATGCGCTGATCAACATCGCCCATCCGCTGCTTAAACAGGGGCTGGTCATTCTGGATACACCCGGTTTGAACGCGATTGGTGCTGAGCCGGAACTCACGGTTAGCCTTATCCCGCAAGCCCAAGCCGTGGTGTTCATCCTGGGTGCCGACACCGGCGTGACCCAGTCTGACCTGTCCATCTGGCGTGAACACCTCGTGGATGACGATCAGGATTTATCCACCCGCCTGGTGGTTTTGAACAAGATCGACACCCTGTGGGATGCCATGGACAGCACGCAGGAGGTTCAAGCCCAGATTGACCGGCAAAAGCGCAGTTCTGCTGAAATTCTGGGTATCCCGGAAAGCCAGGTGGTGGCCGTTTCTGCCCAAAAGGGACTGGTTGGCAAGGTCAAGAACGATGCGGCGCTGCTCAAGCGGAGCTGCCTTGAGCATCTTGAAGTTGCTCTGAGCCACGACATCATGGGGCGGCGGCAAAAAATTCTGGGTGCGGCGGTGGCGCGGGGCATCTCTGCACTACGTGGCGAGACCGGCCGTTTTGTACACATTCGCCGGCGTGACCTAACCGAGCAGTTGCTGGAACTCAAGGGATTGCAAGGCAAGAACAAACCGGTGATCAAAAACATGCGCACGCGGGTGGCACAGGAGCAGGCCGAGTTTGATGCGGCGGGCGTCAAGATTCACGCGGTGCGCTCAGTGCACATGAAGCTGATGCGCGAAATCTTCAACTTGCTGGGGCCGCTCGAACTCAAGGATGAGATGTCACAACTGACAGCGGCGCTCAAGCAAAAGGGCTTCAAACTGGGCATCAAGCGCTCTTATGGTGAAACCTTTGAGCGTTTGCGTGCCAACTTGCGTGAGGTTCATGCCAAGGGCCTTGAAATCCACACCATGCTGGTGGCGACTTTCCTGCAACTCAATACTGAGTACGGTTTCTCGTTGCAGGTGCCTGACGAACCGCAGATTGAGCCGTATTTGAGTGATCTGGAGCTGATCGAGCGCAGCCACGTGCAGTATCTAGGGATTGGCAACGCCTTCCGGCTGGCCCAGCCAGAGTTTGCCGACCGGCTGGTGCGGGCACTGAGCACCCGGCTCAGGATGGTCAATGAGACGGCCCTGAGCGATATTGAGGCCTGGAGCAAATCTGCTGCCTCGCAGCTCGACTCGCAATTGCGCGAACGCCGCAGGAATTTTGTGCGGCGGCTTGAAGCCATTGACCGCATTGCCCAGGCCTCCACCGGGTTGGACGAGCGCATCGCCGAGATCAACACCCGCAGTGCGGAACTGGATCAGGCCGAACTCAAGCTGGTGGAGTTGACCGAATCCCTGCTGCAGATGACCAAGACTGCACGCTTCGGGATGGCCATGCATGCGGCTTAATCCTCCCGCAGAGGGCTTTGCGCAGTCGCTGGTGCGCTGGCAGCTGGCGCATGGCAGGCACGATTTGCCCTGGCAGGCAACGCGGGATCCCTACCGCGTCTGGCTGTCTGAAATCATGCTGCAGCAAACCCAGGTCGTCACGGTGCGGGACTACTTTGCACGTTTTTTGGAGCGATTTCCTGACCTGTCCGCCTTGGCGAGCTCACCGTTGGATGATGTTTTGGGCCTGTGGAGTGGCTTGGGTTATTACAGCCGCGCACGCAATATGCACCTGTGTGCGCAGCAGGTCATGGCACTGCACGGTGGGATGTTTCCGAACACAGCGGCGCAACTTCAAGCCTTGCCCGGCATCGGGCCTTCGACGGCGGCTGCGATCGCATCGATCGGTTTTGGGGAGCGGGTAGCTATTCTGGACGGCAATGTCAAACGCGTGTTGACGCGTTATCTCGGTTTTGAGGATGACTTGGCGCTCTCAGTCAATGAAAAACGATTGTGGATAGAGGCGACACGGCTTCTGCCTCAGGACGACTTGGCCAACACCATGCCGCGCTACACCCAGGCGGTGATGGACCTGGGCGCCACCGTGTGCACGGCCAGAAAACCCGCGTGTGCTGCTTGCCCGCTGCAGGGTCAATGCCGCGCTGAAGCGCTGGCCAGCCAGGAAGCTTTCCCGGTCAAAACCCGCAAGCTCAAGCGCACGGCACAGACCCTCTGGCTGCTGTGGGCAGTGTCAGATGAGGGTGCGGTGTGGCTCAGCCAGCGACCCACACCGGGGGTCTGGGCCGGCTTGTACTGCCTGCCTTTGTTCGATGACCGCGATGCTTTGCAGGCCAGCGTGCCCGCCGCGCTGCAGGAGCAGTTGCAGTTGCAGTACCAGCCTGTGATCAAACATGTGCTGACGCACAAAGACCTGTATTTGCATCCGGTTCGTGTGGTGTCGCCGAGTGGTGTGTCACCCGGTGTGGCAGGTGCCTGGGTGGAGGCCGGGCGCTGGCCACAACTGGGTCTGCCTGCCCCGATCAGAAAGCTGCTTGCCGCTTAGCGGGCATCCATCTCGCGGTGGCGCTTCAAGGTGACCCAGCGCGCTTCAAACAGTCGGACGAGCTGTTCCACCAGATAAACGGATCGGTGCTGGCCGCCGGTGCAACCAATGGCCACGGTCACGTAACTGCGGTGGTTTTGCGACAGGTCATCCATCCAGCTGTCCAAAAACCCGCGAATATGCTCCTGCATGCGCTGCACCTCGGGCTGCCGTTTCAGAAAATCAGCCACAGGCGCATCCTGCCCGGTCAAGGCGCGTAGCTCGGGTTCGTAATGCGGGTTGGGCAACATGCGCACATCAAAAACGAAATCGGCATCGCTGGGTATGCCGCGTTTGAATGCAAAAGACTCGAAGACCAGGGTCAGCTGCTCGCCGGGGGCTTCGATAAACGCCTTGACATAGCTTTGCAGTTGTGTCGGGCGAATCACGCTGGTGTCGATCACATGCGCCTGCATGCGCAGGTCGCTGAGCAAATCCCGCTCCAGTTCAATAGCTTCGGCCAGTGCATGGCGCTGGTCCTGAAAGGCGCTCAGCGGCAACCCCTGGGACAGCGGATGGCGCCTGCGGGTTTCAGAAAAGCGGCGAATCAGCGTTTCCGTGGTGGCATCCAGAAAGATCGAATCCACCTGGAAACCCAACGCCTTGAGGTGTTGCAATTGCTCGGGCACCAGTGGCAGCGAACTCGCGCTGCGCACATCAATGGCAATGGCCAGACGCTTGGCATGGTGCGCATGTTCCAGGTCCACCAGTGGCATTAGCAGCTCGGGCGGCAAATTGTCCACGCAGTAAAAACCCAAGTCTTCCAGCGCATGAAGCGCCACAGATTTGCCGGAGCCCGACATGCCGGTGATCAGGACAATTTGCACGTCGAGTCTGGCGGTGTTCATCTCAAACCCCTTGCACTTGCAGCATGTCGCGTGCGTGCGTCAGCGTGCTGGCCAGTATGCGCTCTCCACCTAGCATGCGAGCTAATTCAGTCACCCTATCTTCCCCTTTGACCGGCGTGACCGAGCTGACGGTCGAGCCACCGGCAAGCTGCTTCCTGACCACCAAATGCTGATCCGCGCAAGCAGCCACCTGCGGCAGGTGGGTCACGGCCAGCACTTGCCGGTCTACCCCCAACTGGCGCATCAGCCGTCCCACGGTTTCGGCCACGGCACCACCCACACCGGCATCCACCTCGTCAAAAATCAGCGTTTGCGCGGTGCCCAGTTGGCTGGTGGTCACCGCAATGGCCAGCGCCAGGCGGGACAGCTCCCCGCCCGAGGCCACCTTGTTGACAGGGCGCGGCGTGCTGCCAGCGTGTCCTGCCACCAGAAAGTTGATCTCCTCCAGGCCGGTCTGCAGTGGCTGAGGTGCCGCCTGAATCTGTACCTCAAACTGGCCGCCCTGCATGCCCAGCCCCTGCATGGCCAGGGTAATGGTTTGGGCGAGTTGGGGAGAGGCCTTTTTGCGCGCCTGGTTTAGCTTGCCAGCTTCGAGCTGATAGCCTTGCCAGGCGGACTCCAGAGCGCGCTCAAGCCCTTTCAGATCCGCCGCCGCATCCAGAGCTTGCAAATGCTGCTTCCAGCCTGACAGCAGGTCTGGCAGTTCCTCCGGGCTGCGTTTGTACCGGCGCGCCAGTGATACCCACAGCCCCATGCGCTCGTCCAGTGCCGTGAGCCTGTCTGGGTCGAGTTCGGTCTTTCGCAGGTAGGCGCGCAGCGAGTGCACGGCATCTTCCATCTGCGCCAGACTGGATGCTAAAACCTCGTTCAGCCCTTTGAATACGGGCTCTATATGCTCTTGTTTTTGTAGAACCTCGCAGGCATTGCCCACCAGGTTACAGGCGTTGCCGTCGTTCTCGTCGAGCACCAGCAAGGCCGACTGTGCAGCATCCAGCAGCGCCTGGGCGTTGGAAAGCCGGGTGTGTTCGGCACTCAGGGTGGGCCATTCATCCGGGGTTGGGTTGAGTTTGTCCAGCTCCCCAATTTGCCAGCTCAGTCGCTCGCACTCGTTCAGCAGCGAGTCTTGCGAGATGCGGGCCTGCGCCAACTGGTCCTGTGCTGCGCGCCAGGTGTGCCACCGGGCGGTGACGGTGTCGGTAGAGATTTTTGCGTAAGCATCCAGCAGCCTGCGCACAGCTTCGGGGCGCGTCAGGCTTTGCCAGGCGTGCTGGCCGTGGATGTCAAGCAACTGCTCGCCCAAGGCGCGCAGTTGGGTGGCGGTGGCAGGGCTGCCATTGATCCAGGCGCGGCTTTTGCTTTGCGTGTCAATGGTGCGACGCAGCAACAGGCTGGCATCGATCTCAAATCCGGCTTCCTCCAGCCAGCCTGTGACAGTGGGTGTGACATCGAACTCGGCGCTGACATCGGTTCGGGCCGCACCCTCGCGGATCAGGCTGGCATCTGCCCGCCCACCGGTGACTAGCTGCAGGGCATCCACCAGAATGGATTTGCCAGCGCCTGTTTCCCCGGTCAGTACAGTAAAACCCTGGCTAAGCTCCAGATCCAATTCGCTGACGATGACAAAGTCGCGCAGGACGATGCGTTTGAGGCTCACGTTGACGCTACTCCTTCGTTCCAGTGCAGCTTTTCCCGCAGCGTGTCAAAGTACGACCAGCCCTTGGGATGCAAAAAGCGTGCGTGGTGGGTTGATCGGGTGACTTCGATGCGGTCGCCGTGCATCAGGGAGGCCAGGGACTGCTGGTCAAAACTCGCGCTGGCATCCCGACCCGCTACTAGTTCAATAGCTATATGCGAAGTATTCGCAAGGACTAGAGGCCGATTTGATAAAGTATGTGGCGCAATCGGCACCATCACCCAGCCGGGGATGGATGGATGCAGCAATGGCCCGCCAGACGACAGTGCATAGGCCGTTGAGCCCGTTGGCGAGGCAATGATCAGGCCGTCAGCGCGCTGGTTCGCCACAAAATGGCCATCAACTTCGACGCGCAACTCGACCATGCCCGAGGTGGCACCCCGGTTGACCACCACATCGTTCAAGGCCATGGCGGAATACACACAACGGCCATCGCGCATCACCCGGCCATTCATCAGGCTGCGGTGGTCTTCCACGTATTCACCGTGCAGCATCCTGGTCAGGCAGGAATCAAAACTGTGATAAGGAATGTCGGTGATGAAACCCAGACGACCCTGGTTGATGCCAATCAGCGGTACGCCATAAGAGGCCAGCTGTCTGCCAATACCCAACATGGTGCCGTCGCCACCCACTACCAAGCCTAGATCGCATTGCGCGCCAATTTGAGTCATCGTCAGCGCTGGGTAGCCGACGATGTCCATGTTGCTGGCGGTTTCGGCCTCCAGCACCACGTCGCAACCTTGGGCATTCAGGATATGGGCGACCGCCTCCAGTGCTGCTCTTGAACTGGCAAGGGCTGACGAACTGGAAGAAGTCTGGTACTTGCCGAAGAGGGCAACGAGCTTAAATTTGGAATCCATTCGCAAATTACATCACTAAAATCAAATCATGCTGGATGACCGTGCCAAGTTATTACTCAAAGCGCTGGTAGAGCGTTACATCGCTGACGGTCAGCCGGTCGGGTCACGCACGTTGTCCAAGGCATCAGGGCTTGAACTGTCACCCGCCACCATCCGCAACGTGATGTCTGATCTGGAAGAGGCAGGGCTGATCGCCAGCCCGCACACCTCCGCCGGGCGCATCCCCACCGCTCGTGGCTACAGGCTGTTTGTGGACACCATGCTCACTGTGCAGCGCAGCCATCTGGGCGAGCATGTGCTGGCCTACGACCAGCCGCAAAAAGTGATCGCCAACGCGGCCAATCTGCTCTCCAATCTATCCCAGTTTGTCGGTGTGGTGCTGGCACCCCGGCGCACATCGGTCTTCAGGCACATTGAGTTTTTGCGATTGTCCGAGCGGCGTCTGCTGGTGATCATCGTCTCGCCAGAGGGCGACGTGCAAAACCGGGTGATCTTTACCGAGGTGGACTACACCCAGCGGCAATTGATAGAGGCTGCCAATTACCTCAATGCCAACTACATCGGTCTGGACCTGGATCAGGTGCGAGAGCGGCTGAAAAACGAAGTGCAGTCCTTGCAGGCCGAGATCGCCAGCCTGATGACGGCGGCCGTGGCCGCCAACTCCGATGTCCTGGCCGAAACCAGCGATGAAGTGATCATCTCAGGTGAGAAAAATCTGCTGTCAGTCAGTGACTTCGCCCATGACATGGGCCATTTGCGGCGGGCTTTTGACCTGTTTGAACAAAAAACCCAGTTGATGCGGCTGCTGGATGTGACTGGCCGTGCCGAAGGCGTGCGCATTTATATTGGTGGCGAGAGTCAAATCGTGCCTTTTGAGGAGCTGTCCATCGTCAGCGCACCTTATGAGGTGGACGGCCAGGTAGTTGGAACCCTGGGTGTCGTCGGTCCCACGCGCATGGCCTATGACCGCATGATCCAGATCGTGGACATCACCTCCAAGTTGGTCAGCAACGCGCTGAGCCACCACAAGTAGCCCCTACAATCGAAGGTTCGGTCGGGCCGTTAGCTCAGTTGGTTAGAGCAGAGGACTCATAATCCTTTGGTCCACAGTTCAAGTCTGTGACGGCCTACCAATTTTCGGGCTATAATTTATAGCTTGGCGGCTGTAGCTCAGTTGGATAGAGTACTTGGCTACGAACCAAGGGGTCGTGGGTTCAATTCCTGCCAGCCGCACCATATGTAAAGCCTGCAACTTGTGATGAGTTGCAGGCTTTTTACTTGGTGAGAACCATCCAAAGTGGCCCGAAGGTCATGGGCCGTTGGTTGATGCATTTTTGCTTCTCTGAACCTTGACCACCGCCGGTGTGCGGCGCAGGTTTTTAAAGATAGCTTCGAGTTGGTTGACGTCGTGCACTGCGATCACAAATCGCAGGTCCATCACGCCGTGGGCTGATTCATTGACCATGTCAATGTGCGTGATATCCGCCTCCCCATTGGCGAGCACGTTTGCCACTCGGGCCAAGACACCCTTGCCGTTGTTCACCGTGACAACAATGCCTGTCTCGAAGCTTCGAACCGGCTCGTCAGCCCAATCCACACTGAGGAATCTTTCACTGTCCTTTTTGAAGAGTTTCTTGGCCACCGGGCAGTCACTGGTGTGAATCGTCAAGCCGACACCACGACCCAGATAGCCCACAATCGCGTCTCCCGGGATGGGTCGGCAGCAGGTGGCAAAGATGACTGAGGTGCTCTCGCTGCCATCGATGGTCACGCCGCCTTGCGAGATGTGCTCGCCGGTGACGAAGCGCTCACGTGTCAGCAACAGGGCATCCGGCTTCTCACCGGTGTCGGTCAGAATGACGGCCAGGCGCTTGGCAACGATGGTGGCAATGCGTTTGCCCATGCCGATGTCGGTCATGAGTTCGGCACGGGTTCGGCTGCCACTGAATCTCAGCAACTTGTCCCATACGGCGCTATCCGGTGTGCTGGCCGGCACGTTTTCAATGCCCTCGGCACGTAGTGCCTGAGCCAACAATCTCTCGCCCAAGCCCTCGGACTCCGTTTGCGCCAGCGTGCGCAGATGTTGGCGAATTTTGGAGCGCGCCCGGGCCGTTCTGACGAAACTCAGCCAGGCCGGGTTGGGTGTTGCTTCCGCAGAGGTGATGACCTCGATCACGTCTCCGTTCTTGACCTCGGTGCGCAGGGGCACGGGCTCACCGTTGATTTTGGCTGATAGCGTGCGGTCGCCCACATTGCTGTGGATGGCATACGCAAAATCGATCACTGTGGAGCCACGGGGCATGGCCATGATCTGGCTTTTTGGCGTGAACACATAAACGGCATCGGGGAACAGATCCACTTTGACATGTTCCCAAAACTCGGTCGCATCGCGGTTCTCGTCCTGAATGTCCAGCAAGGACTGGAGCCATTTTGACCCCATACGGTCGTTTTCGCCGACATCCCCGTGCGAGACTTCTTTGTACATCCAATGGGCAGCCACACCCGTTTCCGCGACCAGGTGCATCGCTTCGGTGCGCAACTGAAACTCGACATTGATGCCAGAAGGTCCCACCAGGGTGGTGTGCAAGGACTGGTAGCCGTTGATCTTGCTGATGGCGATGTGGTCCTTAAACTTGCCCGGCACCGGTTTGTACAACTGGTGCAAAAGGCCCAGCGCGGTGTAGCAATCAATCAGATGCGGGACGATGATGCGAAACCCGTAGATGTCAGTCACCTGGGCAAAACTCAGGTTCTTTTCATCCATCTTTTTGTAGATGGAGTAAATGGTCTTCTCACGACCTGCAATTCTGACCGGCATCTTGTGTTGGCTGAACGTGCTGTCGAGGTCAGATTGAACCTTCTGGATGAGGTCGCGCCTGCGACTGCGCGCCTTGGCCACCGCCTTGGACAAAATGGCGTGCCGCCATGGATTGAGGAACTTGAAGGACAGGTCCTGCAACTCGCGATAGGTCTGGTTCAAACCAAGTCGATAGGCAATGGGGGCGTAAACGTCGATTGTTTCCGAGGCGATGCGCGCCCATTTTTCGCGCGGCGCATCAGACAAGGTGCGCATGTTGTGGGTGCGGTCTGCCAGTTTGATCAGGATGACGCGGACATCGCGCGCCATGGCCAGCAGCATTTTGCGAAACGACTCGGCCTGGTTTTCCTCGCGGGTGTTGAAGTGCAGCTTTTCCAGCTTGGTCAGGCCGTCCACCAGTTCAGCAACGGCCGGGCCAAAGCGTTCGATCAAATCTGACTTGGAGATGCCACAGTCCTCCATGGCATCGTGCAGCAGCGCCGCCATCAGCGCCTGGGCATCAAGCTTCCACTCGGCGCATTGCACTGCAACAGCAATCGGGTGGGTGATATAGGGTTCGCCGCTGTTTCTGAGCTGACCCAGGTGCGCTTGGTCGGCAAACCGATAGGCCAGACGAACGCTGGTTACATCTGCCGGACTCAGGTAGTCGAGCTTGCTGGTCAAACTTGCCAGGCTGGCGGCAGCTGCATTGATGCCGGCCGAACTCAGCGCCCTGGCGGCTGGCTTGGGCGCTCGCACACTGGTGGCTAATTCTGGCTTGACGGGGTTACTCATGCCTTTAATATAGCCTGCGCGCGCACTTTTCGGACAGCAGCAACAAAAAAGCACCGCAATGCGGTGCTTGGCCAAGGGCAGGTGGGATTCAGATCACAGAGGTACTTTTTTCAGCATTTCAATGCCAATCTTGCCGGCGGCGATTTCGCGCAGAGCAGTGACACCCGGCTTGTTTTTGCTCTCAACTTTGGGGGTGTGACCCTGGCTCAGCATACGAGCGCGATAGGACGCAGCCAACACCAACTGAAAGCGATTGGGAATCTGCTGCAGGCAGTCTTCAACGGTGATACGGGCCATGTCTTCTCCAAAACCAGGTGGGCGCACTAAGAAATATGCAGTGCTTTGAATGTTTCAGCCCTGGCACGGCGCTGTGCCAGGTACTTGAGTCGTTGAGCGTGGACGATGGATTTGAGATCAAACACCGCCCGGTCAAACGACTCGTTGATTATAACGAAGTCAAATTGCTGCGCTTGCGCCATCTCCACAGCGGCATTTTGCAGTCGGACCTCGATCACCTCAGGCGTGTCCTCGCCGCGTCGCTCCAGCCGCGAGCGCAACTCATCCCAACTCGGTGGCAGGATGAAAATGGTGACCGCGTTGGCAAACACCTGTTTGATTTGCAAGGCACCCTGAAAATCAATCTCGAGAATCACATCCGCGCCCTGGCTCATGTGTTCTTCAATGGCTTTCTTGGAGGTGCCGTAGCGGTGGTTGTGAACGTGCGCCCACTCGATGAAGGCATTGGCAAGCACCATCGCATCGAACTCGGGTTCTGACACGAAAAAATACTCGCGACCATGTTTTTCCTGGCCACGCGGTGCGCGGGTGGTGTGCGACACCGACGGTTGCACGTGCGAGTCAAGTTCCATCAAGGCCTTGACCAAGCTCGATTTTCCCGCCCCACTGGGGGCCGCCACAACAAACAAGTTACCTGGGTAATCCATCGTCTTATTCTATGTTTTGCACCTGTTCGCGCATCTGTTCGATCAGCACCTTCATATCGACTGAGATATGGGTAAGTTCCAACGCGGCAGATTTGGAGCCCAGCGTGTTGGCTTCGCGGTGCAATTCCTGAATCAAAAAATCCAGCCGTTTGCCGATCTCGCCGCCCTTCTTGACGAGCCGCTCCAGCTCATCCAGATGCGAAGCGAGTCGGGTCAGTTCTTCGGCCACATCAATGCGGATGGCAAAGGCGGTGGCCTCGGTCAAGGCGCGGTCTTGCGCCATGTCGGACTTGGCCTGTCCGTCGGTCAATTCCATGGCATCGGCCCAGCGGTCCAGAAAGCGTTGGCGCTGCTGCGCCACCAGCTCCGGGATCAGCGGCCCCGCCTTGGTGGCCAGGGCGCGCAGCTGCTTGATGCGGTCAAACAGCATCGCGGCCAGACGGGCCCCTTCGCGTTCGCGGGCAGACAGCAGCGCATCCAGCACTGCGTCAGCCAGTTCCAGCGCGTCGGCTTGCCAGTCTTTTCCGGGGGCCGATTCGCCCACAGCCAGACGGATCACCTCGGCCACACTGAGCGGCTGCGCTGCAGGCAGCCAGGCTTTGACATTGTCCTGAATGGCGTTGAGGCGCTGCAGCAGACGGGTCGAGGGCTCGGTGACCACGCTGCTTGAGGCGCTGTCAATCGATGCCCGCAACTCAACCTTGCCGCGTTTGAGCCGGGCATTGAGCTTGTCCCGCAGGGCAGGCTCGCAGGCCCGCAACTCTTCGGGCAGGCGGAAAGACAGGTCCAGAAAGCGGCTGTTGACCGCCCGGATTTCCATGCCCAATCGGCTGGTTGAGGTGGTTTTGACATCGCCATCCGATGCCTCTTTGCCGGGGTTGTGCTGGGCGCTGGCATAACCGGTCATGCTGTAAACTGACATTGCGGTGCTCTTTTCAATAAAGTGCTTTTGAGAATAACCCGGTTCTTGCCGCGCAAGCGGTGCCCTGATTGAAAAATATGTCCAAGGTCAAGCCATCACCACTGCCTCCCGGTACCCTCATTGGCGGCTATCAGGTTATCCGCAAAGTGGCTGCCGGTGGGTTTGGCGTGGTCTATCTGGCCACCGACAGCGAGGGTGGGCAAGTCGCCATCAAGGAATATTTGCCCGCCTCCCTGACGACCCGCGAGGTGGGTGAACTGGCGCCACAGGTGGCACCTGAAAAATTGTCACTGTACCGCCTGGGACTGAAAAGTTTTTTTGAAGAAGGGCGTTCGCTGGCGCAAATCTCGCACCCCTCGGTGGTGAGCGTGATGAATTTCTTTCGCGAGAACGAAACCGTTTACATGGTGATGAACTATCTGGAAGGTGCCAGCCTGCAGGATTTCATCATCACCGCGCGTGACCTCAAACAACCCAAGGTGTTTCGCGAATCCACCATTCGCTCGCTGTTTGAAGAAATTTTGCGCGGCCTGCGTATCGTGCACCAGCACAAGATGCTGCACCTCGACATCAAACCCGCCAACATTTTCATCACGGACGACAACAAGGCGGTGCTGATCGACTTCGGCGCGGCGCGTGAAGTGCTGAGCAAAGAAGGCAACTTCATCCGCCCCATGTACACCCCCGGTTTTGCCGCGCCCGAGATGTACCGTCGCGACAGCACCATGGGCCCGTGGACAGATATCTACGCCATGGGTGCCTGTATGTTTGCCTGCATGCAGGGTTACCCCCCGAACGAAGCGCCACAGCGGGTGACCAACGACCCGCTGGCACTGGCCATCAAGCGTTTGCAAGGCGTCTATTCCGACAACCTGATTGAGGTGGTGCAGTGGTGCATGTCGCTGAACCCGCTGGCACGGCCGCAGTCGGTGTTTGCGCTACAAAAGGAGCTCAACAGCCCGGGCGAGCGCCGCTACACGCGCCTGAGCGTTGGTGAAAAAGTGCGGCTGCAGTTTGACAACATGGTCTCGGGTACCAAAAAAACCGTGCTCAAGGCCACTGAGCCGAGCAAAAAGAACAAATGAAGTTTTCCGTCTTCCAGGTCAGCCGCAAAGGTGGGCGCGAAAAAAACGAGGACCGCATGGGCTACTGCTATACCAGTGGCTCGGCCCTATTCATGCTGGCCGACGGCATGGGCGGGCACCCCGAGGGCGAAGTGGCGGCGCAACTGGCCATTCAGTCCATTGCCGCCCTGTTCCAGAAAGAGGCCAAGCCCGAACTCGCTGACGTGCAGGGGTTTGTGAACAATGCGGTGCGCTCGGCGCACCGGCACATCTTGCGCTACGCCATGGACCATGCCATGCTGGACGCGCCGCGCACCACGATCGTGCTGGCGGTGGTCCAGAACGGCGCGATGGTCTGGACTCACTGTGGCGACTCGCGCCTGTATCTGTTGCGTCGCGGTGAACTGTTGACGCGCACGCGAGACCATTCTCTGCTGGAGCAGGACTTGCTCAAACCCGTTGCCGGTCGGCCCGATGCCCCTCAAAACCGCAATGTGCTGTTCACCTGCCTGGGTTCGCCGACCAAGCCGGTGTTTGCCGTGACGGGGCCCGTGAGTCTGCAGCAGGGTGACCGCGTCATGTTATGTTCCGACGGGCTGTGGTCGTCGCTGCCCGAGCACACCATTGTGTCTGACCTGTTGCTCAAACCGGTCGACGTTGCAGTGCCTGATCTGGTGGAAAAAGCCCTGCGTCAGGCGGGCACCCATTCTGACAACGTGACCTGCCTGGTACTGGAGTGGGAAACGCCCGATACTTTTGAATCCACCCGGGGCACCATCACCACCGATTCGATTCTTGACGGTGTGTTTGCGTCCACGGTGGAGGCGGTATGGCCCGATTCCGCGTTGGACGACCTGGACGATGAAGCCATTGAGCGCTCCATCGCCGAGATCAACGAGGCAATCCGCCGCTCGGCCCAGAAAAAAGCCTGATTTTTTGACTCAAGAGGTTTCCTGATGACTGAATTCTTGCGATCTGGAGCTCGCGCCGTGGATGCCATGCGTCCGGTGACCATCACCCGCAGCTATACCATGCACGCCGAAGGCTCGGTGCTGATCGAGTTTGGCCACACCAAGGTACTGTGCACCGCCTCGGTCGCGGAGAAAGTGCCTGGCCACAAAAAGGGCAGCGGCGAAGGCTGGGTGACTGCCGAATACGGCATGCTGCCGCGTGCCACCCACACCCGCAGCGACCGCGAGGCCGCACGCGGCAAGCAGTCGGGCCGCACGCAGGAAATCCAGCGCCTGATTGGCCGCGCGCTGCGCAGCGTCTTCGACCTAAAGTTACTCGGCGAGCGCACCATCCACCTCGACTGCGACGTGTTGCAAGCCGACGGCGGCACTCGCACGGCGGCCATCACCGGCGCTTTCGTGGCCGCGCAGGATGCGGTCAACTGGCTGCTGGCCCAGGGCAAGATCACCCAGTCACCGATCCTCAACCATGTGGCCGCCATTTCGGTGGGCATCGTGCAGGGCACACCGCTGCTCGATCTGGAGTACGTGGAAGACTCGGCCTGCGACACCGACATGAACGTGGTGATGACCGGCGCAGGCCATTTTGTCGAAGTGCAGGGCACCGCCGAGGGTGCTGCCTTTACCCGCGCCGAGATGGATGCGCTGCTGGCGCTGGCCGACAAGGGCATCCGCGAGCTGATCCAGCTGCAAAAGGCTGATTATTAAGTTGATAGCTATTCGCCCTTTATCCATAAGGTCTGGAGGCATATTTTTCATATGAAAATAGTTTTGGCATCCAACAACCCCGGCAAGCTCGCTGAACTGCAGGCCATGTTCGCGCCGCTAGGTGTTGAGCTCATCACCCAGGGTAGCCTCGGCATTCCCGAGGCCCCCGAGCCGTTTCACACCTTCATCGAAAACGCGCTGGCCAAAGCGCGCCACGCCGCCGAGCACAGCGGCCTGCCCGCCGTGGCGGACGATGCGGGCTTGTGTGTGGACGTGTTTGGCGGTCTGCCGGGCGTACAAACCGCTTTTTATGCCACCCGGTTTGGCTACCCCAAGAGTGATGACAACAATGTGCGCGCCCTGCTGGAGCAGATGGAGGGTGTGGAGAATCGCCGCGCCGCCATGGTCAGCACGCTGGTCGCGGTGCGCAGCGCCCAGGACCCGGAGCCGCTGGTGGCAGTGGGCCGGGTGGTGGGCGAGATCGCACGCGAGCGGCTGGGCAGCAACGGGTTTGGCTTTGACCCGGTGATGTTCATTCCCGAATTTGGTCTGACCTTTGCGCAGCTGCCGATCGAGGTGAAAAACGCCAACAGCCACCGGGGTCGCGCGGCGGCGGCCATGGTCAAGTTGATGCGTGAGCAGTGGTTGTGATCCCGATCCAGCCTGATTCACCCGCGCCAGAAGCGGTGGTGCAGCCGCACGACATCCAGCATTACATGCGCCCGGGCACGCTGCAACTGAGCAGCCTGCCGCCGCTGTCGCTCTACATCCACCTGCCGTGGTGTTTGAAGAAATGCCCCTATTGCGACTTCAACTCGCATGAACTGCGCGCGTCGGACCTGCCCGAGCAGGCCTACATCAATGCCCTGATGGCCGATCTGGAAGCCGCGCTGCCACTCATCTGGGGCCGCAGCGTGCAGACCGTGTTCATTGGCGGGGGCACACCCAGCCTGTTTTCGCCGCAAGCCATTGACCAGTTGCTGGGCGGCATCCGCGCGCGGGTCAAACTGGTCGCCAACGCCGAGATCACCCTGGAAGCCAACCCCGGCACATTCGAGAAAGACCGTTTCAAAGCCTTTTGGGCCGCCGGTGTCACGCGGCTGTCGGTCGGTGTGCAGAGCTTCAACGACAGTTATCTGCAAACCCTGGGTCGTGTGCACAATCGGGCTCAAGCCCTTTCTGCGCTTGAGGAAGCTGCTCTTTATTTTGATACCTTTAACCTCGACTTGATGTACGCGCTGCCGGGTCAGACGCTGGACGACTTGCGCGCCGATGTGACCACCGCACTGAAGTTTGCCCCGCCGCATCTGTCCATCTACCACCTGACCATCGAGCCCAATACCTTCTTTGCCAAACACCCGCCCGCCGCCGTGGAAGACGATTTGGCGGCCGACATGCTGGACCTGATCACCGATCTGACCGGCCAGCAGGGCATGCGTCGTTACGAGGTGTCGGCCTACGCGCAGCCCGGCCACGCCTGCGCGCACAACCTGAACTACTGGCAATTTGGTGACTATCTGGGCCTTGGCGCGGGCGCGCACAGCAAGCTCAGTTTCGCCCACCGCATTTTGCGGCAGGTGCGACTGCGCGACCCGGCGCGCTACATGACGCAGGCTTTTGCCGGGAGCGCCATCGCGCAGGAGAACGAGGTCAGCCGGGCCGAACTGCCATTTGAATTCATGCTCAACGCGCTGCGGATGGCTGATGGGTTTGTGTTGCCAACATTCACCGAGCGTACCGGCTTGACCATCACCGCCATCAGCGCCGCGGTGCAGCAAGCACAAGCGCGTGGCCTGCTGACGGACGGCTTGAACCATGTGCAACCCACTGCGCTCGGGTTCGACTTTTTGAACGATCTGCAAGCGCTGTTTCTGCCCAAAGCCTGAGTTGCCGGTGCGGCGCTGTTCAAGTGCGCGCGGCACCTGGTCGATAAAACTGATAGTGCTTCGACATTGACGCTGGTGGTCTCAGACGGTATCGTCAGGCTGCCAGGGCAATTTGGCATCGGACGCGAGCGGCGTCTGGTGGCACCGGTACAAGGAGGCGACACACCATGTTTTCGGTTTACGGCATGCAGGGGCGCTTGTTTCGCGGCAGCATGGAGCAACTGCGCCAGGTAGGTGGCGTGGGTGCGCTGACGCGAACCCGCCGTGTGTTGCCGGTGGCGCATGAGGGGCGCGACAGGCTGGCCGAATCGTCAGGGGCGTTTGTCGAGTCCGCGGCCAACAAGCTCGGCAGCGGTGGCGTTGACGAGTCACGCAAAAGTGCCTTGTCGGCTTACACCGACAACCTGGCGGGCAGCACCCCGCGCCACCCGCTGACGCGGGTCAGTGATGTGATGAGCACGCAGATCATCACCCTCAAAGACAGCGCCACGGTGCTGCAAGCCTGGCAAATCCTGAGCGACAAGTTGGTTGGACAGGCACCGGTGGTGGATGCCACCGACCACCTGGTGGGCCTGTTGACTCGCGCAGACTTGCTGCAGCCCAGTCGGCTGCCGTCGCCCGACAGCCATGCGCTGGCCTGGCGCGCGCTGATGATGCAAAACGTCAAAGACATCATGGTCACCCCCGTGCCCAGCGTGGCCCCGGATTCGGACATCCGCCGGGTGGCGCAGGTGTTGCTGGAAACGGGCTTGCCAGGCTTGCCAGTGGTCGATGATCAGGGGCTGGTGGCCGGATTCATCTCGCGCTCGGACATTTTGCGAGCTGTGGTCACCGACCCGCCGTTGGATCTGTGGGGCTGACCTGGCAGGGCCTGAGCGTGGTGGTTCCCGCCGCGATGGGTATCCAGTTGGAGAGCGCTTGACAGGTGCCGTTCAGGCAAAGATCGTAGTCACGGGCAAACTCTGAGCGTGTGAGTTGCAGGCTGCGGCTCCAGCGCATGTCTGGCGCTGGACGGTAGTGCCACACGCCTTTGGCATAGAAAGAGCCTGGCGGCGGCTCCATGCCAGCGCCTGAACCGCGCACCCGCGCGTTGCCCAAATACAGCCAGTTGCCGACGACCTGGTAGTCTTCCTCCCAGTCGATCTTTTCAATGGAGTGTTGCCAGCGCAGCGTGAACCGATCCTCCGGAATCTGTGCCTGCAGTTCCCCCGCAAACAGGCACAGTGCGGCCAGCACAGACATCACCGTCTATCGGTCAGGCGGCAGTTTTGCCAACCGCTGCGGTGGCTGATGCCAACTGGCGCGCGCGCAGCCACAACCACAGAACCAACATCACCGCCATGGCAAAGCCGATCTCGTCGGTCAGACGGATCGCCGACACCAGCATGGCCGCCGTGGCCGCGCACCAGACGCGTTGAGCGGTGCTCAAGTTGGCTTGCAGATGCCCAACTACCACCCCGCCCCACAGCACAATCGCCAGCAGGCACTTGAACACCACATAGGCGACGCCTGCGTAAGTCCAGTCCCCTTGCAGCATCAGCGCGTTGTCATACACCGCCATGAACGGGATGACAAACCCGGCAATCGCAATCTGCGTGGCCTTGATGCCAATCTTCATCGGTGATGCCTTGGCAATCGAGGCCGCCGCAAACGCCGCCAGCGCCACCGGCGGCGTCAGGTCAGCCATGATGCCGAAATAAAACACAAACATGTGCGATATCAGGAGCGGCACGCCCAGCTTGAGCAAGGCCGGCGCGGCAATGGAACTGGTGATGATGTAGTTGGGAATGGTGGGGATACCCATGCCCAGCACCAGACACACCAGCATGGTCAGCAGCAACGACAAAAAGACGCTGGTGTCCCCCACCTTGAGCACCAAACCGGCAAAGCTGGTGGCGGCACCGGTGAGCGACAGCACGCCAATGATCACCCCCACAATGGCGCATGCCAGACCCACCGGCACCGCCTGTTTGGCCCCATCGGTCAGGCCATCGCGCAGCGTTTGCAGCGTTTTCTTGCCGCCTTTGACGTAGAGGCACGCCACCGCGAGCACTGCAATCACCGCCAGCACCGGCTGAATGCCCCATTTCAGAAAGGTCGAAGCACCCAGCCCCAGACCCAACCACAAGACATAGCGGAACGTGGTGGAATGAATGCGCGCCGCCAGGGCCGCACCCAGAATCAGCACAGCCGTCATGCACAGCCCCATCATGCCGGCAAATTTGGGCGTGAAGCCGTGGAACAGCATGAACACCAAAATGGCCAGCGGCACCATCAGGTACCAGTTGTCGCGCATGTGCGTCCATGGGTTGGGGCACTGCTCTTTGGGCAAGCCCATCAGCTTGGCTCGCCCGGCTTCCAGATGCACCATGGTGAACGCGGTGAAGTAATACAGCAGCGCCGGAATAATCGCCGCCTTGACGATTTCGGCATACGGCAGATTCAGCGTTTCGGCCATGATAAAGGCCACTGCTCCCATCACCGGCGGCATGATCTGCCCGCCCATTGACGCCGTGGCCTCCACCGCGCCCGCAAACACCGAGGAATAGCCAAAGCGCTTCATCAGCGGAATGGTGAATTGCCCGACGGTGAGCACATTGGCCACACCCGAGCCCGAAATCATGCCCATGAAGCCGCTTGAGAGCACGGCCACCTTGGCCGGCCCCCCCTTGGCATGGCCGACAAAACCCAGGGCAATGGCGTTGAACAAGCGGATCATGCCGGCGTGTTCGAGGAACGAACCAAACAGGATGAACAGAAAAATATAGGTGGCCGACACCAGCGTGGGCGTGCCGTAAATGCCGTCGGTGCCCAGAAACAGCTGGTTGACGATGGCGCTGAAGTCGTAGCCCCGGTGCGCCAGGGCACCCGGCAGGTATTGCCCGAACAGCCCATAGGCCAGGAACAGACCACAGACAATCGGCAGCGCCAACCCCATCACCCGGCGCGTGCCTTCAAACACCATGACGACCATGGCCGTGCCCAGCACAATTTCCAGCGTGGTTGGTTCGCCACTGTTTTGAATGACGTCGGCCTCAAACACCAGGTGGTAAAAACTGATGGCAAACCCACCCAGCCCCAGTAGCCAGTCATACCATGCCACCGACGACAGCTTGCCATTCTTGAACATCGGATACAGGATGAAAGTCAGCAGGCACAGAAAGCCGACGTGGATGGACCGGGTGGGAAGGCTTGACAAAGCCACCAGATCGGCCGCAATGACCAACTGAAACGTTGAGAACAACAGCGCAAAACCCATCAGCAGGCGTGCTGAAAAACCGTGCAAGGATCGCTTTTTGCCGTGCTCTTCGAACTCGGGTTCTGCGTCTGCAGGCGGTTTGTGGCTCAACAGAGCGTCCAGATCAATCGCGCCTGCCTGCTCGGACGAAGGCGCGCTTTCAGGTTTGCTCATGGTCATACGTCGGGTTGGTCAGCTTCCTGTCTGTGCTTATTTCAGCAAGCCGACTTCGCGGTAGTATTTTTCAGCCCCTGGATGCAGCGGAATGAGCAGGCCAACCGGGGCATCTTTCTTGACGATGCCTTTGGCCGCCGTGTGCGCAGCGACCAGCCCGTCCATCCCGTCAAACATCGCCTTGGTCATGGCATACACGGTGTCGGTGGGCACACCTTCGTGTGTGACCAAAATGTTCTTGATGGCCACGGTGGGCACGGCAGCAGTCTGGCCTTTGTAGGTGTCCGCGGGAATGGTGGCTGTCTGGTAGGCTGGGTCACCCACCTTGGCGACCACCTCTGGAGGGACCGAGACGACCACAATGTTGATCGAGATCGCCAGATCGCGGATGGATGCCGCGCCCAGGCCCACAGACTGCAAGGTCACATCCAGTTGGCGGTTTTTCATCAGCTCGACAGATTCACCAAAACCCAGATATTCCACCTTGGAGAAGTCCTTGTAGCTCAGGCCTGCGGCCTTGAGGATGGCACGGGCATTGAGTTCGGTGCCCGACTTGGGCGCACCGACCGAGATGCGCTTGCCTTTGAGGTCGGCAATGGTTTTGATGCCGGATTCGGCGTTGGCAATGATCTGAATGTAGTTGGAGTACAGGCCGCCAATGGCGCGCAGTTTTTTCAACGGGGTTTTGAAGCCGGCTTCTTCGTCACCTTTCCAGGCATCCGACACCGAATCACCCAGCGCAAACGCCACTTCGCCCTTGCCTTGTTGCAACAGGTTCAGGTTTTCGGCAGAAGCCTTGGTGGCCTGCACCGAAATTTTGGCAGTCGGCAGTACTTTGCCGTAAGCTTGGCTCAAGGCGACGCCCAGTGGGTAATAAATGCCGCTTTGGCCGCCGGTCAGGATGGTGATGAATTGCTGCTCGGCCAAGGCGCTGGTGGCAATAACGCTGGCTGCCAAACCAATGGCCAAGCCCAATTTCTTGAAAAATCGCATGGATGGTTCTCCGATGGGGAAAAAACCATTATTCAGCAGCCACTGCGCTTTGCCTGCTAGTGTTTTCCCCTGTGCAGGCGGCTGTTTTGCGTCAGGCTGCAGGCGCTGGCTTGGTCGATTTGCCGCCCGCACGCAATGTCAGGCCACCGGCCTGGCGCTTTTGTTCGCCCAGGGCCGCCCGGGTGATCTGGGTACTGTAGCGCACGCGCAGGTCATGCACCAGTGGGTTCAGTTCGGAGGCGTTTTTGATCTTGTCGGCGTATCGGTGCAGCACCAGGTAGGCGGTCTCAATGAGCTTGCCGCTCAGCGTTTCCTGGCCGTGGCGGATCAGGTCGATCACCGCCGCCTGCGGGTCGCCGCCCATGCTCAGCGCCATGGCCGTCTCGGCGAGTTTGAGCACCTGCTGGTGGGCAGAGCGGATCAGGTCGGCATAGGGTGGATGGGTGGCTGCGGCACCGGCCAGCAGTTCTGAGAGCGCGCGCGTGCCTGCAAAGCGCAGGCCCAGCGTGGTAGCTACCGCATCCACCTCGTCGAGCTGGATGGCCTTGTGGGCTAACTGGGCCAGCAGCGCCAGCAGGTTGGAGGCCGATTCAAAGTCAAAGTCAGGGTCCTTGATGCGCTGGCACTGGCTGCGGATGGATTCCAGTGCCTGCGCAAACTGGCCTTTTTCAAGCAGTTGCAGCGCATCAACGATGGCGCTCAGACGCTGCTGGCGGGCGTTGTCAGGGTTGCGTTCGATCAGGCGGGCAAAGTCGTCGCGGCAGCGCTGCAGACCTTTGCGGTCGCCGCTCTCGAAGCGCGCAAACGCCAGCAGCACCAGCGTCTGACAGTCAAACATTTTGGAGTCCAGCCCGAGGCGGGCGGTGCGGTCCAGCACCTGCTCGGCCCCTTTGCGGTCACCGCAGTAGTAGCTCATCAGGCCCAGGTTTTGCAGCCGCGAGATGGATGCGGGGGTCAGCGTGCTGGCCATCTTGTAGGTGGCCAGTGCGTCGGCAAATTTGCCCTGCTCAAACTGCGCGCGGCCCATCACGTCATAGGCGTCGGCATAGTTGGGGTCTTCGCTGATCAGGTTTTCCAGCGTGCTCACCGCGCGGGCGGTCTGGCCTTCGTCCAGCAGCGAGCGCGCCACGCCCAGCTTGGCCCAAGGCAGGGTTTTGGCCGCCACCACCGCCTGATACAGCTTTTGTGCCTGGGCGAATTTGCCCACGCGCAGCATGAGTTCAGCCCCCACGCGGGCAGCGTAGAGCCAGAACAGGCCCTTGGTTTCGAACCGGTGCTGGCATAGGCTGGCGGCGGTCTCAAAGTCTTCCGCCTCGATGGCGATGAAGATGTCCTGCAGCGAGGCTTTGCGGATGCGCGCCTGGCGCAGCCGTTCACCGAGCTGGTTGGCTTTGTGGGGCTTGAGCAGGTAGCCGTCCAGCGCCGATTCTGCGGCCTCCGCCACCTTGGCGTAGGTGGCTTCGCCGGTGACCATGATGAACACGGTGGAAAACGGCAGCAACTGGTTACGCCGCAGGTCGTCGAGCAGGTCTTGCCCGGTCATGGTGTCCCCCGCAAAGTGCAGCTCGCACAGCACCACGTCAAATTTGCGGTATTCCAACTGGCGGCGGGCATCCACCAGGCGCGCGGTTTGCACCACAGTGCCCATGCCAAAGTCTCGCAACTGCGACACCAGTACCGAGCGCGAGGTGGGGTTGGCGTCAATCACCAGCGCGCTGCTGGTGGACAGGTCGTCGTCAGGCAGCGCCATGCGGGTGTGGGACGGGTTGGGCGGGCGGCCCTAGTTGGCGCTTCAAGCGGTGGTCTCCTTGGTGGGTAAATCACAAAATCATAGCATTCGGGGCTTTTGTTGTGTGGCGGTTTTGGGTGTGGGATTCAAATGGGCGGGCTGGCGTTTACAGACGTAGCGCGCGGCAGGTTGGTTGCAACCTGAGGCAACCGGCAGGGCGACTGGGTGATGTGCGTGCGGTTTTGGGGCGAAATCACGCGCGGGGTGGCGGTGTCAGTGCTCGAGCACCTTTGGGCGCGCGCCTTTCATCCCAAAGCCCGGTCGCATCACCCAGTCGCCCAGCCGTTCGCAGCTGCAGCGTTCGAAATCCCCAAATTTCACAGTCGTTCGGCAGAAAACGGTGGTCACCAACACCGGCCCACCCGCTGCAAATTGCCCCCCGCGCTACGGAGCCAGCATGCCGCGCTGCTCAATGAAATGAATCACCTCGTCCAGCCCGGTCAGGGTCTTCAGGTTGGTCATGACAAAGGGTCTGAGGCCCTTGGGCGTGGTGCGCATGCGGGTGGTGTCAGCTGACATTACCTCCAGATTGGCACCCACATAAGGCGCGAGATCGGTCTTGTTGATGACAAAAAGATCACTTTTGGTGATGCCGGGGCCGCCTTTGCGCGGGATTTTTTCGCCGGCCGCCACGTCAATCACGTAGATGGTCAAGTCAGACAGCTCGGGGCTGAAGGTGGCGGCTAGGTTGTCGCCGCCCGACTCGACGAAAACGATGTCGGCGTTGGGGTGGTCCACCAGCATGCGGTCGATGGCCTCCAAGTTGATCGAGCAGTCTTCGCGGATGGCAGTGTGCGGGCAGCCGCCGGTTTCCACGCCCATGATGCGATCGGCTGGCAGTGCGCCGCTCACTGTCAAGAGGCGCTGGTCTTCCTTGGTGTAGATGTCGTTGGTGATGGCCACCAGGTCGTATTTGTCACGCATGGCTTTGCAGAGCATTTCGAGCAGCGTGGTTTTGCCGGAGCCGACCGGCCCGCCAATGCCGACGCGCAACGGGGGCAGGGGTTTGATGCGGTTTTTGATGTGATGCAAGGGCGTGGTCATGGTGGTTTCACTGATATGAAAATAAGAGCTACTCACCCTTTATGAATAAGGGCTAGGAGCGGAAAAGCCTTGAATATTGCACTTCGTGCTGGCTGCTCAGAATGGCCAGCATGGGTGAAAACGCCTGGCGGTTGTCGTCGTCCAGCGTTAGCGCGTGGTCGATGGCCGCCGGGATCTCGGCAGTCAGCTTGGACAGGATGCGTTGCCCCGCGCTTTGGCCCAGCGGCACCGATTTGATGGCGGCCTGCATCATGTTTTCGGCCCAGCCAAAGGCGTAGGCCAGCAGGCACTCGCGCACCGTAGCGCCTGTGCTGCTTGCGGCCAGTGCAAAGGCCATCGGGTAAGTGGGTTGCAGGCTGGCCAGCCAATCAATTTGCGATGCTTGCGCGGTGGTGTGGTTGCGCAACCATTCGAGCAAGGATCGGCCCATCTGCTCGGTCTGCGCGCGCAGTTCGCTGCTGTCGCGGGTTTGCAACACCCAGGTGTTGAGTTGGGCAATGCGGCTGTGGCCTTGCGTGCGCCAGGCCGGAATCGCCTGCGCAATCACCGCCAGGTCAGCGCGCGCCAGGCTGGTGTGGAGTTGCTCAACCAGCCAGTTAGATGCTTCATTTTCTGTAGCTACCTGCGCAGACTCTACGGCGGCTTCCAGGCATTCTGAGTATGAAAAACCGCCGATGGGCAAGGCCGGGGAGGCCAGCCACATCAACTGCATCAGGCTGCTGTCTTGCATGCGGGCGGGGTCTCAGTGGTTGTGATCGCAGTCCGGGCCGTGGACGTGGGGCGCGGGTGTTGTGGGGTCGAGCGGGTCAACCGGTGGCGTGTGGACGTGGTCATGGCTGTGATCGTGGTCGTGTTCATGCCCGTGGTGGTGGCCACCAAAGTGGCCGCCGGTGGCGTAGGCACCGTTTTCGGGCTCAAACGGCTCGGTCACTTCGGTCACGATCAGCTGCATGGCGCGCAGCATCTCTGCCAGCACGTGGTCGGGCTCGATCTTGAGGTGATCGGGCTTGAGTTCAATCGGCACATGGCGGTTGCCCAGGTGGTAGGCGGCGCGGATCAAATCGAACGCTGTGCCGTGCTCCGGGTAGGCGGTGATTTTCAGCACGGTTTGCGCTGCAGCCCACACCTTGATCAGCGAGCCATCGTGCGCTACCAACACATCGCCCCCGCGCGCCACGGTGCCGCGTGGCAGAAAAATACCGAGCTGGCGGCCCGACGAGTCGGTGGCTTCAAACCGGCTCTTCTGGCGCACGTCCCAATCCAGCTCGACGGTGCTGGCGCGTTTGAGCAGCGCTGCAGCCAGGCCAGCGCCTTGGGGGATGAGTTTGGAGACGTGGAGCATGGTTATAGTGGCAGCATTGCGAGGAGAGACATGATGAAACCTTTGGAACTGATTGACGTCGGTGATGAGATTGGGATCATTTTTCCTGAAGAGCTGTGCGCCAGCCTGCAGCTTGGCTTGGGAGACGAGATTCATTTAACACCAACGGTGCATGGATTCTCTCTGCATTCCAATCGGGCAGACACCAAGATTTTCTTCGAGAAAGCGCCGCGTAGCACCAGCAACCCACAGGATCGTATCGCTTGATCGGCGTTGGAGCCATTAGCACAGCGCTGGTTCGTTTGCGGTCAGTGTCTTGGTCATGAACAAGCTATAGGGGTCAGTATTTTCTAATCCAGGTATGAGCCTGAAGGACAGTGCAATCGTGAGTTGCTGCCGGGTGTCTTGATCTTGTTGAAACCAGAAGTTTAAGGTGTCTGACTTCTGGACTTGGATTCTTTATCTATTGGCCCCTGCCAGG
>CAIVHU010000087.1 GCA_903905735.1 uncultured beta proteobacterium
GCAGGAAAAAGATGCTGCCAAGCGTGTCAAGCTCTACGCCGAGATTCAGCGGGTGGTTCAGAAGCAGTCGCCGCTGATCCTGATGTTCCAGGCCACCGATCAGGTGGTCGTGCGCAGCAACGTCAAGGGTTACATCCAAGGTCTCAACGCCGATCAGGTGTATTACGCGCGGGTCAGCAAGCCGTAGTTCGTGCTGCGTTTCCTGCTTGGGGGCTTCAAGACCCTGTTGATGCTTGCATTGACGGTGTCGGCCCTGCTGTTTCTCACCTTTGCCATCCAACGCAACTCGCCCATTGATCCAGTGCTGCGAGTGGTGGGAGACCACGCCTCGGCCGAGGCTTACCACGCTGCCTCGGTCAAATTGGGGCTGGACCAGCCGCTCTATGCGCAGTTTGTCCACTACATGGCCAAGGTGGCGCAGGGTGATCTCGGGAGTTCGACGAGCACCGGCAGGCCCGTCATCGAAGACCTGGGACAGTACTTTCCAGCGACGGTGGAACTGGCCACCGTGGCTATTCTGCTGGGTGTGCTGCTCGGCGTGCCGCTGGGGATGTGGGCGGCCTACCGGCACAACACCCGGACCGATCAGCTGATCCGGGTGATCGCCCTGATCGGTTACTCTGTTCCGATTTTCTGGCTGGGGCTGATGGGCTTGCTGGTCTTTTATGCCAAGCTGAGCTGGGTGGCGGGTCCCGGACGCATCGACGATGTCTGGAAATACAGCCTGCAGCTCAAAACCAACTTTTTGCTGGTCGACACCCTGGTCGAGCGCAATCCGGAAGCATTTCTCAATGTGCTGTCGCACCTAGCCTTGCCGGCCTTGTTGCTGGCGTATTTTTCAATGGCCTACATCGCGCGCATGACACGCACCTTTGTGCTGGAGGAAATCGGCAAGGAATACGTGCTGTTTGCCCGGGTCAAGGGTGCCAGCGAGTTCCGGGTGTTGTGGCGTCATGTGCTGCCCAACATCGCAGCGCCGCTGGTGACTGTGATTTCCCTCTCTTACGCGACCCTGCTTGAGGGCGCGGTGTTGACCGAAAGTGTCTTTTCCTGGCCCGGCATCGGCCTGTATGTCACCAATGCATTGTTCACCGCCGATTTGCAGGCCGTGCTCGGTGGCACCTTGCTGATTGGTGTGAGTTTCATTGTCCTCAATGCCCTCAGCGATTTTCTAGGTTACTGGCTGGACCCAAGAGCAAGATGAGTCTCACAAACTGGCTGACCGATGAGCTTCCCGGCACCGCCTGGCAGGCGCAGTGCGGCCGTTATTACCGCGGTCTCCACCGCGCGTTCCAGAGTCCGATGACGCTCATTGGCGCCGCCTTCATACTCATCATGATTCTGGCGGCCATCTTGGCGCCTTGGATCACCCAGGTCGACCCGAATGCCCAGGATCTGATGAGCCGCTTGCAGGCTGGCTCTGCGCAGCACTGGTTCGGCACCGACCAGCTCGGCCGTGACTTGTGGAGCCGGCTTGTTTATGGCACCCGCGCTACGCTGGTGATCGTGTTTTTGGTAGCCCTGTTGTCTGCTCCCATCGGCCTGGCCGTTGGCATCTCGGCTGGCTATTTCGGCGGTCTGTTCGAAGCGACGCTGATGCGCCTGACGGATGTCTTCATGGCGCTGCCAAGGCTGGTGTTGGCGCTGATGTTCGTGGCGGTTCTTGGTCCTGGCTTGGTCAATGCCGTTTTTGCCATCACGGTGACAGCATGGGCGCCTTATGCGCGACTGGCACGCACCGAAGCCCTGGTGGTTCGCCGGAGTGACTTCCTGCACGCCGCCAAAGTGGCTGGTTTTTCCACCCCCCGCATCTTGTTCGGTCAGGTGCTCCCGCTGTGTGTTCCGTCGACCGTGATCCGGCTGACGTTGGACATGGCGGGCGTCATTCTCACTGCAGCGGGTTTGGGTTTTCTGGGCCTGGGCGCCCAGCCACCGCTTGCCGAATGGGGCGCGATGGTGGCTGGCGGCAGAAGCTACGTTTTTGACCAATGGTGGGTGGCCGCTGTGCCCGGTGCGGCCATCCTGTTTGCCAGCCTGGCGTTCAATTTGCTGGGAGATGGTTTGCGCGATGTTCTGGACCCCAAAGATGGCTGAGTTGATCGTTCGCAACCTGCAGGTGAGTTTTCCCGGGCTTCGCGGCGAGTCAACCGTGGTGGACCGGGTCAGCTTCCAGATGGGCGCCGAGCGGCTCGGCATCGTCGGGGAATCCGGGTCCGGTAAATCGATGACCGCCCGGGCCTTGCTGGGCCTGGTCCGATCACCGGGTCGGGTCAGCGCCGAGCAGATGACTTTTGACGGCATCGATCTGATGCAGCTGAGCCCCAAGGCCTGGCGATCCATGCGCGGCAGCCGCATCGGCATGATCTTGCAGGACCCGAAATACTCACTCAATCCGGTGCAACCGGTGATGGCGCAGATCGTCGAAGTGGCCATGCTACACGGCAAGGACAGCCGCCGCCGGCTGCAAGAACGTGCGCTGGAAATGCTGGCTGGCATCGGTGTCGAAGACCCGCAGCGGGTGGCTGAGGCATGTCCGCATCAGCTGTCCGGGGGCTTGGCGCAGCGCGTGATGATCGCCGCCATGCTGCTGAATTCGCCGGATCTCCTGATCGCCGACGAACCCACCTCGGCATTGGATGAGATGGTGCGTGGGCAGTTCCTGCGTCTGTTGGACTCAGAGATCAAACGCCGGGGCATGGGCCTGATCCTGATCAGCCACGACCTGAACACGGTGGCGCGTTATTGCGACCGGGTGTTGATCATGTACCGCGGCCAGATCGTCGAAAGCTGTATGGCCGACAGCCTCTTTGATGCCCGCCATCCCTACACTCGGGGGCTATTGGCCTGCTTGCCCTCGGCGCGGACAAGGGGGCATCGACTCCAGGTGCTGGACCGTCTCGCGTTCAATGAAGCAGGATGCAGCGATGGCTGAAATCTTGCTCTCGGTAAGGAACCTGAAGGTGGTCTACACCAACGGAAGAAAGCAGTTGACTGCGGTGAACGGCGTGAGCTTCGACGTACTGGGCGGTGAAACGTTCGGGCTGATCGGCGCGTCGGGCTGTGGCAAATCCACCGTGCTGCTGACGCTTGCCGGTCTGCTGGAACCGTGGCATGGCCAACTTGCGCTGGGTGCGGTCAGCCGGTTTGGTGGCCAGCCTGCATCCGACGCCTACAGGCAGCAGATGCAGATGGTGTTTCAGGATCCCTATGCCTCCCTGCACCCCCGGCATACGGTGGATCGAACGCTCTCCGAGCCCTTGCGGCTACACGGCTGTGACGATGTTCAGACCAGGGTGCTGGACGTGCTTGAGCAGGTGGGGCTGGACCGCCGGTTCAGGTTCCGCTACCCGCATCAGCTCTCCGGCGGGCAACGCCAGCGGGTTGCCATCGCCCGCGCGCTGCTGCGCCACCCGAAACTGGTGCTTCTGGACGAGCCCACCTCGGCGCTTGATGCGTCGGTGCAGGCCGAGATCCTGAACCTGCTGCAAGACCTCCAGCGCCAGTTGGGAACCAGCTATTTGCTGGTCAGCCACGACCTTGGCGTCATCAGCCACATGTGTGACCGCGTGGCTGTGATGCAACAGGGCGGCATTGTGGAAACCTTGACCGGGCAAGACCTGGTCCAGGGAAGCTGCAAACAGCCCTACACCGCCGAGTTGCTGCAGAACAGCCAGTTCGCTTGACCCGGCAAGAAAACTTTCACTTTTCGACTCAGGAGTCCCCTCATGGCCCTACTCAAAGCCCAAGCCCAATGGCAAGGGGGAATGGAATTTCTCAACCAATTGGGTGACCACGCCATAGCCACCGACGCGCCTGAAATTTACGGCGGCAAGAACCACGGCCCCAAACCGACCTACTTGCTGCTGGCGGGCTTGATGGGCTGCACAGGCATGGACGTAGCCTCCCTGGTCACCAAAATGCGGGTGCCGGTCGAGGCGATATCGCTCGATTCCTGTGCCGATGTGGCGGACGAGGACCCGCATGTTTTCAGGTCCATCGTGTTGAACTACCGGTTTGACAGCGCCCAGGATCTGACGCCGTTTATCAAGCAGATCACCACGGCCATTGGCATCTCTAAAAGCAAACTGTGTTGCGTATCCATCATGTTCAATCAATTCTGCAAGATTGATACTCATGCATATGTCAACGATATCGAAGTCGAACTGACCTGAACCAAAATGCCGGCCTACATAAGGCAAATTGGCCTGTCTATCAGCGCTGGGGCAATGTCGGCTTTAAGGTGCTGAATTTTTAGATTTGAAACTCTGTTTTAGGTCTGACACGGACACCCGCATTGCAGCCGAGAGCAGTCGTTCACTCCCATTTTGCAGTCCCCAATTCGAAGTGGTTTTGTTGATCGGTGGCGTCCCCAACACCTCGAAGCTAGTGATTCGTTCGCCGAGGAGAAATTCGGTGGTTTGAGATCAATCGTGCAATCCCACGAGCATCAGGTCGGGCATATGTGAAATTCAAATATGTAATCGCGATTTTCTTCGTTTCCAGACCCTGCACGAAATTCTAAACTGCAATCAGGGACCAATTGAGTCTTCCGCGGAGTATGAAGGTACCGCAATTCGATTTTGAATCGATACCGCAGGCAACTACAGGAAAATATGTCGAAGGTCACTTTACGTCAAGTATCCAAAAACTACGGTGCCACAACGGCACTGGAAGTTACAGATCTCGTGGCCGAGAACGGGGAGTTCCTGACCCTGCTAGGACCATCCGGATGCGGAAAAACAACTACGCTTCGCATCATTGCCGGATTCACCGCACCAACATCGGGTTCATTGCATTTTGATGCGGACGAAGTTACCCGTGTGCCACCCAACAAACGCAACATTGGCATGGTTTTTCAGGACTATGCGCTGTTTCCCCATTTGAGCATTGAGGAAAACATTGCATTTAGCCTGCGCGAACGAGGCTACAAGGAAAGAGCCATCCGCACCCGCGTCACGGAGTTGCTTGAGCTGATCCAGTTGCCAGCAATCGGCAGGCGTCTTCCCTCCGAAATCAGCGGTGGGCAACAACAGAGGGTGGCTTTTGCCCGCGCTGTAGCGCATCCCCCACGGGTCCTCCTAATGGACGAGCCACTGGGCGCGTTGGATCTAAAGATGCGCGAAACCATGCAGATGGAACTCAAGCGCCTGCAGCGCAGTCTGGCTATCACCACAGTCTACGTAACACACGACCAAACCGAGGCGATGAACCTGTCCGACCGCATCGCCGTGATGAACAAGGGACGGATTTCGCAACTGGGGACACCGCGAGACATTTACGATCGCCCCAATTCCCGCTTCGTGGCCGAATTTGTCGGGCAAATCAACCTGCTGGGGATTCGCCTTGAGTCCGACGGCCCACGACAATCAGCATTTTGCAGTGATGGGACAGAACTGCAGGTTCCAACGACAGCGCAATCCACATCGAGGGACCCATTGCTTGCGGTTCGGCCACAGAACGTACAGATCGTCAACGGGTCAGCCGTGCCCGAAGATCACAACCGGCTCAAGGGTCGCGTTGCATCGCGCTCCTTTGTTGGGAACCTAGTCCAAACACGGATCGACCTGAAAGACAGCACGTGGTCGGTGGAATCCCGACCAGGTGAGTATGATTTCGCTGAAGGTGCTGAGGTCTCAATCCACTGGCATCCATCGCAATCCCTGGTGCTTGAAAACGCGCTGGCATGAAAGCTGGCACCGCGTTATTGCTGTTACCGCAACTGGCCCTGACTGGGGGCTTGCTACTGTTCTCGCAATTTGTATTTCTCTCCACCAGTTTCCACGAAGACCTGGGTCTGGGACAAGTAGGTGCTGAATTTACATTGACCAATTACATTGCGGTTTGGCATGAGCCCCAATATCTGCAGGGCTTGCGTCTCACCCTCAGCCTTTCGGTGATGGTTGTACTGGCGACCCTGATTGCCGCCTGGCCAGTGGCATATCTGCTCAGTCGGATGCGACCGCGTTTGGCTACCATGATCCTGACCAGCGTGGTGGTGACATCCTTTGTCCCACTACCTATCAAGACCCTGGGCCTGATGATTGTTTTCTCAGCAGACGGTGCGTTGCTTGGAGTGTTGCGAAGTCTGGACCTCGTCGGGCCGCAATTCAGGTTTCTGGGCTCACAGTTCGCGGTTGGGGTGGGCTATTTTCATCTAGGAATTGCGTACATGGTCATGATGTTGTTCAGCACCATGCAAGCCATCCCTCAGCGCCTGATCGAGGCTGCCAGAATCCATGGCGCTTCGAGCCTTCGCGCCTTGTGGCGGGTGGTCGTTCCGCTGAGTCTTCCCGGGACACTGAGTGCCTCGCTCGTGCTTTTCAATCTTCTAAGTGGTGCGTTCGTGTCCGCTATGTTGCTTGGCGGTGGGAGAGTGCTGACCTTACCTGTGCTGATCCAGCAAGCGTTGATACTGCACACTGAATACGGCGTCGCTGCAACCCTCTCGGTCATTCTGCTCCTCATCGTGATGGCCACGAGCCTCTTGTCGGTACTGCTTGCAGCCAAACTCAGTCCCAGTGCCCGGGTGATGACATGACTGATTTGGCGACCCTGCGCGCATCATCTTTTTTTGATCCTGCTTCGCACAGCCGATGGATTTCTGGGCTGGGACGGATAGCACCACTAGTTTGGCTCGTGATTGTCGTCTTGTTCATCTATGCGCCCATCGTTATTCTGGTTGGTGCATCGGTCGATCCGGGGAAACTTACAGCCACGAAGGCATTCTTGCAGTTCCCACCCAAAGGGTTCACGTGGCGCTGGTATTTCTCGATCACGCCAACCATGTGGCAATCGGTCTGGCTGAGCGTCGAGCTCGCTGGTGCGGTTTCGGTGGGAGCGGTAGTCATTGGTGTGCCTGCCGCATGGGGACTCGTGAAAGGAGGATCTCTCGGTCGCAATCTTCTGTCAACGCTGTTTCGCGCACCATTGCAAATTCCGTTTATCGTTACTGGGGTTGCATTGCTTCAGGCGTTTAATGCATTCGCCGATGCCACGGGATATCGTGCACAGGGTTCTCTGCTTGCGCTGTTCATCGGACACCTCTTTGTTGCGACCCCCTACGTCATTAGTGCCACTGGCACAGCACTTAGCCAGTTGTCGATTCGGTTCGATGAAGCAGCTTTGAGTCTTGGCGCATCAAGCTGGCGAGTTTTTATACGAGTAACCCTGCCGTTGATAGTGCCCGCGGTCTTTGGTGGCGCTCTGTTTGCGTTTCTTGTGTCATTTACCGATGTCACACTGGCATTATTCCTGGCGCCCCCAAACGGCACAACGTTCCCTGTGTGGGTATTTGGCTCCTTGACCAACGATGTCGAAGCCAGTTTGCCTGCGCTGTCCTGCTTGGTCTTTCTTTTTTCTATCGGTGCGATGGTGCTTTTGCAACGCCTTTTAGGCCTGGAGACCGTCCTTCGTGCAGGTGCCTCAAAGGGCTGACAACGTTTATTCATTACAAAGGAACTTCCGTGCGACTTTTTTCAAAATTCCTCTCTCAAGTGATACCCATCGGCGTCTTGCTTGCTTTTTCGACACAGGCAATAGCACAGCCACTTGCCCCCCCCGAACCCGTGATCCTGCGCATCGCAACATTTCCCGGAACCTGGGTCGACACGTTGCGTCAACAGGTGGGTGAAGAATTGCTCAAACAAGGTATCAAACTGGAGTTTGTGCCCGGCAACAGTGTCAACTTTCTTGCCAAACTGGTTGCCTCCAAAGGACAACCCGCCCCTTTTGACTTGGTTGAAATCAGTGAAGAGAACTATCCTGAATTTATCCAGGGCAACTTTCTCAAGAAACTTGACCTGACGCGAATTCCAAATCTTAAGTATCTCAACGCATCCTTGTACGACGATACCCGGGTCGCCTACTGGATATCGGAGCCAACCATCATCTATAACGTCGACAAGTTTAAGGAAGCTGGCATTGCGCCACCGAAGCGATTTTCAGACCTGGCCGATCCACGTCTAAAGGGACGGGTCTTGGTGCCAGACATTTCCATCTACCATGCCTTCTACGCCATTACCGGACTGGCCTATGAAAACGGCGGATCCGAGAAAAATCCGGCGCCAGGTTTTGAGGCCTTGAAGAGAATCGCGCCCTATTCCGCTGCCAGCGGGAGTTCTCCAGTGGCGCAGGCATTTCAGTCAGGTGATGCTTGGGCCGCTATCTGGGGGGCGCATGGTGCCGTGCGACTGTCTCAAGCCAACCTGAACATTTCTGTCTCACATCCGCGTATTCGGGACAAGCGTGTGGCCATTGCCCGTGGCTACCTCGGGTTGACTGCAAACTCCACCCAGCAAGACGCAGCCCAAAAGTTCCTTAACGCTGTGCTGGCAATCAAGCCACAGACTGAATTCAACGCTGCCACTGGCATGGTCCCAGTGAACAACGAGGTATTGAAGCAAACCGTCGCGACTGTACCTAAAGACCATTCTGGATCACCTCTGCTACTGCAGACCCCTGATGACATCGCAAATGCATGGTGGCCCGATTATGCGGTGATTAACAAGCGTGAATGGACGCGCGAGTACCAACGTGCAATCGCCAAGTAGATCGCTTGATCTGACGTTTCAGCAACAGGAGTCGAAATGACGGTTGACACACTTTGGTACACACGCTGTCCTGCACCATCGGCTGCATCTATTGCCATCCGAAAAGGTTGGCTCACAGATGAGTTTCGCAATGACGGGATCGAAGTCCTTTCACTGGCAGCAGCTAGTGACCGATCTGTGCACCTATCTCATTACCAGCACACTCAGCCGAACTCTTTCAGATTTGGCGGGTTTGTTCCACCACTGGTGACCCGTTCCCGCGGCATTGATGTACGTGTCATCGGTTTGGCGTGGCCAGACCGAAGGGCCGAGGTCGTAGTTAGGTCGGACTCCACCATCCGCAGTGGTCAAGATCTTCGAGGCAAACGTTTGGGCGTTCCGCGACGACTCAATGATCCCATCGACTGGTGGCAAGCCACCGTTAAGTTGGGATTTCATGAAGCCTTGGCAGTGACTGGACTAAAGCCAAATGAAGTCTCGTGGATCGATATTCCGATTTCTCGACAATTTGTCGAGGATGCAGTGGTCGGCACGCAAAAGGGATTGTCACTTTGGGGTGCGCGCAGCCAATTTGCAGTGCAGCGCGAAGAGGCAGTAGCTCTGATTCGGGGCGAGGTGGACGCCTTGTATACCGATGCAGCAATGGGCGCCCTATTGAAGGCCAGTTATGGTTTTCGTCCAGTGGTTGACATTGCATCGGAGGAAGACGGAGACGGTCAACACTTCGGCTATCCGGTGGTATTGACGGTCAGTGGTGGTTTGCTGGACGAGCGTCCGGACCTCGTGGTGCGCTGGATTCACCGTCTTTTAGACGCCGGCCCCTGGGCCAGAGAGAACGTCGATGAAAGCACGCAAATTCTGTCCCAAGATACCGGACTGCCCGTGGATTTTCTAGCGGATGCGTACTCTGGGAGGGTGACCCGGCAACTTGATATATCCCTGAGCGAGTCTCGAATTGATCTACTGAAGCGCAAACATGATGCCCTGCTTGCCCACGGTTTTCTGCAAACACCGATCGACTTCAAAGAATTTATTGACCCAGCGCCGTTGAACGAGGTTCTGCAATACCGTGCATTGAGCATTGAATCGCGATAGTTGCCAGTCGCCGGTCGTAACTGAGGTTTGTCATGCAAAAAGCTAGTGTACAAATCAGCCTGCCGGGCTGCGCTCATTGGTGAGCACGAGCATCGCGCCCTTAGCCGTTGGCGACCAGTCCGTCTTAAGCTAGTGCCATCACGATGTCGGAAGGTGAGAACACAAAGTTGGAGAGTATGGATCGGTCCAGCATCTGGTAGCTTCCAGGTAAACCAATTGTGTGTCTTGGATGGTGCGCAGCAGTCGTTAACTGCAACCCGCTTCGAGCCCAACGCGGCCCTTGCATTTTCCTTGCTACGGCCACATTGCTGACAATGCCTGCGCCTGTGCGCCAGTTGCTCTGGCAAGGCGTTTGAATGACTTGTTCCAGGTCAGTTGCGTTATGTTCGACAGCGCACAAACTGCTGCTGACTTTTACGCCTACGCTCCTACGTTATGGCGCTTCCGTTCACAGTCGAACAGTTCTACGGTGTTTTCCGTGACCACAACGCGGCCGTCTGGCCAGCGCAGTGGTTCCTCGTTGCCCTGTCCTTGGTGGCAGTGGGTGCGATGCTGAGGCCGCAGCCTTGGTCAGGCGTTGTCGTGTCCGCCATCCTTGGAGTCCTTTGGGCGCGGATCGCCTTGACTTACCACATAGCCTTCTTCGCACGCATCAGTCCTGCGGCTGATGGCTTCGCAGCTGTCTCTGCGGCTGGTGCGGTCGTGTTCATCTGGCAGGGGGTGATTCGACGCAAGCTCGCCTACCGGTGGGTGCCAGGCCTGAAGGCTAAGGCTGGCGTGGTGTTTATCGTTTTCGCCTTGGTGATGTACCCGATCTGGTCGGCCTATGCTGGTCATCCTTATCCATCGACCTTCGGCGTGTCGCGTCCGACGACCATTTTCACCATCGGCCTGCTGTGCTTCGCAGTGCAACCCATGCTGCGCAGCCCGTTGATCGTTCCTTGGCTGTGGTGCCTTGTCGGCGCTCAGGCCGCGTTTCTCCTGGACGTGCAGCCTGACCTGGGCCTCATTGCCGCCGCCGTGGTGGGCATGGGCCTTATAGCTACAGCTGGTCAACATCACCGGGCACTAAAACCATGATCACACGCAGACAATTCGCTGGTTCCACGCCCTGGCTGGTGGCCAGCCCGCTGGTGCTTTCCAGTTGCTCCCAGGAGACCGTAGCAGACGACTACGAAGTGGTTGCCCGGCGCACCTGGCAGCCAGGTGCCGCGACAAATCTCAGTGGAGCGACGCTTGGTAGGGAACTGGTTCGCTTTGCCACCTTGGCCCCGTCCAGCCACAACACGCAGTGCTGGAAGTTTGCGCTCGACGCCAACGGCAGGTCGATCACCATCCTGCCCGACCTGGCGCGTCGATGCCCTGCGGTGGACCCGGATGATCATCACCTCTTTGTCTCGCTGGGTTGTGCCGCCGAGAACCTGGTCCAGGCGGCGCTCGCCCACGGCCTCAAGGGCGAAGCGCAGTTCGACGCCGCCGGCAATGCTGTGCGCGTGATGCTCGAGCCCACCCGAGCGCAGGCCACGCCCTTGTTCACGGCCATCCCCGTGCGCCAATGCACACGCGGTGACTACGACGGCAAGGCCTTGTCCGGTGAAGAACTGGCGCTGCTGCAGCGCGCCGGCAGTTCTGAGGCCGTGCGCCTGCTGCTGCTGACGGACCGCCCGGCCATGGAGCAGACGCTGGACTATGTGATGCAAGGCAACACGGCGCAGTTGGCCGACGCCGCCTTCGTCAAGGAGCTGAAGGACTGGATCCGCTTCAATGGCGCTGACGCCGTTTGCATGCGCGACGGGCTCTACAGCGTGTCTTCCGGCAACCCGAACATCCCGTCATGGATTGGCGACTTGGCCTTTCGCTGGCCTCTGACCTCCAAGGGCGAGAACGACAAATACGCGCGGCAGGTTCGCAGTTCCGCCGGTATCGCGGTCTTCGCGGGCCAAGCGGCCGACAAGGCGCATTGGGTGGAAGTGGGGCGCTGCTACGAGCGCTTCGCGTTGCAGGCCACCGCTTTGGGCATCCGCAACGCCTTCCTGAACCAGCCGGTCGAAGTGGCGGCGTTGCGACCCCCCTTTGCTGCCGCACTGGGCTTGGGTGGCCAACGGCCCGACCTCGTGGTGCGATTCGGTCGCGGCCCGGCCATGCCGCGCTCGTTGCGGCGGCCGGTCGAGGCTGTGCTGGTGTGAGCGACATGTTTGAACCAAAGGAGCTGCAATGACCATGCTGCTGTGGCTGGGGATTATTCTGGGTGCGCTGGTGGTCATTACGATCGGATTGCGCGCCGTCGGCACGTCCCGATGGACCCGGATGATCAGAACGCACACCACCCAGCTCGAATCGGGCACCGGCTCCTGCAGACCCATTGGAGACAGCCAATTTGACGAAATGCTTAAACCTTAATTTCAATACGCGCCGTCAAGAATCTTTGCAAATCCCAATAAAAAAGCGTCTCTTAATTAAAAATTCATTAATAACTCTGAGGTTCATCATGCACAAAAATGGAAAAGTAGCCGTTGTCACTGGTGCCGGTCAAGGCATTGGAGAGGCCATCGCGCTTCGCCTTGCCAAGGACGGTTTTTCCGTCGGCTGCCTTGACAACAACGCCAAGAAGGCAAAGGCCTGCGCTGACAAGATCGTCGCGGAGGGCGGCCAGGCGATTGCCGTCACGGTCGACGTTGCCGAGCGCAACCATGTGCTCAAGGCCGTCGATGACGTGGTGGCGAAATTCGGGCGGCTCGACGTCATGGTCAACAATGCCGGACTTGGGCCGGTAACTCCTCTTGAGGACATTACCCCCGAAATTTACCGCAAGGTGTTCGACGTCAATGTCGGCAGCATGTACTGGGGCATTCAGGCGGCGATCAAGCATTTCAAGGCGCGCAAGCCGGGCAAGAAGGGTGAGGTGATCGGCAAGATCATCAACGCCTCCTCTCAGGCCGGACAGGTCGGCAATCCCGGGCTCGCCGTCTATGGCGCCACCAAGTTCGCCATTCGCGGCATCACCCAGACTGCGGCCAGGGACCTTGCCGCGCTCGGCATCACGGTCAATGCCTATTGCCCTGGCATCGTGCGTACGCCGATGATGGAGGGCATTGCCCAGAAGGTGGCCGACGAGAATGGCCAGTCTCTGGAATGGGGCCTGCAGACATGGGCCAGCACCGTGGCGCTCGGGCGTATCTCCGAGCCTGAAGACGTGGCGGCCTGCGTGTCTTATCTGGCGGGTCCCGATTCCGACTACATGACTGGCCAGGCGCTGATCATCGATGGCGGTATGGTCTTCAACTGATCCTATCCGCACACACTTCGATCTCCCCTGTTTCGATTGCCGCTGGGCTTTGTCCGGCGGCGTTTTTCTTTCACGGATGCCGTTACCCGCGCGGAGCGCGAATCGGTGACGGCAAACGCAGCAGACGAGTGGTTACCCCACAACGCATCAAAGTCGTCGAGTTGTCCCGTCGCAAACTAATGCCCTGATCAACTCAAAGACGGGTACAGGTTGTGCCACCAGATCCCAGTCTGCTGGCTCGATTTGAGCTCCGCCACCCATCATCGCATCACCATCTTCGTCCCACAACGGTGGCCAGCGCGCCGGGGGTGAGCCATAGCCAAGGTCCGGTCTGGAGAAGGCAAATCGCAATCCGCTATGACTGGTGAGGGTCTTCAAAAGAATGCCAACTTTCTTTGAAGCCGACCTTCAAAATTGGGTGTCAGCAATCGAGAAAATCGTAAACCGGCAGTGCAGCGCAATGTACATCTCTACATTGCGCTGCCTATGCACAGTTTGAAACTATGCACAGTTGGTTGACTGGTCGGAGTCGATTCACCAGCTGCAAGGGCCTGGCAAGCCGGTGTAATGCCTTTTCATAGTTTTTGGGTTTTTGAGGCAGTCTCAACGCCGCGTCCGTACAGGGCAAGGGTTCAATTTCACGCACCTCGATTGGGCACATCCATTAACGTCGATCACTCCAGTTCACGAAACTCCGGTAAGCTTGTAATCGTAAAATAAATACACATTAATCAATGTCCGACATTAATATCATTTATAATATATACTCCA
>CAIVHU010000088.1 GCA_903905735.1 uncultured beta proteobacterium
ACCTTCATCGCACATCCGCCACATCTACGCCAACTCGCCTTGGTCACAAGAGCTTCGTGGTAAACGGCCCACTCGCCCTGCTCGGCAGCGCTTTCTATGCGGTTCTTGTTCATCGGCCCGCGATTTACGCTCCACGCTTCCTTCCCACATTCGGTCACCCTCATGCAGTTGCGCTTCGCTTTGCTCACTGTGACCAGCTCGCAGCGGGACTTGCACCCGCAGGTGTGCGCCCATGCTGGGCGCACCGTAAAAAAAACCCGCCGAAGCGGGTTTTGAATGGTCAACAGAAGTTAACTGATTAATTGGCGCGGGTACCCACCACTTCAACTTCCACGCGACGGTTTTTGGCACGGCCAGCTGCGGTCTTGTTGTCAGCGACAGGTTGTTTCTCGCCCTTGCCTTCGGTGTAAACACGGTTCTTTTCGATACCCTTGGACACCAAGTAAGCCTTGACAGCTTCAGCACGACGGACAGACAGCTTTTGGTTGTAAGCATCGGTACCGATCGAATCGGTGTGACCCACAGCGATGATGACTTCGAGGTTGATATCTTTCACCTTGGCAACCAGATCGTCGAGCTTGGCCTTACCTTCGGGCTTGATCACAGCCTTGTCAAAGTCAAAGAAAGCATCAGCGGCGTAGGTGACCTTGGCAGCAGCAATCACTGGTGCGGGAGCAGGCACGGGTGCAGCTTCTGGTGCTGGTGCAGCAGCAGGTGCTGGTGCGGGAGCTGCTACAGGAGCCACGATGGCACCGTCACAACCGACAGCAGCGGTTGCGGGGGTCCAGAAATTGTCGCGCCAGCACAGTTCGTTGGTGCCGTTCTTCCAGACGGTACCGTCTGTGGCACGCCAGTTATCAATGGTTTGGGCACCGGCGGCAGTTGCGAGAGCTGCGGCAGCGATCAACATCGCAAATTTGTTCAATTTTTTCATGATTCTCCTGAATGAAAAGGGCCGCAGCAACGCGGCATGATTAATACAGACGCCCACCGTGCCTATCACAGGGGTCGGTCACTTGATTGTGCCACAGAGAGTGTGAACAAAAAAGTGCTAAGGACTCTCAATTCATAGCGATCAGCGCGCACGTGAACTAATTGGTGGTTTCGTTGCGGCCCAACCACAACCCAAGCGCATAAAATCGTAGAACTTCACTGATCTTGCCTCGCATCAACTCCCCCATGACCCAATTCGCCAAAGAAACCTTGCCCACCAGTCTTGCGGATGAAATGCGTCGCAGCTATCTGGACTACGCCATGAGCGTGATCGTCGGGCGAGCTTTGCCGGATGCGCGCGATGGCTTGAAACCGGTCCACCGGCGCGTGTTGTTCGCCATGCACGAGTTGAACAACGACTGGAACAAGGCCTACAAAAAGTCGGCACGGATTGTCGGTGACGTGATTGGTAAATACCACCCGCACGGCGACCAGTCGGTGTATGACACCATTGTTCGCATGGCGCAGGACTTTTCCATGCGCCACATGCTGGTCGATGGCCAGGGTAATTTCGGCTCGGTCGATGGCGACAACGCCGCTGCCATGCGTTACACCGAAATCCGCCTGGCCAAGATCGCGCATGAGTTGCTGGCCGATCTGGACAAGGAAACCGTCGATTTCGGCCCCAACTACGATGGCTCTGAAAAAGAACCCCTGGTGCTGCCGACCCGCCTGCCCAACCTGCTGGTGAACGGCTCGGGCGGCATCGCCGTGGGCATGGCCACCAACATCCCGCCGCACAATTTGAATGAGGTGGTGGATGCCTGCCTGCATCTGCTGAAGAACCCCGAAGCTTCGATTGACGAGCTGATGGAGATCATTCCAGCACCCGACTTCCCCACCGCCGGCATCATTTACGGCATCAACGGCGTGAAAGACGGTTACCGCACGGGTCGTGGACGCGTGGTGATGCGCGCCAAATGCCACTTTGAGGACATCGACAAAGGCCAGCGCCAGGCCATCATCGTTGATGAGTTGCCCTACCAGGTCAACAAAAAGACTTTGCAAGAGCGCATGGCCGAGCTGGTTCATGAGAAGAAGATTGAAGGCATCAGTCACATTCAGGACGAGTCGGACAAATCCGGCATGCGCCTGGTGATTGAACTCAAGCGCGGCGAAGTGCCCGAGGTGGTGCTCAACAACCTGTACAAGCAAACCCAGTTGCAGGACACCTTTGGCATGAACATGGTGGCGCTGATCAACGGTCAGCCCAAGCTGTGCAATCTGAAAGACTTGATTGAAGTCTTTTTGCAGCACCGCCGCGAGGTGGTGACGCGGCGCACGGTGTTTGAACTGCGCAAAGCGCGTGAGCGCGGCCATGTTCTGGAAGGTCTGGCGGTGGCGCTGGCCAACATCGACGATTTCATCCGCATCATCCGCGAATCACCCACGCCGCCAGTGGCCAAACTGGAGCTGATGACCCGCCCCTGGGACAGCAAACTGGTGCGGGAAATGCTCACCCGCACCCGCGCCGATGGCGGACTGGTCAACGCCGATGACTACCGCCCCAATGGTCTGGAAATGCAGTACGGCATGGGCAAAGATGGCCTGTACCGCCTGTCTGAAACCCAGGCACAAGAGATCTTGCAGATGCGTCTGCAACGTTTGACGGGTCTGGAGCAGGACAAAATCGTTGCCGAGTACAAGGAAGTCATGGCCGTCATCGACGACCTGCTCGACATCCTGGCCCGCCCGGAACGCGTCTCCATCATCATCGGTGACGAACTCAGTGCCATCAAGACCGAGTTTGGCCTGACCAAAATTGGTGCGCGCCGCAGCCTGGTGGAGCATTCATCGTTCGACTTGTCCACCGAAGATCTGATCACGCCGACCGACATGGTGGTCACCCTCAGCCACAGTGGTTACATCAAGAGCCAGCCGCTGAGCGAATATCGCTCGCAAAAGCGCGGTGGCCGCGGCAAGCAGGCCACCGCCACCAAGGAAGACGACTGGGTCGATCAGCTATTCATTGCCAACACGCACGACTACCTGCTGTGCTTCTCCAATCGGGGCCGCATGTACTGGCTCAAGGTCTGGGAAGTGCCGCAGGGCTCACGCGGATCACGCGGCCGCCCCATCGTCAACATGTTCCCGTTGCAGGACGGAGAAAAAGTCACCGTGGTGCTGGCACTCACGGGCGAAAAGCGCACCTTCCCGCAAGACCAGTATGTGTTCATGGCCACCAGCATGGGCACGGTCAAGAAAACCGCGCTGGACGAATTCTCCAACCCGCGCAAGGCAGGCATCATCGCTGTGGACTTGGACGACGGCGACTTTTTGATTGGCGCGGCGCTGACCGACGGCCAGCACGATGTGATGCTGTTCTCCGACAACGGCAAGGCCGTGCGTTTTGACGAAAACGATGTGCGCCCCATGGGCCGACAAGCGCGCGGCGTGCGCGGCATGATGCTGGAAGACGGCCAAAGCGTGATCGCCATGCTGGTGGCTGAAGATGAATCGCAAAGCGTGCTGACCGCCACGCAAAACGGCTATGGCAAACGCACCAGCATCGTTGAGTACACCCGCCACGGACGCGGCACCAAGGGCATGATCGCCATCCAGCAAAGCGAGCGCAACGGCAAAGTGGTCGCGGCCACGCTGGTGCATGCGGATGACGAGATCATGCTGATCACCGACAAGGGCGTGCTGGTGCGCACTCGCGTCAGCGAGATCCGCGAGCTTGGCCGTGCCACCCAGGGCGTGACGCTGATCGGGCTGGACGAAGGCTCGCAGCTCAGCGGCTTGCAGCGCATTGTGGAAAACGATGCGATTGGCAAGGCATCGGACGACAGCGCCGAGGACGCGCCTGATGACGCTGGCGCACCGGATGCCTGAAAAATATAAATTTAATAGCTACTAGCGCTTTATATATAAGGGCTAGAGGCCAATTTCTTATAAATCCCCCGCATGAACAGACCCTACAATTTTTCTGCTGGTCCGGCTGTTATGCCTGAAGAAGTGCTGACTGAGGCCGCCGCCGAGATGCTGGATTGGCACGGCAGCGGCATGGGCGTGATGGAAATGAGCCATCGTGGCAAGGAGTTTGGCCAGATCGCAGCCGAGGCCGAAGCCGATTTGCGCGAGCTGCTGGCCGTGCCGGGCAACTTCAATCTCCTGTTCATGCAAGGCGGCGGTCTGGCAGAAAACGCCATCGTGCCGCTGAACCTGTCTCGCGGCAAGACCGCAGATTTTGTGGTCACCGGTAGTTGGAGCCAGAAGTCAAAGCAGGAAGCGGCGCGTTATTGCACCGCCCACGAAGCTGCCACCACCCAGGCCAGCGGCTTCACCAGGCTGTCCAACCCGGCGACTTGGCAGCTCAGCAAGCAGCCTGCCTATGTGCATATCTGTAGCAACGAAACCATCAACGGCGTGGAATATCAAACGCTGCCTGACCTGAAAGCGCTGGGCTGCGATGCCCCGTTGGTGATTGATTTTTCATCGCACGTGGCTTCACGCCCGGTTGACTGGAGCCGCGTCGGGCTGGCTTTTGGCGGCGCGCAAAAAAACCTCGGTCCCGCCGGGCTGACGCTGGTGGTGGTGCGCGAGGATTTGCTGGACCGCGCCCTGCCCATCTGCCCAAGCGCCTTCAGCTACAAAACGGTAGCCGACAACGCCTCAATGTACAACACCCCGCCCACCTATTCGATCTACATCGCCGGACTGGTCTTCAAGTGGCTCAAGCGCCAGGGTGGTATGGCCGCCATTGAAGCGCGCAATATTGCCAAGGCCGAGCTGCTTTACGGCGCGATCGACGGCTCCAGCCTGTACGTCAACCGGGTTGAAAAGCACTGCCGCTCACGCATGAATGTGCCGTTTTACTTGTGCGATGAGCGCCTGAACGATGCCTTCCTGGCCGGTGCCAAGGAACACGGTTTGTTGCAACTCAAAGGCCACAAGTCGGTCGGTGGCATGCGCGCCAGCATTTACAACGCGCTGCCGCTTGAAGGCGTGCAGGCGCTGGTAGCTTACATGTGCACTTTTGAAGCGCAGCATGGCTGATCGGCGCGCCTGATCAACGTTGCGCGCGCATGAAGACTGAATTTCATCCCACCTGAACCATGGCCAAAACCCTCTCTGAATTGCGCAGCCAGATCGACGCGGTGGATCTGGAACTCATCGCGCTGCTCAATAAACGCGCTTCCCTGGCCCACGAGGTGGGTGACATCAAACGTCTGGACGGCTCGGCCGTGTTCCGGCCCGACCGCGAAAACCAGGTCATTGCCAACCTGCAGGCCAACAACCAGGGCCCGCTCAAACAACACAGCGTGGCCATCATCTGGCGCGAAGTCATGTCGGCCTGCCGGGCGCTCGAAGCCCCGCAACGCGTGGCCTACCTTGGCCCCGCCGGCACCTTCAGCGAGCAAGCGGCGATCCAGTTTTTTGGGGGCAGCATGGCGCGTGTGATGTGCGTCAGCTTTGACGAGGTGTTTCGCGCCACGGCGGCCGGTAGCGCGGAATTCGGCGTGGTGCCGATTGAAAATTCGTCAGAAGGTGTGGTGTCACGTACGCTCGATTTGCTGCTTAACTCGCCGCTGCACATCATCGGAGAAACCAGTTTTTTAGTGCGCCACAACCTGCTGCGACTGGAGCCCAGCCTGTCCAACATCGAGGCGGTTTACGCCCACCCGCAGGCCTTGTCGCAGTGCCAGGACTGGCTCAGCACCCACCTGCCGCACGCCGACCGCCGCGCCGCGCCGAGTAACGCCGAAGGCGCCCGCCTGGCCGCCACCAACCCGGCCTGGGCAGCCATTGCCAGCGAACGCGCGGGCAGTGAATTTGGCCTGCATGTGGTGTCGTATGCGATTCAGGACGATGCATTTAACCGCACGCGTTTCGCCGTGATCTGCCTGCCACAAACGCTGGCAGCCCCGCAAGCAACCGGCAACGATTGCGTGAGCCTGATCGTCTCGGTGACCAACCGGCCCGGCGCGGTTCATGACCTGCTGGTTCCGCTCAAGCGCCACAAAGTATCGATGACGCGTTTTGAGTCGCGCCCGGCGCGCTCGGGCCAGTGGGAATATTACTTTTACATCGACTTGTCCGGGCATCCGTCACAACCGAACGTCGCGGCCGCGCTCGAAGAGTTGCGCGCTTTGTGCGCCTTCTACAAGGTACTGGGCACCTACCCGGTGGCGGAGTGAGCATGCGACCAGAGCCCTTGTCCATGCCTGTCACCGGCACACCAGCCGTTTAGACCTGTCGGGAGTCTTGATGTTTGAACAACTGGGTTTGATCGGCTGCGGCCTGATGGGTGGGTCGTTTGCCTTGGCTCTGAAAAAAGCCGGACTGGTCAAACGCGTGGTGGGTTATAGCAAGTCGCCTTCCACCACCGAACGGGCAAGGCAAAAAGGCGTGATTGATGTCGAGGCACCTTCGGCGCTGCTGGCGGTATCGGGGGCCGATATCGTGCTGGTGGCCGTGCCGGTGGCCGCGTCCGAGGCCACCTTCAAAGCCATCAAGCACATGGTCACACCCCAAATGCTGATCATGGATGTGGGTTCGACCAAGTGCGACGTGGTCGAAGCGGCCCGCCGCGGTCTGCGTGACCAGATCGGCTCGTTTGTGCCGGCTCACCCGATTGCGGGCAAGGAACTCGCTGGTGTGGACAACGCTGATGCCGATCTGTACAGCGGCAAACAGGTAATCCTGACCCCCACCGCGCAAACCTTGCCCAGTCATGCCAAACGCGCCTTTGATGTCTGGAGCGCGCTGGGATGCAAGGTGGTGCACATGGCCCCTGAAGCGCACGATGCAGCCTTTGCCGCCGTGAGCCACCTGCCCCACATGCTGGCTTTCACGCTGATGAATTCGGTGGCCGGGCAACCCAAAGGCCAGGAATTCATGGAACTGGCCGGGCCGGGCTTTCGTGATTTCACCCGCATTGCCGCCAGCGACCCCAAAGTCTGGCGCGACATCTTGTTGGCCAACCGGGCCGATCTGCTGATACAGAGCCAGGCTTTTCGCGACCAGCTTGAGCTGTTTGAAGCGGCCATGCGCTCGGCCGATCTGCAAACGCTGGAAGCCCTGATCACTCAGGCCAGTGCCACCCGCACCAACTGGCGCATGACCCAGTTGCCCTGACATTTTCCGAGCTGTCCTGACGATGTACGCTACCGCTTTTCTGGATATTCCACCGCTGCTGACCGCTGGTGGCACCGTCACCCTGCCCGGCTCCAAGAGTATCTCCAATCGGGTGCTGTTGCTGGCCGCCCTGAGCGAAGGCAGCACAGTCGTCCACGACCTGCTGGACTCGGACGATACCCGCGTCATGCTCGAAGCACTGCGTCAACTGGGCTGCGGTGTTCGTCAAAATGAGAGCACGGTCACCATACAGGGATTGGGCGGCAGGCCGAAAACATCTGCGGCCAAGCTGTTCATGGGCAATGCCGGCACGGCCATTCGCCCGCTCACGGCGGCATTGGCGGTGATGGGGGGTGACTATGAGTTGCGTGGCGTGCCGCGCATGCATGAGCGCCCGATTGGTGATCTGGTCGATGCGCTGCGTCAGTTGGGCTGCCAGATCGACTACCTGGACAACCCCGGCTATCCGCCGCTACGCATTGGCCAACCGACTTTGAACTTGTCGGCACCCATCCAGGTACGCGGTGATGTCTCCAGCCAGTTTTTGACGGCCTTGCTGATGGCGCTGCCGCTAGTGGCCCAAAACGACATCACCATTGAGGTAGTCGGTGAGTTGATCTCCCGCCCTTATATCGAAATCACGCTGAACCTGCTGGCGCAGTTTGGCGTGGTGGTGCAGCACGACAGCTGGCAGCGTTTCACTATTCCCGCAGGCAATGTGATCCGTTCACCCGGCGAGATTCACGTCGAGGCCGATGCTTCATCCGCTAGCTATTTCATAGCTTTAGGCGCAATAGCGACGGGGGCTAGAGACCCAAAATGCATCAAAATTCTGGGCGTGGGCACTGCGTCGATCCAAGGCGACATTCGTTTTGTGGAAGCCGCGCAGATGATGGGCGCACAGATCACCAGCGGCCCCAACTGGCTGGAAATCAACCGGGGAGCATGGCCGCTCAATGCGATTGACCTGGACTGCAACCACATCCCTGATGCCGCCATGACGCTGGCAGTGATGGCGCTGTATGCCGACGGCACCACCACACTGCGCAACATCGCCAGCTGGCGCGTCAAGGAAACCGACCGCATCGCCGCCATGGCGACCGAACTGCGCAAACTCGGTGCCAGGGTGGAAGAAGGCGCGGACTTCATCCGCATCACGCCGCCAGCCACTCCTGCAGAATGGCGGGCGGCGACCATCCACACCTATGACGATCACCGCGTCGCCATGTGTTTTTCGCTGGCAGCGTTCAACCCAGCCGGTCTACCGGTCCGCATCGACGACCCCAAATGCGTCGCCAAGACGTTCCCGGACTACTTTGAAGCCCTGTTTTCACTGGTGCAAACCCCTCATCAACATATCCCGGTGATTTGCATTGACGGCCCCACTGCCTCGGGCAAGGGCACGCTGGCTGCCGCGCTGGCCAAACGGCTGGGTTACCACTTTCTGGACTCGGGCGCGATGTACCGCATCACCGCGCTGGCTGCCACCCGCGCTGGATTAGCGATTGATGCCACCGGCGAAACCCAGATTGCCAGCCTGCTGCAACACCTGCGCATCGAATTTGCTGGCAACCAAATCTTGCTGGACGGCCAGGATGTGTCCGAGGCCATCCGTTCTGAGACCAATGGCATGAACGCCTCCAAAGTCTCCGCGCTGCCGCAGGTTCGTGCAGCTCTGGTGGACCTGCAGCACAGCTTTGACCGCCTGCCCGGGCTGGTGGCCGACGGGCGCGACATGGGCTCGGTGATCTTCCCGAAAGCTCAACTCAAGGTCTTTTTGACCGCCAGTGCTGCAGAACGTGCACAACGCCGGTTCAAGCAGTTGATTTCAAAAGGGATTTCGACTACACTCGACAGCCTTCGCGCTGATTTGGAAGCCAGAGACGAGCGGGACCGTTCCCGAATCGCCTCACCTTTGAAACCCGCACAAGACGCCGTGTTGCTGGACAACTCGGATTTATCGGTTGAACAATCGGTGGATCTGGTATTGAACTGGTGGCAAGGCAAACAGCCCTTCTGACACGTCACCAGTGCTAAAACCGCAAGGGTTCACCCCTTTGCACCGGCCCTCATCTGCCTTATCGCGCTGCGCAAGCGCACTGCAGCTGAGGTTCACAAAACTTAACCCCGTGGCGTTATTGCCACAAAAAAAATGTCTGAATCATTTGCCGCCCTGTTTGAAGAGTCCCTGCAACGCACAGAAATGCGCCCAGGCGAAGTGATCACCGCTGAAGTCGTGCGTATCGAGCACAGCTTTGTCGTCGTGAACGCTGGCCTGAAGTCCGAAGCCTATGTGCCGCTGGAAGAATTCAAGAACGATCAGGGCGAAACCGAAGTGCAAGTCGGTGACTTCGTGTCGGTGGCCATCGGCTCCATCGAAAACGGCTACGGCGACACCATTCTGAGCCGCGACACCGCCAAGCGTCTGGCGTCCTGGATGAGCCTGGAAAAAGCCCTGGAAACCGGCGAATTTGTCACTGGCACCACCAGCGGCAAGGTCAAGGGTGGCCTGACCGTGCTGGTCAACGGCATCCGTGCCTTCCTGCCCGGCTCGCTGGTGGACACCCGTCCCACCAAAGACCTGTCTCCGTACGAAAACAAGACGCTGGAATTCAAGGTCATTAAGCTTGACCGCAAGCGCAACAACGTGGTGCTGAGTCGCCGCGCCGTGGTGGAAGCATCCATGGGCGAAGAACGCTCCAAGCTGATGAACACGCTGAAAGAAGGCGCGATTGTTCATGGCGTGGTGAAAAACATCACCGAATACGGTGCGTTTGTGGATCTGGGTGGTATCGACGGCCTGCTGCACATCACCGACATGGCCTGGCGCCGTGTCCGTCACCCGTCTGAAGTGGTGACCGCTGGCCAGGAAATCACCGCCAAGATCCTGAAGTTCGACACCGAGAAAAACCGTGTGTCTCTGGGTCTGAAGCAAATGGGTGATGACCCTTGGATGGGCGTGAACCGCCGCTACCCCCAAGGCACCCGCATGTTCGGCAAGATCACCAACATCGCCGACTACGGCGCATTTGTGGAACTGGAACCCGGCATCGAAGGCCTGGTGCACGTGTCTGAGATGGACTGGACCAACAAGAACGTGGCACCGAGCAAGATCGTTGCCCTGGGCGACGAAGTCGAAGTCATGGTTCTGGAAATCGACGAAGACAAGCGCCGCATCTCCTTGGGCATGAAGCAATGCAAGGCCAATCCATGGCAAGAATTTGCACAAAACACCAAGCGTGGCGACCGCGTCAAAGGCCCGATCAAATCCATCACCGACTTCGGCGTGTTTGTCGGATTGGCGGCTGGCATTGACGGCCTGGTGCATCTGTCTGACCTGTCCTGGAACGAAACCGGCGAAGCCGCCGTGCGTGAGTTCAAAAAGGGCCAGGAAGTGGAAGCTCTGGTGTTGGCGGTGGACGTGGACCGCGAGCGCATCTCCCTCGGTATCAAGCAACTCGACTCCGATCCGTTTACCACGTTTGTATCGATCAACGACAAGGGCCAGATCGTGACCGGCAAGGTCAAGACCGTGGATGCCAAGGGCGCTGAAATCGACCTGGGTGAAGACATCATCGGCTACCTGCGCGCCTCCGAAATCAGCCGCGACCGTGTCGAAGACGCGCGCAACGTGCTCAAGGAAGGCGACGAAGTCACTGCCGTGGTGGTCAACGTGGATCGCAAGACCCGCAACATTCAGTTGTCGATCAAGGCCAAGGATGCAGCGGATCAAAACGAAGCCATGCAAAACCTGAGCCAGCAATCGGCCCGCGAAAACGCAGGTACCACCAGCCTGGGTGCTTTGTTGCGCGCAAAGCTGGACAACAACTAATCCAACAGGGTTGTTGAACGGATAAAGCGGCCGGCTGCACCTGTGCGCCGGTCGTTTTTTTATTTATCAAGACGGATTGATCGCTCCCGACATGACACGCTCTGATCTCGTAGAAGAACTGGCCAACCGATTTAGCCAATTGACGCACCGTGATGCGGAATTTGCGGTCAAGGCCATTTTGGACGCCATGAACGATGCATTGGTGCGTGGCCACAGAATTGAGATTCGCGGATTTGGCAGCTTCTCGGTCAACCACCGTCCACCGCGCATTGGACGCAACCCGCGCAGCGGCGAAAGCGTGGCGATTCCTGAAAAGCGCGTCCCCCACTTCAAGCCCGGAAAGGCCTTGCGTGAAGCGGTCGATGCCCGCACGGTAGAGATGGGATTGGCCCCGAAAAAATGAGTTCCATTACG
>CAIVHU010000089.1 GCA_903905735.1 uncultured beta proteobacterium
CAAGAGTGCCGAGTTTTCGACTACCCGGCGAGCCTGAACAATTCCATTCTCCTGGCGTCCTGTCTGTCGACGATGAATTTCGCCAGAGTATTGGTTTGGTCCGAAGTCAAGAGAAATTCTGGAAGGGTGTGACGCAGTGCGGTGGCGACGACGAACTCCGATGGTGCAATGCCTGGGCGAATGGTTCTGAGCCAGGAGCCAAAGGAAGCCCAAACTTGGCCGGGGAAGGTGGCCGAAAGGTATTGAAGTAGTCCCTGAGCGACCACGCCGGCCTGGATGAAGACGTGATAGGCGTTGATCTTGCGTTTGATGGCGTCTCGGTAGTCTTTTGGCTCGCGGTGCAGATATTGATCGCCGCTGCGGCGCCGAATCGGCTTCATGTCGCGCATCCAGAAGTGATAGGAGTAGGCTCCGATCAGGCGGACAGCTTGCTTGAAGCTATGCTCGATTTTGAATCGCAATCCATACAGGCGGACAATCTCGATTGGGTCGAGCGACGCATCAGTGCACATGAGTATGCACTGGCCCCTTGAAGGGTGAGCGACGACGACAAACCGAACGATTCGACCGACCGGGCGCCACAAGAGATCGCAGACTTTGTAGCTGATAGTGACGTCTTGTTCACCATAGACCGGACTGAGCGCGTGCAGCATCGCGCTCGTGTCGTCCAGCAATGTACTGAGTTTGACCTTGGGGCCGTAGATCTTTGGCCTGCCCCTGCTGGGTGGGTGCTGCTGCACGTGAGGCTGAAAGGCGATCGCGTTGGAGCGAACTCGGGTGATCAAGTGGTTGTCTTGAGCCAGCAATCCACAGACCACCTTGCCAGCGGCGTAGTAGGCATCGGCCACGAAGTAAAACGGCTGCCCAATCGAGACGATGCCAAGCAGACCCAGCATCTTGTCGAGCAAGGTGCGCCGATCGCGGTTGGTCCATACCAGGCCTTCATGGATGCGCACTGCCAAGGGTACGGCAAAGACACTGCAGGATGCGCGAACCAGCAGGCTGACTGCTTGCAGCGAGTGCCCCATGATGTACTCTGGCTTGGTGTTGGAGTCGGATTCTTGGTGGAGCAACTTGACAGCCGGCATTTTCTTGCCGCGCTTGGCCACCTTGATGCCATCGCCCACCAACACGAGGCGGCCATTGATGCGCAACGGGTCACAGAACAGCTGCAAAACGACCCGCACCCACAGAGCGCATAGCTCATCGATCTTCACAGCCTTACTGTGAAAGGTATCGAGAAGCTTGTGATAGAAGCGCGCATGCAGCTTCAAAGCCCGCACGATGCTCGTCACACCGAGCGAGTCCGTTCGCACCGTGATGCCGGCCACACAGGTGGCAAACCACATGAATGTGCGCAGACGATTGAATGCAGGGCGCAACAACGAGATCGCATTCCACCAGCTAATCCATAGCGCCATGGTTGATCTTTCATGTTTTTGTTGCGTTTATAGTATAGCATATGTATGCTATACCTATGACAAAAAATCGCCTCACCCAAATTGAAAAGAGAGTTGAAAGAATCAAGACCAGCCTGGCTAGGCTCGGTCCGATGCGACCCGGTTCCTTGACTCGCCAGTACAAGGACGCCGAAAACCAAAAGGGGCCGTACTACCAGCTCAGCTATACGCGTGACATGAGGAGCCGGACCGATTACATTGCATCTGACAACGTTGCCGAGATGCGTCGCCTGATCGGCAACTACAAGCGCTTTAAGTCTTTAACCGCAGAGTGGGTTGACCTGAGCATTGAGCACAGTCGATTGAAGATGCGTCTCGAACGAGACCTGTGAACTGCAAGCAAGAGGATCAAATCGTGGCAACGAAGAAAAAGCAAAACCTGTTCGATGAAAACCCCTTCATCGACGGGTTCCTGGATTGGATGGACTCCCCCTATGGTCAGCAATCCATCGAAACCATGGACGTCGTTCTTGCCATTCTGGATGAAGTGGACCTGAACGCCAAAGGACGCAAGCTAATTTGGCCATGCGGCGCAGAGCTATCTATCGACGAGTCAGTTAAGCGCATTCATAAAGTGCATTCAGAACTCTCAACCGATTTGATCGAAGAGCAGCTGATCTCGTGGATTGAGGGCGGCTACGCCCCGCAGAACTACTCCGAGAAACAGTTTGAAGAACTCGACCGACTCACTGAGCGTTGGATCGAAGCCCATGAGCAGGCCCGCCAGCGCCGGTAGACTTGCAAGAGAACTCGGCACTCTTGAG
>CAIVHU010000090.1 GCA_903905735.1 uncultured beta proteobacterium
CACAAAGAATAGCACAAATCCTCATAAGTTAATAGGTTTATTTATTTACGGTGACTAACTGTGTCAGCGGATCGAAGTTGGCCTGTCGCCAGATCAGATCGACAGCCTCTTTTTTCTTGGTAATGTCCGAGAAGAGTGCGACCCGCCGATCAACCGAGCCATCTGCCGCATAGTTGGTGTTGATCGACAGTTGTGCCAGGTAACACTCGCCATCCTTGCGCCGATTCCAGATTTCGCCCTGCCAACTTGCGGCTGTGTTCAGGTCCAGCCACATGCTTTCGTAAAAGGACTTGTCATGACGGCCCGATGCAAGGACTTTGGGATTCTTGCCTTTGACCTCGTCCAAGGTGTAGCCCGTGATTTGCTCAAAGGCGGGATTCACCGATTCAATCAGGTTGTTGGCATCGGCGACGAGCATGGCTTCGCTGCTGTTGCGGAACACCAAAGCTGCCAATTGCTGCTCTTCCTGGGCTTTCTTGCGCTCTGTGATGTCGCGGGTCACGCCCAGAACCGATGCCGGCTGACCAGCATCATCAAGCAGGATGGTCGTCACAATCTCCGTGTGGATGATGCTGCCGTTGCGGTGAGGCTGGTCAATTTCGGTGACCACTGCCAAGTCCGGTCTTTCACCTGCAGCCATACTCAGCAGCCTTTGCGCGAGAGCGGCATTCAAAATCCGTGCCGATTGTGGCGTTACCGCTTCCTCGGTGGAGAGTGACATCACTTCGGAGGGTGTAAATCCCCTCAGACGCTCCACTGAAGGGCTGACATAAGTGAACTTCATGCTTTTGATGTCAAGGGTCCAGATGACATCATGGCTGTTTTCTGCAAGCAATCGATAGCGTTGTTCGCTTGACCTGAGCGCGTCTTCAGCTCGCTTTCTGTCTGAGACATCTTCAAACACCGTCGCGAAGTGATCGGGTTCCGGCGAAAAGACGCTGATGAGGAAGTGCTTGTCCAGCGGCGCAAAGTAGCTCTCAAAAGACGTGGGTTTGCGGCTGGTGGCAACTTGAGAATAGGTATCCAGGTACGGGGCGACGGGTTGTGCATAGGCTTGTGTCGCCAACTTGCCGATCACTTGTGCTCGCGTAACGCCAGTTTGCGCTTCAAACGCCGGGTTGACATCCAAGATGCGATAGTCAATGGGTTGGCCATTTGCATCCCTGACCAGGCGATGGAGCACCATTCCTTCAGACATGGCCGTGAACAGGGACTGAAACCGCTGTTCACTGGCATCGCGCAGCATTACGGCCTCTCTCTGCTCCGTGATGTCTTTGAAAATGGTGTAAACCGAGAACACTTTTCCACTCTCGTCCCACAGGGGTACTGCGTCAACGTGTATCCAGGTAAACGCGTCCCTGATCGGGTTGAAAACACCCATGATGACATTGGAGACTTGCTTCCCCGTGCGAAGCGTCTCCATCGCGGGATGGTCTAACCCAGGAAACGGTGAGCCGTCTTCGTGAACGGTCTGAAATCTTGGGTCAACCGAGTTCGCGCCCCGCATCTGATCAAACGTCAGTCCAAGAATTGTCTGGGCAGCCGGATTAGCCTGGGCAATACGGCCGTTTTCGTCTTGCAGCACGATGCCAAATGCAATGGATTCAAGCAGTCGATTTGCGAACGGGAAATCCGCTTGCTGTGATCCGCTGGGGTCTTCCGGTGCCACGACTTGCTCCAGTTTTGTATCCGGCTCAAATCGTACTCGCAAAAGTGTCGATGATCACCAAAAACTTGGCCGCCTATGCCAATGCCTTGGTCACCCAGTGGGAAACAATTGCCAAAGCCAACCGCGCCGCAATTTTGTTGAATTCTGAAACTTCGCGAGTTTGGGGGATGGCAAGATGCGGGCACTTGAATCCACTGCCGACATCCTTGCTAGATAGCATCAAAAAAACGCCGGTTTGAATGTCGCCTATGCAGGAGGCAGTTTCGGAAATCCACAGACTGACTCCTGTGGATCTTAAAGAACTAGCCAACCCTTCCCAGCTGACCTTCAAAATTGAGCGGTTGCAATAGGGAAAAGCGTATTTCGGTTGTGCAGCGCAATGTACATCTCTACATTGCGCTGCCTATGCACAGTTTGAAACTATGAACAGTTGGCCGAGTAGATTAACCTGCTGCCCAGCGAAGGGGATCTAAAGTGCTGGACAAGGTCTCTCCATAGTTACAGCGCCTGAAGGAACTGCATCAATGCGTCAGGTGGCACAAAGCGGTGCATTTTGGTATCAGGATCTTGAAGGCATGCCAGCGCTTTCTCCTTCATTGCCAG
>CAIVHU010000091.1 GCA_903905735.1 uncultured beta proteobacterium
GGGGTGAAGGTAACGTCCTGCCTGGTACTGACCGAGACAGCGAAACAGCCGGGTTTACCCGGCCGTCACACCGCACTCAGGGTGGAGGAGTTTGAGGTGGCCACAGGCGGGGGAATTTGGGTGGCCATCAGGGCGGGAATATACGCTGGAGCCTGGTGAAAAGAAGGAATGGCCCGTTGTTTTCGTCGTGGACACAGGGTTGTCAGAGGATGTCAAGACGATCACGCTGTCGTACACATTTTATGAAGTGGGTTCCAAGACCCCAGTGGCCCCCGTGGCCCATGTCAGCAACCATCTACTTGGCGGAGCGGGTGCGTGAAGGAAGCTGAGGCGGCCACCTCCGTGCTGGCGCAGACGCGGTCTTTCCTGCGCAGCATGAAGATGGTGGTCTGGGCATTTGTGGGTATCCGAAAGAGCAGCGCATCCCAGCAAGACCTGGTTACTGTGAAGCCGGTGCACATCGTTGTGGCCGGCCTCGTTGTCGCCGCGTGTTTCGTGGCGGCACTGGCTTTGCTGGTGAACTGGATTGTGGCCAAATGAGTTGGCCAGCAACCTTGCAGTTCTTGTCAAGACAAGCCAAAAAATTGGAGCTGAAATGAGCACGACATTGCATGCGACCCCCAACTATTTTGTACCTGAGCCGTCCAAGTATCCGGCGCTGGCGGCATTGGGATTGTTTTTTGTGATCCTGGGCGCCGGCATGTGGATCAACGAGTTCGACTGGGGCAAGTATTCCCTCGCTTTTGGATTGCTGTGGTTTCTCGGCGTGTTGTTCAGGTGGTTTTCGGCTTCCATCGGGGAAAGTCAGCACGGCAGCTATGGGCGCAATGTTGACTTGTCCTTTCGCTGGAGCATGAGTTGGTTCATTTTTTCTGAAGTGATGTTCTTCGGCGCTTTTTTTGCTGCGCTGTGGTGGACGCGTGCTCATGCACTCCCTTCACTTGGTAACAGTGATAACGCCATACTGTGGCCAGGTTTTCACGCTATCTGGCCCAGCGCGGCAGTGGGTGCGACCGGTTCTCCAGCGGGCATTGTGGAGCCGTTCACCACCATGACCCCATTTTGGTTGCCGACCGTCAACACGGCCCTGCTGTTGACCTCCGCCGTCACGCTGACCATTGCACACCACGCACTCATTGCTGGCAAAAGAGCAAAGACGATTGGCTTCATGTGGCTCACTGTTTTGCTGGGTCTGGTGTTCCTGTTCGTCCAAGCTTACGAGTACCACCATGCCTACCAAGAGTTCAATTTGAAGTTGTCGTCGGGCACCTACGGCTCAACCTTTTTTATGCTCACCGGGTTTCATGGTTTTCATGTGTTTGTGGGCATGCTGATGTTGCTGTTCATCACGCTTCGCCTGCAAAAGGGTCATTTCAGTGCCGAGCGACACTTTGGTTTTGAGGGTGCTGCCTGGTACTGGCACTTTGTTGACGTGGTTTGGCTGGGCTTGTACGTGGTGGTTTATTGGTTGTAGGCTGCCGCCAGTAGCCTGTGTCAACGGCACTCGGGGCCTTTTTGATTGAACCGCCAGGTGGTTTTTATTGCCCGATCCGGATGCCAGTCGGTTGAATATAGCCGAGGAACCACGCCATGAGCACGCACAAGAAAAGAACGATGGACAACGTGATGCGTATCGTTAAGGCCCGCGCCATTTTCTTGCTGCGCGACCTGTCATCGCTGGCGTCACCGTTTCTCATCATGAAGAACAATGCTGAGCCCAGGCTGCCCAAAATAGCCAGAAAAGCAAGAGTGATGATCCAATACTTCATCGTTGGGATTATGGCGTGAGTGCACCTTGGCGGTTCTTATTGTTGACCGTAGCCGCTGTTCTGGGCGTGGCCGCTGCGCTCTCTCTTGGGCGCTGGCAACTTTCGCGCGCTGCGCAGAAAGAGGTTTTGCAGGCCCATAGGGATGCGCAGGCAGGTTTGGAGCGCCTGGATGGCGGAAAGCTGGCATTGCTTGCCAACCCCGCGCTCATGCTGGACCGGGAGGTTGCCTTGCGCGGGCACTGGATCGTGCAACAGATGGTGTTTCTCGACAACAGGCAGATGAACGACAAGCAGGGTTTTTATGTTGTCACCCCAATGCAGTTGGAGGCCAGCGCTGGCGTGATTCTGGTTCAGCGAGGTTGGGTTGCTCGCAATTTCCTGGATCGCACCGCTTTGCCAGAAGTGCAGACTCCCAAAGGCACGGTTGACATTGTGGGTCGGATCGTTCCCCCGCCGTCCAAGTTATATGAGTTGGGGGCTGATCAGCCCGGCAGAATTCGCCAAAATCTGGACTTGTCCAAATTTCGCACTGAGACCGGCCTGCCATTGCTGGCTGTCTCGGTTCAGCAAATGGGTCCCGCGAGCGATGGTCTGCTGCGTGACTGGCCACGCCCGGCGACCGGCGTGGAAAAGCACTATGGTTATGCTTTCCAATGGTTTGCTTTGAGTGCCTTGATCACAATACTTTATGTCTGGTTCCAAGTTGTTAGACGATTCATCCATCGCCGGTCGGCCTGAACGGCCTCGTAGGCATGCAGCAGCGAGAGGAGATCAGCCTCTGGGGTTGACGGTGCACTCCCTGCCATCTCCTGATGATGTCATGCAGGCTCAGTTGGCACGTGCGCATGGCGGCCGCTGGAAAATGATGGCGGTGTTGCTGGTCTGTGCGGCGCCAGTCATCGCGTCCTATTTCACCTACTATGTGTGGCGACCCGAAGGGCGCCGCAATTTTGGCGAATTGATTGAGCCCCAGCGACCATTACCCGACTTGGTGGGTGTCAACTCGATTGGCCGACAAATCAATCTCAAGACGCTCAAAGACCAGTGGTTGCTGATCAGTGTCAGCGGGGGGGCCTGCGATGACAATTGCAGCCGACATTTGTACTTGCAGCGACAACTGCGAGAGTCGGTTGGCAAGGACAAGGATCGTGTTGACTGGGTGTGGTTGATTTCCGATGAGGCTCCGTTGCCAGAGGCATTGCTGCCCGCCCTTGCCACTGCCACCACTTTGCGTGTGCCCGCGTCCGGCCTGGCGGCATGGCTACCCCCAAGCATCGGACACAAGTTGGCCGACCATCTCTACCTGGTGGATCCCTTAGGTAACCTGATGATGCGGTTTCCGGCACAGGTTGATCTGACCAGCGCGTCCAAGGTCAAACGCGATCTGGATCGCGTGCTACGTGCCTCCGCGTCGTGGGATCAGCCGGGCCGTCCAGCGGTTCAGTAGCAAGGTGTCGCAGATGCAAACTCTGTACAACCTCGCGCCGCTGGTCACTTTGCTGAGCATTGGTGCGCTACTGGCGCTGGGCCCGGTGATCTGGGTGTGGCTACGCAACCGACGGGCGACGACCTCACATCGTGTGCATGCCCTGACCCTGCTGACGCTGTTCCTGACCTTTGATCTGGTCATGTTTGGTGCTTTTACCCGGTTGACCAACTCTGGTTTAGGCTGCCCCGACTGGCCAGGTTGTTACGGAAACGCGAGTCCGCATGGCGCTAAGGGCCAAATTGAAGCCGCCCAGAGCGCCTTGCCTTCAGGGCCGGTCACGCATGAAAAGGCATGGATCGAAATGATTCATCGCTATTTGGCGACCAGTGTGGGGGCACTCATCCTGGTCCTGACGCTAAGTGCCTGGATGCGCGCATGGGGGGGCGGGCGATCTGCGGCACGTTCAGAGTCAGTCAATCCGTGGTGGCCAACCCTGATTCTGCTGTGGGTTTGTATTCAAGGCGCTTTTGGTGCGCTGACTGTGACGCTGAAGCTGTTCCCCGCGATCGTGACGCTGCATTTGTTGGGTGGCCTGGTGTTGCTTGGCCTTTTGACGGTCCAGGTCGTCCACACGGCGGCGCCCCGCGCAGCGCGTGCGCATATGCCCGTCCTGTCAACAGGTTTGCGAGGGTGGCTGTGGCTGTCGTTTGTCCTGTTGATCGTTCAGGTAACCCTGGGCGCCTGGGTAAGCACCAATTACGCGGTGCTTGCCTGCACTGATTTTCCGACCTGCCAGGGGAGTTGGTGGCCACAGATGAATTTCCAGAGAGGCTTTGAAATCTGGCGTGAACTCGGTTTGACCGGTGGGGGTGAGTACATCCCCTTTGACGCGCTGACCGCCATTCACTATGTTCACCGCATCGCAGCATTTGTCGTTTTATCGGTGCTGGGGGTTCTTGCCTGGAAGCTCAACCGTCTGCCAGAGTGGCGGCGGCAGTCGCGCTGGCTGGCCGCACTGATCGTGCTGCAACTGGGTACGGGTATCAGCAATGTGGTGTTTGGCTGGCCCCTGGCTGCTGCCATTTTGCATACCGGTGGTGCAGGGGCGCTGGTGGTAATTTTGACCTGGGTTGTCGCCACCAGCAGGTTGCAAGGCAGCTACCAGACACTCGCTCACCGCGAGTTTTCCGGACTGGGACCGACCCTATGAGCGCTGTATTGGCCGATAGTCGACCGTCAAAGATGGGTCAGTTCTACGCGCTGACCAAGCCACGGGTGGTTCAACTTGTTGTTTTTTGTGCGCTGATTGGTATGGTGATGGCTGTGCCTGGCTGGCCGTCGATACAGCAACTTGGCGTTGCAGCTGCGGCCTGCCTCGGTATCTGGCTGGTGGCTGGGGGCGCTGCGGCGTTGAACTGCATCATTGAAAAGAGCATTGACGCCAAAATGAAACGGACGGCCTGGCGACCCACCGCACGCGGACAGTTGGATGACTGGCAAACCCTGCTGTTTTCCGCCGCCCTGTGTCTGACCGGTTCTGGCCTGTTGTACTGGCTGGTGAATCCACTCACCATGTGGCTCACCTTCGCGACTTTTATTGGTTATGCGGTGGTTTATACCGTCATCCTGAAGCCGCTGACGCCACAGAACATTGTCATTGGCGGTGCTTCCGGGGCCATGCCGCCATTGCTGGGCTGGACGGCCATGACCGGCAACGTTGGGCCGGAAGCATTGATTCTGTTTCTGATCATCTTTGTCTGGACGCCTCCGCACTTCTGGGCGCTGGCGCTTTACCGTGTGGAGGATTACCGCAAGTCCGGACTGCCGATGCTGCCGGTTACCCATGGCAACCCGTTCACGCGGCTCATGGTGTTGCTCTACACCGTGATCTTGTTGGCTGCCTGTTTGCTGCCCTTCATTTACGGCATGAGTTCGTGGCTCTACCTTGGCGTTGCGATGGGCTTGAGCCTTACCTTTTGCCTGTATGGCTGGTGGCTCTGGCGGGACTACTCGGATGCCCTGGCCCGCAAGGCGTTCCGGTTTTCATTGATTCATCTCAGCGGGCTGTTTGCCGCCCTGCTGATTGATCACTACCTGTTTTTCTGAGTGCCACAACAGCTTGGGTAGAGCCAAGGCGTCTCAGTCGCGCGTGGCCTGCCGTTGCACGCAGTCTATATAGGCCTGGCCGTCGGGCGGGCGGCCCGCGCGCTGGCTTTCCCACAACATCTGGCCCAGGCAGTCCATCACCTCATGGTGCGCATCGTGCAACGAATCGCGCCGGTGCGTGAGCAGTTCCACCGCCTGGCGGATCCCGCGCGGCTGGTCGATGCTGCATTGCTCGGTGATGGACAGGTGCATCGACAGGTGCAGGAAAGCATTGCTCGTGCCATCCTCGGGCACCGCCATCGTCGCCAACGCCGCAGCTTCGTCAGCCAGCTCAGCATGAAATTCGCGATGTTCGTCCATCCACAGTGAAGCTATGGTTTCAATAGCTTCCAGCGCTTGTCCTGCCTGAGCTTTGGCATAAACAGAGCAAAAAAAACGCCGAACGTCGGCCTGCGAGGGATTGAACATGGTGGTTTAATTGTCGCGCCATGTTGTTGCCAGCCGCTTTCCCCTTGATTACCGAACCCTATTTCTATATGGTCTCCATTCCGGCCGTGCTGCTGATGGGCATCAGCAAAAGCGGTTTTGGTGCGGGTTTTGGCTCTCTGGCAGTGCCGATGATGGCGATGGCGGTGACCGTGCCGCAGGCAGCGGCGATTTTGATGCCGGTGCTGTTTGTCATGGACGTGCTGGGCATGGCCGCGTTTCGCAAAGACTTTGACATGAAGCTGCTGCGTTTTTTGCTGCCCTGGGGTCTGGTGGGGATTGGTGTGGGAACGGTGCTGTTCAAGGTGCTCGACACGCATGTGGTGTCTGGCCTGGTGGGCGCGTTCACCCTGCTGTTTCTGGCGCAGCGCGTGGCATTTCCGCCCAAACCTGACAGCCCGCCACCGCCCAAATGGCTGGGCGCGCTGCTCACCGCCACCTCGGGGTTCACCAGTTTCATCGCCCACGCGGGCGGCCCGCCGATCAACGCCTATGTGATCCCGATGCGGCTGTCGCCGGTAGGTTTTACCGCGACGATGGCGTTTTTCTTCTTTGTGATCAACCTGTCCAAATGGATTCCCTATGCCTGGCTGGGCCTGCTGGACTGGCGCAACATGGCCACCTCGCTGGTGCTGCTGCCGATTGCGCCGATTGGCGTGTGGGTCGGGGTGTGGATGGCGCGGCGTATCAGCCAGAGGCTGTTTTACAGCTTCTTGTACATCGGGATGTTGCTGACCGGGATCAAACTGCTGTGGGACGCATTCAAATAGCCCTGGTAGTAGCTATTGAAAGTAGAGCTGCTTGCACATGTTGAATAAGGGCTGGAGCCTGATTTCTTATATAAGAAAATCAGTGGATCTCTGGCGGCAAGTCGTCCGGCGTAGTTTGTGCAGGCAGGGCAAACTGCTCGCTGGCCCAGGCCCCCAGATCGATCTGTTTGCAGCGCTCGCTGCAAAACGGCCGGAATTTGTTGCTGGCCGCGTACAGGCTGGGTCCGCCACATTGCGGGCAGGTGACCCATTTTTCAGGAATATCGGGCGGCGAGGCGGGTGCGGTCATGAGCACAGCGCCAGCTCGAACGACACGTCATCGGTCACCAGGTGCGGGCGCTGGTCTTCACCGGGGTGCATCAGTCGCACCGACACCATCAGCCGGTTGCCGCTGATCTCAGGGACGAGCCCTTCGGCCGCATCCAGCGCCACGCGCAGCAGCAGAAAGGTGCGCCCCTGCGGCAGGTTTTGCTGGAACTGTCCGGCTATGGCGATGACTTTTTGCGACGCGCCCGAGTCGCGCAGCAGCTTGAGCAGCAGGTGCACCGCATCGGCCAGCGCGGTGAGGTTGCCGGTCCACTCGTGCAGATCAGCCTGGCGGCTGGTACCGGTTTTGTGCTGCCAGGCGTAATACGAGGGCAGATCAAACTCGCAGGTGCCACCGGGGATGCTGATGCGACTGCGTATGCTCATCAGCCAGTCATTCTCGGTCAATGGCAGGCCCGATTTGCCCTGCTGAGTATTCAGGGCCGCGTAACACTGGTCGATGTCGCCAATGACCTTGTCCAGCACGGCCTCTGCAATGGCCGGGTTGCCACGGTAGGCATCGAGCACGTGTTTTTGCTTGTCCAGGTCTTTGAGCAGGTCGGATTTCAGGTCGGCGCGTGCGGCCACGTCCATGATCTCGAACAGGGTCACCAGTGCAAAGTGGTGGTCCAGCGCATCGAGTCGTGTCACCAACTCTTGCAGGCGCAGGAACAGATGCTCAAGCCGCAAATAGGTGCGGATGCGTTCGTGTAGGGGGTATTCGTAGAGGATCACGCTTTGGGCACAGGGTCTGGATGGACGACCAATGATAGCCCGAAGCGCGCGGCCAGCGTGTCAACTTCCGCACGCAACGCCTGCACAGACAGACCATCATTGAAGATCACGGCATCGGCCGCCTGCAGACGGCGCAGGCGCGGTGATTGCGCGGCGATGATGGCCTGCACCGCAGCCTCATTCAACTGGCTGCGCGCCATCACGCGGGCCACTTGGGTTGGCGGCGTGCAATCCACCACCAACACCGCATCCACCCGGGCGCGCCAATGCGCAGATTCGACCAGCAGTGGCACATCAAACACCAGGCAGCGGCTACCTGCTGCCATGGCAGCATCAGCCTGTCGCCAGGTTTCCTGTCCGACCAGCGGGTGAATGATGGCTTCCAGCCGCTTTCTGGCACCAGGGTCTGAAAAAGCCAGCGCGCGCATCTGGTCGCGGTCCAGCGCGCCTTCAGGCGTGATCATCTCGTCGCCAAAAGCCTGTCGTATCTGGGAGATGGCCAGACCACCGGCTGCGGTGATCGAGCGGGCGATGGCATCGGCATCCATCACGGTAGCGCCCAGATCAGCCAGAAAGCTGGCCACCGTGCTTTTGCCGTTGCCAATGCCGCCAGTCAGCCCCAGGCCGAACGTACGACCTGCCATGGGTCAGAGACCCACGGCGCTCAGAATGGCTTGCGGGCCAAAGACCATGGCCGTGAGCCCGGCGCCCGCCAGAAACGGGCCAAACGGGATGTACCCACCCTCGCGCAGACCGCTGGAGAACTTCATGGCGATGCCGATGATGGCGCCAATCACCGAGGCCATCAAAATAATGGGAATGAGCGCCTGCCAGCCAAACCACGCCCCCAAAGCGGCAAACAGCTTGAAGTCGCCAAAGCCCATGCCTTCCTTGCCGGTGGCCAGCTTGAAGCCCCAATAGACCAGCCACAACGACATGTAGCCGCCAACCGCGCCCCACAGGGAATCAGCCAGAGTGACGTGAGTGAAACCGACCGCACTGGCAATCAGGCCCGCCCAGACAAAGGGCAGGGTGATGTTGTCGGGAAGCAGGGTGGTGTCCCAGTCGATCATGCACAGCGTGATCAGGGTTGCCGCAAAACCGCTCCAGGCCAGCGCCGCTGATGTCAGGCCCCAGCGCCAGGCGCAAAAGAAGAACAGGCCACCCGTGACGAGTTCCACCAGCGGGTAACGCACGCTGATCGGTGTGCTGCAGTGTTTGCATTTGCCGCGCAGCATGAGGTAGCTCAGCACCGGGATGTTCTCGTACCAGGACAGCTGGTGATTGCATTTTTGGCAGCGCGAACGCGGCACCATCAGATTGAACGTCTCGGCAGCGGGCAGTTCCTTGCCAGACAGGTCAGCACATTCGGCTTTCCACTGCGCCTCCAGGATCACCGGCAGGCGGTAAATCACCACATTGAGAAAGCTGCCAATCAGCAGCCCCAGCAAGCCCAAAAGACCGGCATCGATGCCCTGCGATATCAGCATCAAACCACCTGACCGAGCTTGAAGATGGGCAGGTACATGGCGATCACAATGCCGCCAATGACCGTCCCCAGGATCACGATGATGATGGGCTCCATCAGGCTGGAGATGCCCGCCACCATGTCGTCCACCTCGGATTCATAAAAATCTGCCGCCTTGCCCAGCATGTGGTCGATGGAGCCGGATTCCTCGCCAATGGCGCACATCTGCAGCACCATCGACGGAAACAGGTTCACGTTGGTCATGGCGGCGGTGAGCGCGGTGCCGGTCGATACCTCTTGCTGGATTTTGATGGTGGCCGACTCATAGACATAGTTGCCTGCGGCACCCCCCACAGAGTCCAGCGCCTCGACCAGCGGCACGCCAGCGGCAAACATGGTGGAGAGCGTGCGCGTCCAGCGGGCAATGCTGGATTTTTCAACCAGCACACCAAAGATGGGCAGCTTCAGCATCAGCTTGTCCATGAAGATTTGGACCTTTTTGTTGCGTTGCCAAGCTTGCATGAAAAAGTAGAAACCACCACCGAGACCACCAAAAATCAGCCACCAGTATTTGACAAAAAATTCGCTCATGGCGATCACCACCAGCGTCGGGGCGGGCAGGTCGGCACCAAAGCTGGTGAACACCTCCTTGAACGAGGGCACCACAAAAATCATGATCACGGCGGTGACGATAAAGGCGACCACCAGCACCGCAATCGGGTACATCAAAGCCGACTTGATCTTGGACTTCATCGCCTCGGTCTTTTCCATATAGACCGCCAGGCGGTCCAGCAACTGGTCCAGAATACCGGCCGCTTCACCGGCTTCGACCAGGTTGCAGTACAGGGCATCGAAGTACAGCGGGTACTTGCGAAACGCCACGGACAGTGAGGTTCCGGTTTCCACATCGTTGCGGATGTCATTGAGCAGGCGCGTCACACTCGGGTTGGGGTTGCCGCGGCCCACGATGTCAAACGCCTGCAGCAAGGGCACACCGGCTTTCATCATGGTGGCCAGCTGGCGGGTGAAAATGGCGATGTCTTTGGGCCGCACGCGCTTGCCCGAGCTCATGCGGCGTTTTTTGATCTTGGTGGGCATCACGCCCTGGCGGCGCAGCGCCGCGGTGACCTGGTTTTCACCACCGGCGCGGGTCTCGCCACGCACTTGCTTGCCGTTGCGGTCTTTGCCTTCCCATTCGAAGACAAATTCCTTGACGGTTTTTGGTTTTGCTTTGCTGGTTGCCATAGTGAGCCGCTTGTGTTGGTTTACTCGTTGGTAACAGCCAAAACTTCTTCCAGAGAAGTCAGACCCATTTTGACTTTGAACAGGCCAGAATCGCGCATGGTTTTCACGCCCTCACGTCGGGCTTGCTCTGCAATTTCAAGGGTGCTGCCATCGCGCAGGATGATGCGCTGAATTTCTTCGCTGATGGGCATCACCTGGTACAGGCCGACGCGGCCTTTGTAGCCATTGTTGCAGGAGTTGCAGCCCACCGGGTGGTAGGGCTTCCAGCTGCCGTCCAGGTCATCCAGCGTGAACCCGGCCTCCAACAAGGTCTTGTCCGGGATGTCAATCGCCTTTTTGCACGTTGTGCACAACCTCCTTGCGAGCCGCTGGGCTGCAATCAGCAA
>CAIVHU010000092.1 GCA_903905735.1 uncultured beta proteobacterium
GGCCGATGCCAGCGGCGCAACGCTCGAAATCACCGCTCCCGGCGGCAGTGGCAGCTTCACCAACAACACCACCCTTCAAGCCATCAACGGCGGCACGCTGAAGCTGTCGACCAGCGTAAACAATGCCGGCCAGATCAGCGCGCAAAACGGCAGCACGGTGCTGCAAAACGGCATCACGCTCAGCGGCGGCACTTTGGCCAGCATAGGCACTGGAAGCTTCCAGGCCACCAACAGCGGCAGCAACATCCTGAGCAACGTCACGCTCGGGGGCACGCTGGACATGACGACCGTCGCCAACTCGCGCGAGCAGATCATCAACGGGATCGCACTAAACGGTGCGACGATCAATATCGCTAATGGTGGCATCTTGAGCCTGAGCAGCGTCGGCACTACCACACCGACGGCCGGCATCCAGACGATCAGCGGCATTGGCACGATCAACCTTAACGACGCAGGCGCGCGGCTGTCCATCGAAGGCAACGGTACTACCACACTGGCCTCTGGGGTCACGGTACGTGGCCAGGGCAATATCGGCACGCCCCTGTCAGTGGGCGGCACCAACTCACTGGTCAACAACGGCACCATCCTGGCCGATGGTGGCACGTTGGCCATCGCGAACCCGGGCAACAGCGGTTCTCTGGCCGGCACCGGAACGTTGCAGACCAGCGGCGGCACGCTCAACCTCACGGGCCTGAGCAGCCCCATCGCGCAGGGCAATCTGGTGATGGGCGGTGCCGGCTCGGCGCTGACCCTCGGCACCCAAAACCTGACGATCACTAGCGACTACACGAATGCGCAGTCGGGTTCCGGCAATGCGTTCAACGCCAGGGCCGGTGTCACGGGCAGCGGTCAGATCCTCGCTGGCGGTGGCGCGACGCAAGTCGTCGCCGGTTCCAACATTACCAATGGGAACACCAACAATGCGACGCTGACGATCGGCAACGTGCACGTCGGCGCCAACACCTTTAACTACCAAGTCACCGACAGCAGCGCCACCGGCCCGACCTTGCGAGGTGCTATCCAGACCAGCGTTAACGGTGCCAACCTGACCGCTTCGAGTTTAAGCGGAAGCGGCGTAACCGCCAGCAACTACAGCAGCAGCAATGGGCCGCTGGCTGTGACTTACACTGCCACCAGCGCCGGCGCGCAGACGCTGTCCGGCCAGGTGCTGAACCTGACCAGCAATTTTGCCAACATCGCCGATCAGAAACTCAACATCGTTCTGGGCAGTGTCGCAGCCGCTTACAACCTGGCCTCGGGATCGACGGGTGCGGTGGTAGTCGCGAACCAGCGCGTCGGCGGAAGCAACACGGCCGCACTGACGGTGGCCAACAACGCGCCGAACAGCACCTATACCGAGGCGTTGAATGCCTCGTTTGCCGGAAGCACCGGCAACATAACCAGCACGAACGGCACCATTACAGGCGGCACGGGCTCTGGTGTTGCCGGAGGTTCGTCCAACGCGACGGCCATGACGGTCGGCATCGACACAACGACGGCCGGTGCCAAGAGCGGTACCGCGACGTTGAACTACGTCTCCAACGGCACTGGCTCCAGCGGCCTGGGCAACACGGCGGTGGGCTCGCAATCGGTGAACGTCACTGGCAACGTTTACAACATGGCGGTGGGTTCGGTCGCGCCGAATCCCATTGCTTTCGGCAACGTCCATGTGGGCGATGCCGCCAGCCAGGTGTTGACCGTTTCCAACACCGTCGCTGCGGGCGCATTCTCAGAGGCGCTGAATGCCAGTTTCTCCGGGTCTAGCGGCAGCGCCAGCGGCAGCGGCAGCATCAGCAACATCGCAGCAGGTGCTAACAACGCCAGCGCACTGCAAGTTGGCCTCAACACTGGCACGGCGGGTGCCAAGACCGGCAGCGTCACGGTGGCCTACCAGACCGATGGCACCGGCTCCAACGGCCACAGCGGCCTTTCAGCCATTTCTGTTGGCAGCCAGACGGTTAACGTCTCGGGCGCGGTTTACAACCTGGCCACTTCGAATGTGATAGCGCCGATCAACCTGGTGGCCCACACGGGCGATGGTGGAGGCACCGTCAGCCAGGCACTGACGATCACCAACACAGCGCCGGTGGGTATGTACTCGGAAGGGTTGAACAGCAGCTTCGGCGGCTTTACCCCGGGCACCGGCAACACCATCAACCCGACCCTGAGCGGCTCGATCACGAACCTGGCCGCAGGCGCCACCAACAACAGCGCCATGACGGTGGGCATCAGTACCGGTGCGGCGGGCGTGTTCAACGGGACGGTCACGGTCAACCAGGCCTCCGACGGCGTGACGACCAGTGGCCTGGGCATCACCGCGCTGGCCTCGCAGCAGGTGGCGGCGACTGGCGCAGTAACTGTTGGCGTGTTCAACTACGCCGCGCCAACGATCAACACCGCGCAGCCGGTGGACTTCGGTAACGTGCGCATCGGCACCGCCGTGGGCAACCAAACGGTCAGCATCAGCAACAGCGCTGCGGTCTCCGCTTACACCGAAGCGCTGAACGGCAGCGTGGTCTCTGCGGCATCGCCCTTTAGCGCCTCGGGCAGCTTCAACGGCCTGCAGGCCGGTGCCGCTGCAAACAGTAGCATCAGCGTGGGTATGAACACCAGCAGCGCAGGCCATCAGGCCGGCAACGTGGTGCTGGGCTTTGTCTCTGACGGCACCAGCGTCGCGGGCGACGGCACGACGACGGCGCTTGCCAACCAGAATCTGGCTGTCTCCGGCAACGTCTATCGGCTGGCCAGCCCAACGCAAAATACCACTGCGATCACGCTCGCCTCCCGCGTCGGCGACAGCGCCCCTGCGGCGGAGATCAGCGTCACCAACACCTCAGCAGATGCCTACACCGAGGGCCTGAAGGCGAGCGTTACCAGCGTATCAGCTGGCTTCAGCAATGTGGGCAGCAGCGTCGCTAATCTGGCAGCACAGGGCACTGATGCCAGCAGCTTGAAGGTTGGTGCGAGCAGCACAGTCACCTCGGGCATCACCACCGGTAGCGCCACCATCACCTATGCGTCAACCGGCGCGGGCACCGATAACGCCGCCAACGACGTGGCGCTAGGCACGGGCAACGTCAGCCTGACCAGCAAGGTTTACCAAACCGCCGTGGCATCGGTCAGTAATGCGGTGAACTTTGGCATTGTTCACGTGGGCGACGTGGTCAACCACGCGGTCAATGTGGCCAACACCGCCAGCGGCGCACTGGTGGACGTGGTCACCGGGGCGATCAGCTCGGTCACTGGTGCGTTCACCAACAATGGCGGCACCCTGGGTACCGGCGTGGCTGCGGGTGCCAACTCCAACGCGCTGAGCGTGGGCCTGAACACTGCCACAGCGGGTGTCTACAGCGGTACCGCCAGCCTGGCGTTGAACAGCCACGACAGCGACCTGGCCGACGTTGCCCTGAGCACAGCTCCGGTCTCTTTCAGTGGCACGGTCAACAACTATGCCGTGGCAGCCTTCAAGAAGGATTCCGGCAGCGGCACGTTCTCAGGCAGCGGCCAGTCTTACACACTTAACCTGGGCACTTACACGCAAAACTCGGGCAGCGTCAGCACACTGCTTGCAGCCCTGAACGATGTTTTAGGACCGTCGGACTTGCTGGGTGGGACGTTCGGTGTCTACGGCAGCGGCTTCGGCCTGCTTGGCTTGAATGCCTTTGATAACTTGACGGCTAGCCAAACGAGCCCTGATTTCTCCGTGACATTCGACACTTCAACCCTGGGCGCGTTCTCCGAGACCCTTTCGCTGTACGGCTATGGGCATAACAGCAGCGGCTACAGCGCTAACGTAGCAACTGTCACACTGTTGCTGACGGGTGATGTAGTGGCATCTGGTGGCGGCGATGTCCCGGAACCTGGTTCCCTGGCATTGGTGGGGTTGGCCTTTGTTCTCCTGGTCACGATCCGCAGGCGGTCTGAGCAACAGAAAAGGAGCTAAGCTTTGGCAGGAGGGGGTGATTTGTTGTTAATCTCCCCTTGCTCATACCCTCTCCAATTCTCTTTGAAGGAACCTTGAACATGCTGACGCAATCGCAAGTGCGCTTGCTGACAATATTGTCAGCCTTGGCACTGGTACTGACCCTGACAGACATCGTGATGTTCAGCAGTAACCAAAAATCGCAAAACGAATTTAATAACCGCAATCAATACATTCAGCAGAGCCAGCAGCTCGAACCCATTTACCAGAGTGTCATCCGCACCTTGGCTGAGCTTTCCGCCAAGAGCAACGATGAGCAGATCAAGAGTCTGCTGGCTGCCCAGGGCATCAATTTCACCGTCAACGCACCACAGAAGTAAGAATAATGAGCGAAACTCCGATCGAATCCCCTCGCAACAGCCTGTTTCTGATTCTGCTGATGACGTTGAGTACCTTGGTACTGTGGTTTGGTTTCCAGACCTATCAACTGTTGAAAGAGCGGAGTAACCTACAGACCCTGCAGGCCAACCAGGAGACCATACTGACCAACGCACAAAAGATGCGTGCTCAGCTTGACTCCATCGCCGCCGGCACCGCCCGCTTGGCCGTGCAGGGCAATGTCAACGCCGCCCAAGTTGTGAATGCTCTTAAAGCCAAAGGCATCACGATCAATCAAACCGCTGCACCGGCCAGCAAATAGCCTTCACAGGCTATCGGTTACGGCTTTCGGTGGATTTGACCTAGCCGAATGTTGGCAAGCTTATGGAGCGTAGCGCTACTATTCACGTCCAATTCCTCATCACTGGCATCTTCACCATCCTGTATCGGCCTTGCCCGTCGCTAATGCCAACAATTTGGGTGGAATGACGCAGATTGTGCGACAGCGTTGTGGAACCTAGATAGTGAATTTGTTTCTTCTGGCCGAAGGCTGTCACCCAGGCGCGCCTGCTTCTGATCGAGTCCGGGTGATCCGGATGGTGGAATCGTCGCCATATTACCCACCATCCAAGACTTATATGACCGGCCGCTTTGGATGAGGCAATTCTGAAAGTTGAAGGTCGGCTGACAGCCTGCAGGAGCCGGTGGCCTTGGAAATTTGCATTTTTTCCCTCAATACCCGCATCAGGCTGATTGCTGTCACACAACTTTCCGGTCTGCCCGCTCCAGAGCAGCCGTTCGGCAATACCCAAGAATTGGCCGCAATGTAGCGAGAATTTCATCGCCTTGAGTGCCAGGACTAGACCCAAAGCGTGTGCAGCAAAACCAGAACAGCTTTCCCCATTGCAAACATTCAAATCATCAGTAGTTCGAGGCCAACTTTCTCCTGCATGCTGCCCCAGCTGAATTCAAACCTGTCCGTCCCGCTGCAGGTGAACAAGAAAAGGGTAACTCTCCCTTGTGTTGGCGCTATGATCTTTACTTCGTTAACTGAAGGAACACGTCCATTGAGGCGGTGAACTCAGTCCCGCACCCTTTCTGTCTGTGTGAGCAAAGCGCTGTGGCGCCAGTGCCATTCAGGGAGAGCAGTAGCAGGCGTTTGCCAGTGGTTTTGCAAACGGTTTAGGCAAGGGGCGATAGAGCGGCTGGTGTCGAAATTCGGTGGCTGGAAACCCCGTCCTATAAGCACAGTTCGAACTATCAAGGCCCACCATACTTGCCCAGGCCAGAAGGCGCACTCAGCACGCTCGCGAGTCGATGAAGGGCTCTGCCGGACTATGGAACACAGGCTGAAAATGTGCGCGAAATTGCATGGCAGAAAATAGCTTATTCGCCGTCTCCTGAACCGGATATAAATCCAGTTCTCGTATTAATCAGATTCGTACAGCAACAGCAACCATAGCAGCGACTGTTCTTGCTCTTGCTACTGGACCTGCGCATGGAGCAGACAAGGCACCAATCATAAAAAGCGAGAATGTGACCGCACACACTCGACAAAAAGTCAATGATCTCAAGCTAGAATTCCCCAATTTCAAACTCTCTCCAGATGCTGAACAATGCTATAAAGATGAGATTTTGGACCCTGACTGTGATTGACTCGTCAGCACAGAGACTCGTGTGTATGCAAAGAAGCAACAAGTAAATGCAGAGAGACAACAAGTAAATGCAGAGAGACAGCAAGTAAATGCAGAGAGACAACAAGTAAATGCAGAGAGACAGCAAGTAAATGCAGAGAGACAGCAACTGGTAATTGTAGAAGAAGCAAGGAATAATATTGCGATAGTCATATGACTGATACAATTGGGACTCTATATTGACTTCGATCATACTCCTCCAGCAAAAGGAGATTATATGGCTATTGTCTTGGGGAATACAAAGACTCCTCCAGAGATCAGGAAACTATTCGAGGACTTCCTAGCGAGGAAGAAATGAGGAGATCAATTTAGCTGAAAATGAGACGAGCAAAAACTACTCTGATATGCACATCAATACCTTGATAAGGCAAACAAGCTTCAATCTCAGATTTTCGATGCTACATTCAAACGACAAATATCTGCCATGTACACGCAGGCAGCTGAAACATATTTTGCGGGGGAAGAAAAACTTAGTAAGCATAAATAGTACTTACGTTGATTCTGCGCCAAAGAAATAAGCTGCGCTACTTTTCTGCCGATTGGCGCAGCGCAAAAATAATCAACTCGGTGTCCACCGCTCCACACTCTAACGTCTCACTAAGAATGAGAGTTAAAGAGTTTTAACGTTAAAACTCAAAAGATCACAAACCCATTTTCATGCATGCTGCTCCGCCTGGATTCCATCCTGTCTGTCCCGCTGCAGATGAAGAAGAAAACGCGGTTGTACGTTCCGTTGGCGCTATGATCTGCGCATCATCAACAGAGAACACGTCCATCGAGGCAGTGAACTCAACCTGAGCACCTTCTTTGTCTGCATAAGCAAAACGCTGTGGCGTGAGTGCTGTGCAGGGAGAGCAGAAGCAGGCGTTAACCGGTGGTTCCGCAAACGGTCAAGGCAAAGGGTGATGGTGCACGCTGGTGTCGAAATTCGGTGGCTGGAACCCCCGTCCTATAAGCCTAGCCTGCCCATCTAGACCCACCACACTTGTCTTGACCAGCCAGGCGCACCCACAACGTCCGCGTGTCGATAAGAGGCTCTGCCAGGGTTTGAGACACAGGCGAAAGATGAAATGCTACGTATGTCAAACTGAATCGAATCAATAGCTCATCAGCTTATCTCAGCGTATTTTTCGTTACGCAAAACAAAAGATACAAGCAAACACCATCTCATTAAGTGAGTTGCCAATGCACTCGCCATAACATTTCTTCCAACTACTGTTGTCTTGGCTACTGGACCTGCGTATGGAGCAGACAAGGCACCAACAGTAAAAAGTGAGAATGTGACCGCACACACTCGACAAAAAGTAGCTGATCTCAAGCTAGAGTTCCCCAATTTCAAACTCTCTCCAGATGCACAGCAGTGTATCGATGGAAAACTCATCGATCCAGAGTGTGATCCAGCAATCAATGATGAAGCTGATATCTATAAGAAAAAACAGCAGGTAAATGCAAAAGAACAGCAGGTAAATACAAAAGAACAGCAGGTAAATACAAAAGAACAGCAGGTAAATGCAAAAGAACAACAAATCCAGATTGGAAGAGAAGCGATGGATGATATTAGTATTGCTTTCTGACTGATTCAACTTTGACTCTATGTTGACTACAACATAACTCCTTCGGAAGGGGGAAATTTTATAAATAAAGCAATGAATACTCCTAGTGCCTCTCCAGAGATCAAAGAAGTATTCAAGAGTTTTCTTACCAGAAAAAACAATGGAGATAAATTCACGAAAATTGATGGAGATAAACTCATACAGTTGTCCCAACAACATCTGGATAAGGCAGATAAGCTAATATTACAGATCACTGATGCCAATTCTAAAAAGAATACAATAGCCTTTTATACTCTCGCAAATGAGACCTATAGAGTAGGAAAAGAAAAACTTAGTAAGTATAAATAGTACTTACGTTGATTCTGCGCCATAGAAAAGAGGCTGCGATACTTTTATGCCGATTGGCGCAGCGAATAATTATTCAACTTCGAAGTCGCCTCCATAAACCAGGAAGTGTTTCAGTAAACAAAGCCCATAGCGCAACGCATGGGAACCCCGCATAGACCAGCATGAATAGCCAATAGGCTATTGGGGATTCAAGCCTTCGAAACTGATATCTCTGATTCCGATACGTGCCGCCCACCGTTCCATCGCGCAGCGCATCGACGACGACACCAGATAATCCAAAAACGATCAAGGCGACCAGCAGCAAGGCAATCACATGCCCCACGATTGCCAACCATTTCGGCACGCCGTTGTCACTGTCTGGTGCAGGAGGCTCGCTCATGGCGTATTCAACGCTCCATCCTCAAATCTCGACCTCTCAGAATCGCGTATGCGCCGACTTCTTGAGGCGGGCAAGGGGTAGGCGTCACTCGACAGAATTCACGTGTAATGGCCACAAATGGATCTCACCGGTTCGGGTAGTACATGACGTGGTGTACAAAGTGCGTCGGCGCCAAAACAGTCATGTACCACGGGATGCCATCTTCCAGAATCACCCGAATCTGCGCACAGAACCCGTCAAAGCGCCAACTCCGTTTATCTTTTGCGTCGGGGGAGTGTGGTCGGCCAAATTCATCGACGTGGCGGTCATCCATGCCGTGACAGCTTTTGCTCACGGTCAAGCCACCCTGACCCATGTTCCAGACAATGGGCTCGCCCCAACTGGACGATTGGGCCAGGAGCTCAATATCCGCCAATGGCGGTGCATTGAACACCCGCGCAACCCGCACCGCCAGACGCTTGATGGTCTTGGCATCAATCGAGCCAGGCTCATACTGCGCCGTCTGCGAAAACATCGCATCCCATTGGGACACCGGCATGCAGATAAGCTGGTGGCACGACACTCGCATGATGGATTGGTACAAGGGAATTTCAGCCAACGGGTTGGAGCCCTCGTGGTGTTCGCGCTTCAACTCCGAAAGCGCTTTGCGCTGCCCATCGGTGTAGTAGGCCTGCTGGGTGACATACCACTCTGCGAGACTGCGCCAAGCCATTCGCAGCTTGCTTTTTTCGAGCAACCGGAGCAAGGAATTTTGCTGCGCGTCCATGTCCGCCGGGCAGACCTCCACGCTGGTTTGCAGTTGCCCGATGTCGTCGCCAAACGGATAGGAGAGTGCAGCCGCATAGACCGGTACCAGTTTTTGCCAGTAGGGCAGCATGACGTTGACATACTGATCCCGCCTGGCGGCTTCGTACTCGGCCCAACTCTCACTATCAAAAGGCAAGGCGGGTTTCTCTCCCACATGGCGCGGAAACAAGGGGCCAAAGTCTGCCACCAGTTGCTTCATGGCCTCATGGTGCCGGTGCTGCTTGTCTTCGGTGGTGGGCTCAAAGGTGGTCATGACAGCGGGAGGGTGGAATCAGCGCGCCAGTTGTGCCGCCGCGTCATCATAGGCCGCCAGACGTGCCGTCTTGAGCCGGGGCCGCTCCACCCGTATCAACTCTTCCCATCGGCCCACCGAGGCCCGCTTGGCCAAGAGCGAGAAATTCACCTGGCCTGCGTCCTCACGAAACGACTCCTTCACTTCCACAGCCTCTTTGTGCGCCTTGCGCAGAGCGCGTATCAACCGCTCCCGTAATACTTCGGCTTGGGTCGTGTTGGGTGTGGAGGTGCTGCTCGACGTTTCAGGAAAACGCCCCCGCCAGACATGCCAAAAATAGCCTTCAACTGCCCACGGCAGCAACTCAGGAGCCTGGCTGGCCAGTGTATCGAGCAGCAGGCAATACAGCTTGCGCGACTCGCCGTTGATTTGTTTGGGCATCGCCGCCTCACGGCGCAGGGCCTTGGCAACACCCAAACGTTGCACCCAGGCGGTGATGTGGCCACCATCCTCCACCAGCTCACGCCATAAAGTGATTTGCTGCTCGGCATCGAGTTCCACTGGCAACTTGGCCATCAATTGCGTAAAGAACCGTCCCCGCAAAACACCTTCTCCACGTAGCGCGGCTAACTCATAAGGGGCTGGCAACAATCCGCCCGTGCTGTCAGAGCGGCCAGGCCGCTCCTGAGCACCCCAAGTCACAATAAACTGCTGAATGGGGTAGGCCAGTGCCTTGAGGCTGTTCCTGGATGCGATACCTTTGGTCATGGGGGCTGGATTTGCTTGTACGATTGGCGCAGTGAAGGCGGGCGTGGTGTAACGGTAGCACAATGGTCTTCAAAGCCATTAGGGAGTCCACCCCGATGAGCCGGTTCGATTCCGGTCGCCCGCTCCATTTTTCGGCATCAATTTTGGGAAAATAGTCTCGGTGGTGGGTGCGTTTTGTCTTCCGACTTACACGTGGATGGGATGATCGCCCATCACAGTGGATCGCCTGTTAGCGGACTGTCGTCAATGACTGGACTCGCTGCGGAAGAGCAGTCCACGACCACCAGCGGAATTTTCACCGCGAATGACCGGTATGGAGAATTCGGCTGGTCGAACGGCTGCTTTCGAGCACCACTCCCCAATAGCGGCTCTTGGTCGTCACGAGACGACCACTTTGAAGATGGGCCATCTCGTTAGTGGACATTGGCGACGCGGCGACGCAGATACATGGATGTCGGCTATCGGTTGCCGATTTCGGCAACCGATATGACTCCAATGGGTCGCTTGAAGTCAAAAGTGGCACAACAGCTTAGGCGTTTCTTGGCCACGTCCCCCCCTCTCTGGCCGCACCCCGTCTTCTTGCCCATCTTCTGGTTCAAGCCCGCCAGCTACGCGTCTTTGGCCTGCTCCAGATTCGGTGCCATGATTTGTAGCTGTAGAAGGATACTGCGCAGGCCTTCCAAACCAATATGATGGTTTCGGACCGCAAATTGTGTCCATGACGGCTCACTGTCCAGACGCAAGGTGATGACCACCACATCGGCCGACTTCGCGTGCGGCGAGGTGCTCCAGCCCAGGATCGGGCAGGCATGGTGAAGCTGTTCAAGCCACAAAACCACGCCACGGGTTACCGCATCTTTGAGTCGATCTGGTGGCAGGGCGATCGGGATGGGCACTTGTGAACCTGGCGTGTTGTGCAGCGCGTATGCGATCACCTGGCGTAGACGGTGGTCCAGATCTGGTCGCGCTCCAGGCAAGACGGGCCAGCCCAGTTTGCTCGTCAGGACCATGGTTGCAAAACCCAATCTGGGCGCCATCAGTGGCAGCTTGATGAGCTCTACGGTGTAGCGAATCTTGCTGACGGAAGTCGACCCTATGGCTCGCTGCAGATGTTGGCGGATGATGGCTGGCTGCCAGGATCCGAGGTGGTCGAATGAACGCAAGCCATGGAAAATCATTGTGTAGGTCGGAGGCGGGAACCAGGAGAGAAGCACCTCATCCACACAGGCATAGTCCTCTCTCCAGCAGGAGGAGTTTTCAAAGGCATCACTGTCACCCCAGACAATCACCGGCATCAGGAACAGCTCACTGAAATAGGTTCGACGGTTGATCTGATGGGTCATGCGGGGGATGCGATCCACCAGCTGGCGGGTGCCTTCGTCCTGGTCGGCATGGATCTGCACTAGCTGCCACATTTGCGCCAGGTTGTTGCACTGTATGGCGTCGTCGAGCTGAGTGGTCCAGGAAATGTCATTGAAAGTAGGCGAGGGCAGACGGGTGTGCATTGATGCGGCCTGAATCGGTGAATGTTGGCCCATTCAACTTAGCACGCCAGCACTGAGATGCAAGTGCCCTGGCACCCGATCTTTGGTCTGTCTTTCACGTTCAACGAATGAAAAACAGGCGTGACGCACCAGGGCAGGAACTTTGTCCGGCTCAGGACTGAGTCCGCAGGATTACGCCGAACTTTGGCGGCACCCGTGATTCCAATCCCACGGCTATCAGTATCAATTGCCTATTGAGCCTCCCTATTGGAAACAGGTGTCGACGTGCGGGAAGGCGTCTGATTCATCTGTCAGTGTCGATCGACATTGAGGACCGGCACCTGTTTTGAACTGGCCGCCAACCCGCCACTGCTTTGTCCTTGAATGAAACCTGTTTTGCCCCCTTGAATATCAGACGCGTCGGGCTATTCTGAAATTCAAAGGAGCGTTTCATGCGTACAAAAAATCAGGGGAAAGCCCTGTTCACAGACTACATCTTCATCTACCCGGTGCTGATTGGCTGGATATTCTTGGTGGGCGTGGCCATTGATGCCTACTTCAGGGGTGAACCCATGGTTTTCGAGAGTATCCATTTTGGGAAACCTCTTAATGGGCCCGCCGCCTCAAGGCACACGACCATTGTCACGGGCACGCTGCTTTGGCATTCGATCACAGTCGGTGCCCATTTTTTGCTCAAGATCCTGACGGGCAAGAATTTCTTCAATCAAACTGCCTCCGGTCAATCTTTGGTTGTCCTGATTGGTGGCGGCCTATGTTTGATGTTGGTCATCATGGGACCAAGCCCACAGATTCTGACCTTTGCATTCCTGCTTGGGATCATGGCGCTTTGCAGTCCTTTTCTCCTGTATGACGTTGGGTATTTGGGTGAGTTCCAGGGTGACTGGATCAACCGTCTCTACCGCAAACTGCATGGCAAGATGCGAAAAACCAGGACGCCTATCGACAGTGGGTTAAAACTCAAAGGGTCCTCAGAGCCAGTCGGCCCAGCTCGCCAGGTTGCCCCCAGGCTCACCCTGGCGGATATTTTCGGCAACGACGACATCAAGCAGAGGATCCTGACTGCGGCGAAACAAGTCCTGCACCAAGGCAAAAAGACCAGTGAACCCCGCAACGGCATCCTGCTGTTTGGCGAGCCTGGCAACGGCAAGACGTTTTTTGCAGAGGCCATGGCGGGCGAGTTGCGTTTGCCGCTGTTCAAGCTCACCCACGCTGATGTCGCCAGTGTCTATGTAGGAGGCCGAACCACCTTCATCGTGGCCGCCTTCAACCAGGCCATCTCTGCGGCACCCTGCGTGTTTTTCATCGACGAAATCGACAGCTTTCTGGTGTCTCGTGAGGGCGCGAACCTCAGCACGGTCAAGGAAGACCAGGATGTGGTCAATACCTTGCTCACCATGACGGTCGATCTTCGCTGCCATCCTGTCATCTTGATGGCGGCCACCAACCACATGGATCGACTCGACGGGGCGGGGATTCGTGAAGGCCGCTTTGACTTCAAGGTGGAGATCACGCCACCCGATGCCGCTGCCCGCATCGGTCTGCTCACCAGCGGACTGAAGAAGAACCTGCCCGACCTGCAGGTTGACAAAGACCTCATCGCCTCAGTGGCACGGCGATGGAACGGATTTTCTGTCAAACGCATATTTGCTGTGACCGAAGAACTGCCCAGCTACCTGGCGCGGCGCGGTGATTCCAAGTCCACCGTGAGTTTTGAGGATTTCATGGGTGCCCTGCGATCCATCCAGGGCCGTCGCGGGGTGGTGCCCGAGAACGTCAAGCCGTTGTGTGATCTGGTCCTGTCACCACGCACCAAGGACATGATCGCGCAAATCACCGGCCGCTTGCAGGATCCTCAGTACACCGAGATCCATGGGGGCACCTTACCCACGGGTGTCTTGTTCTCTGGACCACCGGGTACCGGCAAGACGGCGACGGCCAAAGCCATCGCGCGCGAAATCGATTGGGGATTCCTGCCGGTCACAGGTGCCGACATGGCGCGCGCGCCCACGCTGCTGGAGGCGACTTATGCCAAAGCCCGTGAACTGCGGCCGTGCCTGATCTTCATTGACGAGGCGGATGAACTGCTCAGAAGCCGGGACTTTTCATCTGGGACCGAAGCCACCAACAAGCTGCTCACCCTGATGGATGGGGTCAATGACCGGGTCAAGGACGTGGTCTGGGTCGCAGCCACCAACAACCCCGACATGATCGACCCGGCATTGCTGCGCGGTGGCCGCTTTACCGAGAAAATCCCGTTCGAGTTGCCCTCACCCGCCCAGATCGACGCCTATGTCGCCAACTGGCTTGGCGAGCGCCAGGTTGTTCTGGCGGACCGTCTGAGCGCCTCGGAGGTCGCCCAAACAATTGGCGAGCTGAGTATTGCCAACGCCGAAGGTGTGATGCAGGCCGCGTTGAATGCCGCCATTGCCCGGCGTGTCCATCCGATTGCCGTGGGGCGGGGGGATCTGGAGCGGGCGCTCCAATGCGTTATTGGGTGAGTCGTTTCGAACGGTCACTTGAAAACTGCGCCAATGGTGAGAAGCTGACCGCAGCAAATTTCACCAAATCAAGCAAATATATGGAGGTCAACATGGCACACGTGGTGACATTGGATATGGACGAATTGGCAGGCGACCTCTCGCCTGGGCTGTTGGCCGACATGCAGGAGGCGCGCTGCGAAACGCAGGATTCGCCCCTGGCAGACCCTCATTTCAAAGCTGGTTCGGGTCTTGGCCCAAATTGGAGGCGCGCGAATTTCCGCCAGCATGCCCAGGGCGTATTTGACGGTGTCGTGTTTGATGGGCAGTCATCATTGGCACCTCTGAACACAGTGGGTGTATCCAGGCATTGGCTGCTGCGCACTGTGTATGGGCGTGATGTGTTGAAGGCGTATCTGGCCAAAGTACAGCCTGACCTTCAGGTTTCCAAGTGGCGCATGCAGCCTGAACTTGATGGTTGGCTTCAGGACGCGGTGGTTGCTTTGGGGCTGTGGGACATGCAGGAACCCCAGACATTTCGCACCCGCCTGACGTACCTCATCCAAATGAGCAGAGTGATGTTCGAGTTTGAAAACCATGGTCGGGTGTTTCGACCGGCGAACTATGGGTCCCAAGTGCCGTTGTTGACTGCCTCAATGCAAAGTGGCTGAAATCTCGGGGGCGCGATGCTGACACGGGTCGGGGGCTGGCTCAACGGAAATTGGCAGATTGGGTCAAACCAGTGTTGGCCCAAACAGCTTTTTCTATTGACCCCATCATGCGCCGAAAATGTGATCCCAGATTGATCGCCAACGACCAACAAAATCCTGTTCTACGGCGATGTTGCCGTGATTTCAGGAGTCCATCATGAGCAAGTCCACGTCATCTAAATCCGGCCCAACTACCAGCCGACCGGCAACCGCTCCACGGGGCGGTGCTGGCCAAGGCAAAGGACCTGGTAACGCAGGTGGTTGGCCAAGCACCGTTCCACATGTGCCGTCAGGCGGAAATCGCAGCACCAACCCTGCATCGAAATAGCCACAGGTCTCTGCGGATGAAGGCTACTGCGCGTGCAATTTCTGCAGTCGTTTGAATTCCGCCCTGAGCCAAGTGCTTGGGGCGTGAACGCCATCTTCGCGCTCTGGTGAGCCGGTGCCGCTATGGAACAGTGTGGCGAACCAGAGCGCCGAGTTAAATCGCTGCGCCGCCCAGTAGTAGCATCGCACCGATTCAAAAGCACCGGCATAGGACAGGTTCTGGTCGGCAATCGCAGCCCGGCGACTCACCCGCTGTACGAATTTTTCCAGTTTCTGTGAGGGTACTGGAAAAAGGCTGCCACGACTCCATCGCTTGATGGTCGCCTCACTGGGAAGGGCGCTGACATCGGTTTCTTTGCGAACCAAGGCGAGCATCCCGGTGAGTGAGTGGGCCTTGGTCAATCGCGTCATCGCTCGAAGCCACATGGCGCCAGGTGCCGCTTGGGCCTCATCACGCAGGCCGGTGAGCAAGCTTTCCAGGCTACCGCAGTCACGCTGTGTCTGCAGCGCGACCGGGTCCTGTGTTGACCACTTTGCCAGCACATCGACCTGCAGTTGAAGCCAGGCGCGCAAGCGCGGACGCAACGTTTCAGCGGGCGTTGTGGCACTGGCCAGACCTTTGATGTTCTCTTCATTCCAATATCGGCGCAGACGTTCATTGTTTTGGACCAGCTCTGCTGCATGGCGATAGTTGCCTTCATGGAGCGCTGCGTCGGCGGCTTTGCTTTCAGCTTCAACCAGCACGTATTCATTGAAATATGGGGAATTCACGTCGAGCGCGCCCATGCGAAAACAAGCCCAGTTCCCTGGCAATTGGGCCAGCAGATCATCAGTGAACTTCCCGTCTTTGACCGCCTGGGCGGCCGCTTGGAATTGCGCAGCCGTGTTTGATGGCAACGCTTCCTGGACCTTTGACAAGACACTGCGCAGTGAGTCTCTGGGATCGACGTCTTGCCTCCTGATGTTTCGGAAAAGTGTGCCAAGTTCCTTTGGCCCATTTTCCAACTCATGCCAAGGGAAGCCTTCGGACTTCATCTCCCATGCGATTGATGGCAAGAAAAGACCTTCGAAATGGTATTTCGTCGGCCTGCCTGGCGTTGGCCGCTGCCGCCCAATTGCGCGCGCAGTAGCCATTCTGATCATGCCTGCGTCAAATCGGTACCGACGCCAATAAGGTTGATCACAACACCTACCTTGAACAAGGAGGTGCTGCCCTTGGAGATGAGGTGCTCAGCGTGGGGCCCAGAAAAGTGGTGCCGCAATGACCAGACCAGCCAAATGTCTTTTTCCAACAAGTGTGGTGACATGCCGGAGGTGTCGGCCGCCGTATTGAACGCTTCCAGCCGGTCGGCGCTGGAGAACTGGAAGAACTCAGCCATGCGCCACCAAAGCGCTGACCTCTTGGGCCATCCATGTCGGCAGTCGTGCACGCGCTGACGCGACCTCCTGTAGTTCCGAGGCTGGCATTTTGGCGCACAGCTTACGCAGGGCATCACCGGCTTTTTCTGGACCCAGCCAGGCCAGCGCCCGCACGACGTCACCGGCGGCTCGTCCAGGCAGGATCAATTGCCAGATCGGCGCGTGTCGCAACTCGATCATCTGCGCACCCAGCTTCAACAGACGACTTCGCCCGGACGTGAGATAGACCGCTCGCATAGGCACCTGAGTTGTCAGCCCCAGCGCGTTGGCAGCGGCGCCGCCATGCGGCACGATGGTCTCTCCGCGTTGGTTTGCCAAACCCTCGATCAAACTGAGGGTGGAGGGCGCGCGTGCTCCAAAGCGACTTTCGACGGGCAGGACGTAGATGCCTCGCCCGGCGCGCAGCAGGGTGCCGCGCGTCACCAGGCGGGACAATACTTGATCGATGGCCGCTCGATTGCCCAGATGCAGTAGTTCTTTGGCGGCCAAAGGCGTGCCCTCTGGCAGCTGGGAAGCGTGCTCAAGCAGCTGTTTAGCTAAGGTCTTGATGGTGGAGTGTCCAGAATGGCAGAATTCTGATTCAATTTCTGACACTTTACAACTTACGTGGTCGTCCAGCCAGTCAGCCAATGCCATGCCCCAGAATCTTCACCTTTTGTGGAGTCTGCTTTACCCTTGGGCAATGTTTCTGGTGTGCTTGCACTTGGGATAACCTGTACAGCCCAGAAAACTTCCATGCCTGCCCTTCTTTGGCACGATGAAGCCGTCGCCGCAGACAGGACAGAGCTCTCGGAAGTCTTGGGTTCCGTCACTCATACGCATCGAAATCTGGTGCTCCCGCATCAGCTCGGTGATGAACGGGGATTCTTTGTGCGCGATGGTGATGAGCGTCACCGTGGCCCGCGCTCTGGTGAGCGCGACGTAAAAGAGCCGTCGTTCTTCCGCATATTCAAAGGCATCCCCGCTGGGCATGGCCAAGAGCAACACCGGGTCATCGACAACCCGGCTTGGAAACCCCTGTGTTTCAGATGTCATTCTGGGCAGGATGATGTGGTCAGCTTCGAGCCCCTTGGACGAATGAACCGTGATGAATTCCAGATCGAGTGGGCCATGCCAGTCAGGGAGGTAGGCCTGGTCTTTCTGATACCGCCCCAGCACCAGCACCTTCGTTTGTCGGCCTGTACCTGTGACAACTTGGGCCAGCTCGTTCAGGCGCATGGCCACTGCGGCCTGAATTTGTGCTTCCTCCTCAACGCAGAGGATATGAACGGGGTCCGCGAGGTTTGGCTTTGATGAGCGAACGGCTTTATGAAGCTGCTTGGGGTTCTTCTGGACGAAGGTGCTGCTGATGTCACACAGCGACTGTGGGCACCGAAAGGTGGTTTCCAGCTTGAGTTTCACCGCACGACCAAAACGCTGCTCGAAATCCGTCATGACCGCCAGGTCAGCACCGGCAAAGCGGTTGATGCTCTGCCAGTCGTCACCCACGGCAAACAGGTACTTGTCCGGGCCGTTCACCAGACCGGCCACCAGCCGTGCTCTGGCCAGGCTGGCGTCCTGGAACTCATCGACCATCACCAGATCGTACGGGCTTTGCCATTGGCCCTGTTCGACGCAGTCGGTGGCGAGATTGAGCATGTCCTCGAAGTCGATGTAGCTGTCGCGGGTCAGTTGGGCTTCCCACTCGGTCCAAACCTTCTCGAATAGACCCAGGAACATCGCGTGTCTGAACTGGAAGTCACCTGCAACCCCGGAATTCAGCCGTTTCTTGAGGGCTGCCAGGTCAAGGCGATTGCTTTTGGCGTGCGTCATGAAGGAGCGGAACGTCCTGACAAGTCGCGGGTTTTCGATGGGTTTGCGCCCGGATGTCGGTCGGTCGGGATTGGGGTCCAGCGTGACACCCAGTTTTTCAAGCTGGGTCTCCAGATATTGAAAGGCATTGCCTGACCATAGCTCCGCCATCGTGGTTTCCAGCAACTTGGTGCCGTTGGTGGCATGGACCTGTTTTTTCCACACCATGCCTTCCTTGTAGCCGACAAACTCGGGCGGCGGCTCACCGTTGGCATCCAGCGCCCAGTGCTCCAGGTAAGCGTTGGCATTGGGTAAGAAAAAATCTGGTTGGTATTGACGGTGTTGAGGGTCGGCGGTGTCCACCTCATAGGGACACTCATAAACGTAGTGGACGCCGTTGTAGAACAACCAGTTGGCAATCAACTGCTCACCCCGGCTTTTCACAATTTCGTTGTTGAGGGTCCAGAAGCCGCTCTTCTTGGTGTCACGGTTCCAGGCGTCGGGTGATTCCGCTTCTTGGCCAAACTTGGGCAAATCCTGGCCCAGAACAACACGAAACAAGTCCCACGACACCCGAAATCCCAGGTCACGGTCCTTCAGCTCATCAACGATGATCAGCAGTTGTTCCAGGGCCTGACCGTTTTCCACCCAGGGCGCTACGGTCGGGCGTTTGCCTGTCGCCAGTCCAATCACCTCCAGACCAAAGGCATGGAAGGTCTTGGTCACCACTTTGTCGGCTGCCAGACCCAATGGCCCGAGCCGGTCCTTGATGCGTTGGCGCAATTCCGCCGCCGCGTCACTGTTGAATGCCAGAAGCAGCATCCGGTCAGCTTCAAAGTAGCCGTTCTTGAGCGCATAACCCGCTTTGGCCACCATGGTTGAGGTTTTGCCGGAACCCGCTGATGCCACCAGCAACACCGTGTCCTTCCGGTAAGCCTGCCAAACTGAAGTTTTTTTGCTGAGGGCGTTGGATTTTTGGTCCAGTCCGTTTTTTTTGCTTGCGTTCTCGTCCGATTCGCAATACTCTGCGGCGCATGCCCCAACCACTGAGCTACC
>CAIVHU010000093.1 GCA_903905735.1 uncultured beta proteobacterium
CAGAAGCAAGCGTCTGCTTCAACTGCGGGTTGTGGCACCGTGACATTTGAACTTCCAAGTCGTGGATGGGGCGGATAAGGACGCTTGTCTATGCACTGAGAACGGGGTAACGGTGGTAACACTGGTTTCTGGCCGGTTTTCCTCGGGCGACGACTTGGTGACCAGACGGACGGCGGTGCTATGTGCCCCATCGTCCTGACAGGAATAGTCCGAGCTGTTAAATTTCTGTCGGTAATATCAACTTTGAGAGACTTCCATGAAATACCGACTTCTCGGCCGCACCGGCCTCTATGTATCTGAAATGTGCCTGGGCACCATGACATTTGGCGACCAGGGGTTCTGGAAAGTCATGGGAGGCTTGGGACAGGATGCCGTCAACTCGATGGTCAAGCAGGCGTTTGATGCAGGCGTCAACTTCATCGACACCGCCAATGTCTACGCTATGGGTATGTCAGAGACGCTCACAGGTCAGGCCATCAAAAAGCTGGGCCTCCCGCGCGATGAGATTGTGGTGGCCACCAAAGCCTTTGGCCCGATGAGTGAAACCAAAGCCAATGCCTGCGGTCAATCCAGGTACCACCTGATGAATGAGCTGGATGCGAGTCTGAAGCGACTTCAGCTTGACCACATCGACCTCTATCAGCTGCATGGCTATGACCCGGTGATGCCGCTCGATGAGGTCTTGTCGACGCTGAACGACATGGTGCGCTCCGGCAAGGTGCGCTACATCGGGCTATGCAACATGGCTGCTTGGCAAATCATGAAGGGTTTGGCGATTTCCAAAGAAAACCACTGGGCCCGGTTCGAAAGCGTCCAAGCCTATTACACCGTGGCTGGACGTGACCTGGAGCGCGAAGTCATTCCGCTGTTACAGGACCAGCAGTTGGGTCTGATGGTCTGGAGTCCCTTGGCGGGAGGGCTACTCAGCGGAAAATTCACGCCAGACGGACAAGGACCGTCGGGGTCTCGCCGTGCAACTTTCGACTTTCCTGTCGTAGACAAGCCACGCGCCTTTGCCGTGGTGGATGTGATGCGCCCCATCGCTGAGCGCCATCAGGTGTCCGTGGCACGGGTGGCCTTGGCCTGGCTGCTCAGCCGTCCACAGGTGACCACCGTGATTATGGGTGCCAAGACAACCGAACAGCTCGCAGACAACTTGGGAGCCTCCAAGCTGGAGCTGACTTCAGAGGACTTGAAAGCATTGGACGATGTCAGCAGTCTCCCGCCGGAATACCCGGGCTGGATGCTGGAGAGGCAAGGCCTGTACCGAGCCAATCCACCAGTCAAGGCGTAACACGTGGCTTTCAATGAGTGCAACTTGCTGAACGAAATCCGGCTACTCTGGTACCGTCATTGGCCATGAACAAAGCCTCAGAGAAACCGGCCCGGTCGCTGGCTGAGGCACAAGTCACGGGCATGCTGATGGACGTGATTGTGTCGATTCCTCAATCCGAAGAACGACTTTCACCAACACCGGACGTCCGTTCCACGGAACTCATCAAGAAGGCGTCCACAACGACCGCCGGCATTTCCGGCGGTGCTGCACTGGTACCAGGCCCACTCGGGCTACTGACTATATTGCCCGATATGTATGCCATCTGGCGAGTGCAGGCCCAACTGGTGGCAGACATCGCCGCCGTCTATGGCAAAACTGGAACGCTTGGCAAGGAGCAGATGATTTGGTGCTTGTTCAAGCACTCAGCAGCTCATGTGGCGGGGGACTTTGTTGTGCAAGTGGGCGAACGCTATATTGTTCACCCGAGAAGTCTGCAGTGGATACAAAAGGCCGTGGGGATGTTGGGCATCAAAATCGCGCAACGGGTCCTGGGCAAGTCGGTCGCAAGGTTTCTGCCTGTTCTTGGAGCTGCTGCCGTTGCCCGGTACGCTTATATCGACACGAAAAACGTTGGATTGGCTGCCATATCGCTGTTCAGTAAAGAAATTGTCTATGAGCCAGGCGAGACCTGAGTTCAAGCGGTTTCAAAGTATGAATGCAGGACTGTCCCAAGTGAACCCGTCCCACGCCAGTCCCAATGGTGCCTGGAAGGCTGGTCACCACGCTCGGACCATCCTTACAAATCGTCACCAGCACATTCTGGGCATTCTTTTGTTTTTCGAAAAATCACTTCACCGGTCGGTATGTGAACCACCCGGATTTCATGCCCACACGGTTTGGTCATGCTTTTCGCAGCGATGACCGTGGCAACAGGGGTCCTCTCGTTTTCAGTGCAATAAGTGGCGGTTGGAAAACGAGCACTGGCGTAGTTGGTTTTCAGTAAGTCAATGATTTCATTGGATTTTCTGTTCACTATTTTTCGAGCATTTTGTAGC
>CAIVHU010000094.1 GCA_903905735.1 uncultured beta proteobacterium
CGCAGCCGCTCTTGCGGGAATAAAGTTAACGTTGCTTTCTTTGCCAATTGAAACTCCAGATGTATTGGAGTATATATTATAAATGATATTAATGTCGGACATTGATTAATGTGTATTTATGTTACGATTACAAGCTTATCGTAGTAGATACGATGTATATTCTTTGCGGGTTTGATATTCATGGAAATCCTTTCATTTGAGTATAAATAGAGATTTGTTTTTTAGGGCGACGGAATAACGCCTTTTGACTTATCCACATAACACGCGCGTCATGGACAAACTCACTATGTGAGATTTGTTTCACCGTTCCACCCCCTCAATACCGTTACGCTTCGCTATATCAGGGGCTACGCCCCCGATACCCCTTGTCAGGGTTTCGAGCACCTCAGATGCCTCACGGATGGCCTCTATCTGACTTTGGTACACCGACACCCACGCCGGAGGGTTATCGCCCCCTGCATGACCCAGCGCCTCACCAATGGCCCATGCATCCACCAGCCGAGCATTCAAGGCATCCACGGCAGCAAGTAGGGCGCTCATGACTGACCCCCTTCTTTACACAACTCACCAGGTGGAGACTTGCGAGGACGACCCCGCCCCCGCTTTTTCTCAGACTGGGGCAGGACGGGCAGGGCACCGACCCGGGCCAGCAGGCTACCGAGCAGCGTAGGGCGCTTGACCATCCGGGGCGACGGGGTATCCCACCCGATCAATTCATATTGGACGACCCCCTTACCGTCCCGGGCCTCACGACCGCGACCCTGCACCATGCAGACCGAACGATCAGACGACAGGGCTTTACTGATTTGGCTAGCTTTCATGACATGGTTCCTTTTTGGTGCGTTTTCATATGGTGGAATGTTGGGAAACGGGTGCTACTTTTTTTGTAGCTGGCAAAACAGGACGTTTTCCCAATGAAACGGGGGGGCAAAAAAAATCGCTGCCCATTAACCGTGTTCTAAAGTGTTCTAGTAATAAATTAGGGCCGGTCGGCTTCGCCGCCCGTCCGACTTCGTCGGACGGAGACGCGGCAGCGCCACCGCCCGCGCCCGCGATGCTGGCCGCGTGCGTCGTCTCAGCCGCATCTCCCGTCCCTTGCAAGCGTTGCAGGGCGATATCGAGTTGGTAATTGCGATCGAGCACACGGCTGTATCCGGTGGCCCGACGCACAAGCAGCGACCACCAATCCGAGTCATCAGGTTTGAAGCCATAGCCCTCAGGCGACCACAAGCGCCCCGAGTGCATATGCCAGCCTTGCCAGCCTTCACCGGGCAGCTCAAACAGCCGCATGATGCGCACCAGCTTGTAAGCGGCATACGGCACCAGCACCTTGCCGGAAATCCAGTACCGTATGGTGCGAGGCGTGACGTGAAGAAGTTTCCCCGCCTGTTCGGGGTTCAGTCCGGCGTCTGCCAGCAGGACCTTGAAGCGTGCGCCCAGCGTAGCGCGGTTTTCACGGGCTTTTCGGGTGGTGAGCCAGCCATCTGGTGATTTAGAGGTATTGCCGCCAACTCATTGATTTCAATCGAATAAATTTTCGAGAAAGGCGAATGCCTGAGCGACGTTCAGGCATCTGTTGGCGCGCGGGCACGGTGCAGGGGGCGAAATCGGGGTGCTGCTGTCCATTCAGGCATCCGGCGCACTAGGCTGTCCAATTCAGGAATCTGCTCGGCTAGGCTGTCCGTTTCAGGTATCTGGTTTGTTTGGCTGTCCAGCTTGACCCGCGAAGACGCGGTATAGCCGAACTGGCAGGACCTTGGCTAAATTGGCACGGCTATACCCGCTGTCTTAGTCAATTCTTACCTCCGCATGACCCCAAAAACCGCAACTGCCTCGTCATTGATTTTCGCTCTCGGATTGACAGTAGGTATGGCGCTAAGCGATGCCGCAGCTTTGCAAGGGTTCCCGCATAAGCCGTATATCGTAGAGCTGACGCATGACTCGTCCAATAAGGCGAACTTTGACTGTATGAAGCTTGCAGCAGTCGTTCAGGGCGGAAACCTTTCCGAGTTAAGCCCAAGTGCAAGCCGGCAGGAGCAATGTATCCTTCTGCTGTACGGGGACGCACAGCCCGATGGGTCTTTTGACGCTTATGGCGGCACCCAAACTTGGGTAGGGAGGGTCACTAAAAGTTCACTCCCTACCCATATATCAAACGAGCGAATTAAATCGCTGGCAGTTTCAGACGATTGGTCTCAAGCGGTTAGAGTGTCTCTTTGGAGGCAGTTCTGGTCCAACTTCTAAAGTTTTCGGGGCACTGCAGGCACTGGGTAGCCAGCCCCGTAGTCTCCTGCAACGAGAAATTTGGAGGAAGCCCTTTCACGGTTGCCTTTGTCAGCAAGACATTTAAATTGCCTTGACCAACTTGTGGGTCTAGCTTAACTTCAAGGCCCACAGTACTGGTAACGTCTTTTTTGTCAACAGTAATGCTCCAGGTGCTGCCAACTTGCTTCAGCTCTATTGAGGGGTCGCTGTTTGGCGAGTACCTGATGGTGGCGTATGGCTGCTTTGAACAAGCTGCGGCACTGATAACAATCAGGGGTGCAAGCAAGAGGTATATCAGTTTTAGTATTTTTGGGCGCATTCCGTTGTCCAGGGCCACACACTAGGAGCATCGAGGGTGTTTACTTATTTTAAGTCGAGGGTTCGGCTCCGGACCCTTCGCGGTGCGCGCCCTCGAGTTGCGAGGCAAATATGCCAGCGCGCCGCTCCAAGCGTTTAACCCGATATTTAGAAAATTTGTGCCCAAACGTGTAGTCCACCTGCCGAAGCGACTGGTCCTCTTTGCGGACAACAATGTTGGGTTCGTCCCGCTGACTCCGGTCAAGCCCACCGGGCCAAGCCTATCGCTGTCCCCTGAGGCGATAGCTGCCCTGACCCCGCTTGTTTTCATGCAAGGCCCCGACGCAGCTCAAATTTTGCGGCGGCGCAGCCCACCAGCGTGGCTTCAGATTTACATTGGCATGACCGTGGCCACGGCGTGGAAAAGCCGTGGCAAGGCCGGTTGTGCGACAACACCCAAGAGGTTTGCCCACCATGCCCAGCAGTGGGTGTGGCTGGACCGGGCCAAAGCATTGGTGACGATGGCTGCCGAGGCAAAACAAAGCGTTGCGGTAGCCGTGGCCCATGTGTGGGTTCCAGCGCGCACTGCGACGGGCAATCCGAAGGTAATCGAGCTCGGCCAGCCGCGCGCGGACCTGTTTCAGGGGCTTTGCTGGAAAGTGTTGGCGGAGGACTTGTGGGGAGGGGAGGACAGCGGGATAGGGGGCGAGGGCAGTCACGGTGAGGCCGGTTCCGCGAACGGCACCAGTGCTGCCGCAAGCACTCAAGCTGCCAGTGTTTTGCACGCCGAGCCAGGTCAAGACGGCTTTTGGCACCGGCGACCCGAGCGTGTTGCCGGCCGCTACGCAGGCGCCGACCTACGAGGGTGGCAAGATTGGGTGTCGGGGCCACAATTTGTTAACAAGAAATTGGGGCTGGTGCCACCGTTAGCACCCGTCCAAACATAGCCGCCCCGTAGCGGCACGCGGCGCCAGTAACGGCGCTGGAAAAGAGGATAGCTATTTCCCTAGAGAAGCCGCCCCTTGCGTAAAAAGGGCTGGTCAGACGGGTCTCGGGAATACAACTGCAAATACGCCGCGGTTCGGCCTTTATGTCTGCCGGGTCATGGACGAACTTCGCTTTCTGGCTCCCGCATATGCCTCAGCTTTTCAGCCTCCTCCAGAAAGTACGACATCCAGCGCTTGCGGTCGTCCTTCCAGGCGCTGCTGACTGGCTTGGCAACCCTCAAAGTCTCTTCAGTGTGGTGCGCTTCGGCTGAGAGCTTCTGTACAAGTGCTTGGCCAGAAACAAAGGGCTTTGGTGGGTCCAATACAAGCCACACTTCGGCTTGTCGAACAAGTCGATAGTGGACAACGACTTGTTTGGGTGTGTTGAGCACTACCAGTCGCCGCGCGGGAAGCCCAAAGTTATCCATGCCCGTAAGCCCGTTAGTCTCGGCCAGCACCCTAAATGAAACGTCACAGTTAGTCGTATTCAGCGCAGCCTCTTGGCATGTCGGCACTCCAATGTCCACGGTAACTGCCAAGGTGTCGTCAAGTGGGTCCCAGGTCGCTCTTGGCATCGACTCTTCACCGTCCCCAACCGTTGTTTTGCCGTCAGAGTATGCGACCCGCCCTTGCCGGGAAACGCTGTCCACGGTGAAGTCTGCCTTGAGCAGCTGCTCAAGCGCAGCCGTTGCCGAGGATTTTGCGTGGGCGAGGTTCATCGCTAGCAGGAACGAGAGCAGGACGAGTGAGAGTGCGGGTCGAGTCATTACTGTGTGCTTGGAAGCTGATACCGATAGTAGCCAGAGGGCTCACGTCGGCTCCGAAAGGGTGGAGCTTTGTGTATGCACCTGGGCGCGAGCCACCAGACCCAGGGTTTCCCGATTGCGGTACATCGCGCCAATGTCACCTTGTGTCGATAAAGGACTGCCTCCTCCTGTAAGCGGCGAATGAAAGATTGCGTCACTTTTGCCCAGAACTGGTTTCATAAGAAAACCTTGGACGATGCGTAACCACGACGTTTTGAGCTGAATGGCTATATGGCTATACAGGCAATTACCTTGGAGCCTGTCTCATGTCTATTCGCGAACTCATCTGTCGTTGCGGTGCCAAAACCACTTTATCCAGCCGAGAGGCTGCATGGAAAGCCTTCAACGCGAACCCCGTTGGGCACTTACGAGCACTTGTTGAAAAGACACCCCCTAACCTCGGCACCGACCGCAGTACGCAGCTTGACATAAGAGTCGTAGTGAACAACGTTCAGCTGGGTGCCATAGAGATTCTTAAAATCTATTCAGATGCTCCTGAAGTAGCAAGACTTAGCGCGTTTGCCGTCCACCTCTTGCCCGAGTTGACCCCGCATGGCGCCGACCTGACGTGGGCGCTTCGGCGGTATCTTTCCGAAGACCATGGAGTTACCCAGCTAATATTCCCGAGCGTCAATGCGACATATGATTCGTTCTATGGCAAATTGAATGCAACGAAAGGCCCCGCGACGGGCCCCGATGTCTCGCGCATAAACCAGGAATGGGCCTGGTAGCCCTTACGAGTTCAAAAGCGTGAATCAGTTACAGGGTCGCAACCTCAACCGAAGACAAAACTGCCACCGGTGCCGTAAGCCACTGCAATCACCACGACCTAGCGTTCGCCATCGCAAGAGCTACCCCACAACGCTTTCCCGCCCAACGCGGCCCCTTGCTGAGGTGCCCCTCCCCTGTGCATAGGAAAGCACCATGCAATTGGAGGTGTCACACGCACCCCGTTTGAACCTCGATTAGACACTTTCTTGTTACAACGCTCGAACCGTCGGCCCAACTGGAGGGGTGCCGCCGGCGGACGCGGTTGACTTCAGAAAGGCAACCCAGGCACGTTTCAGCGCTTTAATAGCTTCCGAAGCCGCGCCCCGTAGTTCGAGGTGCCGCTGAACTTCTGCAAGAGTGCTTGCGCCGACAGGGAATTTTCGGTCGCGCCAAATGTCGGATGCCAAGTCACCCCTTGCGTCGTCTCTGTCTTTTTGTCGTTCAATCCAGCGATGAAACTCACTTCTGGATGCTTCGTAGGCAGCATTTGCAGCCAACGCTTTTGCCGCCAACAAGTTCGGCGCGTCCGCTGGACGACGCATACCGGTGGGTTCCTCCTGCTCTCGCCGGGTCCAGCGCGCCAATGAAGACAAGAATCGCTCTTCATTGCCTTCGGGGTGGTCGTTGCCGAAATGTGCCGCATCCACAGATAGGTCGCACCGGGCGCAGTAATACTTTGATGAATCCTGCTCGTTCTGGTCACCATGGAGGTAGTAACGGATACGAGTGTCAACTGGCTTGGGCACAACCGGCTTAGCAGTGTTGCAGGGTTTAGCGGTCGGGTCGGCAACAGTGTCAAGTGATGACTTGTCCGGCCGTTTATGCTTCGCGAGAAGTGACCAGTTTGCCCAACCTTCACTTGCGGCAACTCTGTCGAGCGCCTCATTGTGGGAAATGGTGTTTTGCTTTGCGATGCGCTTGGCATCGCGACGAAATTGCTCAAGTTGAGCAAGGGTGTACGAGGTATTCAAAATAGTTTGGCTCCACGGTCACAGAGGCTTCGATGCGCCCACACACCGAGCCTGCAGTGACCATTTGAAGGTCAAACCAATGCTCGTTCAATTACGTGCCGTCGAAACCGACTTCGCCTTGTGGGCGGGCAAGCCTGCAGTAAGGCTCCTTGCAAAGTATATAGGTACGAGCATTTATATCTGACTCAAAAAGTGTCCACGCCTGATTCTGTGGTGCTCCTTTCGTGCCACTAACGAATATTTCTCCCAGAGGGGTGGGCACAATACCGGCATGATGGCAACGCTGAAGCCTATCCAGATAAACGAACTGCCTACAGGCAGCGGAGCGTGGCTACATGACAACCAATAAGAAACAGGGTGACTTGAGATGAACGATGAGCTGGAAGAGCTAGTACGTTTTCCGCGTGAAGACTTGGATATCGAGCTGAAGCAGTGGATGGACCCTGCTGATAGGTCGGTTCAAGGAAAATTTGCTAAAGAGCTGCTAGCGCTCCGGAACCACGGGGGCGGGTATTTGATAATTGGTTTCAAGGATGAGCACCCCGCAGTGCCGGACCCTAACCGGCCACCTGACTTGGCTGGGTTCAGTACCGATTACTTCAACAATATTGTTAAGAAGTACGCTGAGCCAGCGTTCCACTGCATGTCTCATGTCGTGACACACCCTGTTACTGGGGAAGATTTCCCTGTGGTCGTCGTTCCCGGGGGCGCCAAGGTTCCGGTGAGATGTAAAGCGGATTCTCCCGACGGAGGGAAAAGTGCAAAAGTTGACACTTACTACATCCGCAGGCTTGGCCCAGAAAGCAGTCCACCACAGACAGGCGCTGAGTGGGAAGCTATGCTTCAAAAATGCTTGTTGAGTCAACGAGAGGAGCTGCTTACGACTATCTCCAACTTACTTGGCGCAGGGGGTGGGGTCGTGAGCGGAGGGCTTAACGTGGCAAAAAGTCCATTTGCTGAGTTATTGGCGTTCCGGGACAATGCGGTGCACAGACTGGAAGAGCTACAGATGACGACCCTTCCGCCTGGGGACTGCGCCCGATTTGAGCATGGACGGTATGTGCTGTCCGCACGAATTGTCGGGGACATAAAGGAACTGACGCCCACGGACCTTCTGGACCTCGTTTCTAAGCTGCGGCGATATACAGGATGGTCGCCTCTGCATGTATTTTCGCGACCGGAATTAGCCCCCTACCTTGTTGATGACAATACCATTGAATGTTGGCTTGCTCGAGACGAGGCCCGCGATACCGCTCACGCCGATTTTTGGCGTTTGTCCTCAAACGGCTTGATTACCTTGGTCCGGGGCCACCAAGAAGACTCTCCAGAAATCACGGAGTCACTGGGTGGGCTGGCGGCAGGAACCGGTATTGAGCTGACACTGCCTGCTTGGCGTGTCGCGGAGTTTTTGCTTCGAGTCCGAGAAATTGGAGCCCATATGGCGCAGGGCCCGTTCAAGATTCAACTGATTGTTGAATGGTCTGGCCTCAATGGTCGTAAGCTTTTCAGTCAAGGGAACCGTCGATTGATGCTGGAAGACCACATCGCACGTGAACCCAATTTCAGGAAGGAACTCGAACTTGACACGGATGAGATTGACGCAACGCTTCCCCGCGTGATAGCCAAAATAGTGAATCCGCTGTTGAGACGCTTTTCTTTTTTTGAGCCACCAAAGAATTTTTATGACGAGGAACTGGCAAAGCTAACGAAGCGTGAATTTGCTTAGCGATAGCCATGAATTAGCCGGATTGCTAAACCGCGTGAAGGGGGGCCCCCTATCGTTGGAAACCGACCGAATCCAGTCAGCCACATCCGGTTGACGCTACTGCCTACTACCGCCCTCAGCCAGAGCCGTCAATAGCGTTTGCATTGCGCTCTCCCATTGCAGCCGCTCCTGCTCAAGTCGCACTTTTTGCCCCCAAAGGTTTGTTTTTAGCGCCGTATAAACAGCTTGCTCGGCCTCATTCAGGTGCTCAAGCGCGAAATTGGATGTTTGCGCGGGCTCAGTACCCCAGAGGTTTTGGTGACAAAGCGTTGTTGCTTCGTCCATCAGCACCGAGCGCAGTTGCGGGAGGGCCTTGCGCGCTCGGTCAAGTATGGCGAATCCGTGAGTGTCAATGTCTCCCCAGTAGACGGCGTTGACGTCCTGCAGCCATGGAATGGTCGCCAATGCGCTGACGGCGTTCCCCAACTTCATGATTCCAACTGTGCCTGCAATGTCGGGCAACGCCATGCCGGTGGCCAGGTTTTCCACGATGACGACCGCCTGCGGACGGATTTGTAGGGCAGCGATGTCTTGCGCCGGAGCTTCAAAATCATGGAGGCCTCCGACGAGCTGTCTGAGTTCGGAGCAAAGCAGTCGTATTCGGATTCGATGTGGTGGTCGCAGCAATCCACAGACCTCATGAAAATTGCCGTCCCCTTTGTCTTGCCTGATGACCTTGAGTAATCCAGTGATGATGCCGGTTCGCTGCTCTGCCCACTTTGTGTCGAGGCCCTCTACGGGTAACTGGCGCAAATAGACGTTGGACGTTGGGTTTCGCACCAGCCAGTCGAGCATTGTGACCAGACGACTGAAGTCGACTTCGGAGTAGTCCGCCAGAACATTGAAGTGAGCGGCGAGGGCGCCACCTTCCGCCAGTTGCGGCCACTTTGAAACCAATTGGGCATACCGCTCTTTTGCTCGATTCCAGCGCGGGGCCTGGCCCACAAGCACGGCAACCTCTTGCGGACTTGAGATGCTGAGGAAAACTGGAAGCTCTTGAGTCCCCAGCCTCGCCCACTTGCGCACCTCTCGGCTGACTTCGCCCACATTCTTCCAGGCTGCCCAGGACGATGCCCATGCAAGGACCCCGGTAGCATTTTCGATTGCGTCTTTCTCCGCGGGTGTGCCCAGACTGATTTGGAGCGGCCAAGTACCAACGCCAGCCAGCCAGGCTTGATGTTGGTTGTTGAACCGGCGAACCAGAAAGTCGCGCGCGGCCTCAGGCGAGAGCAGCTTCGCCATGGGGCAGTTCCTGCGTTAACTTCAAGCGTTGTGTCACGGTGTCGTAGTCAATAGGAATGGCAGCGGATTTCTTTCGGTCTTTGATGTGGATGTAGCAGGCGCCGCCAATGAAGGGCTCAAGGGTCATGACGGACTTCATCGGGGTGGCCACCACCATCTGGAACCCAAAAGTCTTGAAGATGTTCATGGCCATGGCCGTGAATTCAGCGTCCGCCTTGTCGAAAGCCTCATCGAGGACCACGGTGGAATAGCTGGGCAGCGCGCGGTCTTGGCCACCGAGCTGGTAGCGCAGCGCGGCTGCCAAGCAGGTCGCTGCCAGTTTTTGGCGTTGTCCGCCTGATTTGCCGGCGCCACTTCGGTACACCTCAACCTCCACTTTTTCAGCGTCCAGCTCGCGCGCCACAAATTCGACGTGCTGGCGGACATCGAGCACCAGGTTGCGCCAGTTCTTGTCAGCAGTCTCCTGGCTGCCAAGGCGTTTCACCAGGGCCGCCAGCACCATGAATCGCTGCTCCACCCCCGATGGCTCGGCGCTGAAGGTGTGGCTGAGCGCCTCTTTCAGGCTATGGCTGAAGCTTCGAACCTCTTCCAGATTTTTGTCCGCTGTTTCGATGACCAGATGCGTCCCGGGGTTAAAAGGTGCCGTCTCAAGGCTCGCGTTTACAAGCTCCATTCGTACGCGAATCGCTGAGCGCTCCTGCCCCAGTTTTGTCGTCAGCATGGTGATGTTCTGGCCAGTTTGTTCTTGCAACAAATCCCGGAAACGCTGTTCATACTGCGGGAGTCCATCGGTTTCCAGACGTTTGAGCCTGCCAAAGTAGTCCTCCGCACTGGCCATGGTCGCGTCCAGCCCACCGCTCTCGGCGGGGAAGTCCCGGTTGAACTGGGCGAAACGTTGAGTGATTGAGTTCTGGAGGTTCGAGATGCGCAACTCGGCCGCGCTCGACTCCGAGGCGAGCCCCTTGTCAACTGCCGAGCTGACCTGCTCAATGTTTTCCAGGGTACAGATACTTTTTTGGGCCAATGCCACGAGATACCGTGCCTCGAGCTGTTCGCTGAATGCCGGTGGTTTGTCAGAGCCGGGGAACAACCGCTCAAGGGTTTCGAGTCGAGCCTCCAACTTGCGAAGCTCAGTTGAAATCCCGCCTTTTCGGACTTCCTCGGCCGTTCGAGCCTTGACCGCGTCATCGTATTTGCGCTTCTGCTCGATGATTTTGGTTTCAATGCGCTCCAGGTCCGGCCGAGCTTTTGTCTCGTCTTCGATGCGCTTGGCTAAATCAGTCACCCGAGTAATCAGTGATGCAACATCGACCTCTGACCAAGACATATTGGACAAGGTTTGGCATTGCATGAACTTTTGGTTTTGCAGGTCCTCTTCTGTGCTCAACTTGGAGAGGTCCGTGGTTAGCCCGCCAATCTCGTCAGCGAGGGCTTGGGCCGTTTCCATGTAGAGCGCCAGCTTCTCCTTGTTGTCAAAGCCAATGACCCACTGGCTGCGGTCAGAAACGTTATGACGGTCGTTCTTCTCATGGTGGCTGCTGTTGCGCTTGACCAAACCTTCCTTGGTTATCGCTCGTGTGGCAGCACTGAAGGAAAGCATGTTCTCAGCGCACTCCATGTCAAAGTGCAGCTTAAGCTCTTCCCCTAGCCATTTCTCACAGGGGCCCTGCGCGATGCTCAGCTTTCTGACAAGAGATAGCGGGTGCGAAGTCCTGTTCCCGATAGTTTGGGGCAACATACGATAGTAGTTCAGATGCGTACCGATATTGTGCGCATTGAGATAGCTGGAGACCGAACGGTAATACTTTTCGTCCACCAGTATTGACCGGGCAAACCCGCTCATAACACGTTCAATGGCACCCCGCCATACGGCGGCATCCGCGTTTACTTCCAGCAACTCGCCGGCAAACGGTAGCTTCTCGGGCGGAACCCCAAGGTCGTCGGCCAGCGCCTCCCGCAAGTCGAGCAGCTTAGCCGGAATATTGGAGCGTTGACGCTGCAGCGCTTTCACCTCCGCCGCGGCCCTGGCAAACTTATCTTCAGCCTCGCGTTTCATGCGCTTGAGCTCGTCTTTCTGTAACTCCAGGGTCTGGCGCAGTTCGGTAGCTTTGAGAACAAATTGTTTCGCGGCTTCCACGCGCTGGACGAACCAGACCACTTCGTCAGGCATGGCCCAGCCCATGGCGTCACAGGCGTGCTTGGCCTGGTCCCGCTTGCGCAGACGCTCAGGCTTTTCCTTCTCAGCCTGTTCGCGCTCCCGCTGCAACTGCTCCAGCAAGGTGCCGCCCATGCCTGCTTTGCTTGCCCTGAGCTTGTCCAGCTTGTCGCTTTCGTGGCCCTCAATGTCCTCGAGCTGCAGCAGTTTCTGCTTCGCCCCCTCTTCTTCAACCTCTTGCTCGACGATACGCTCAATGAGCAGAAGACGGCGCTGGTACTCCCGGTAGGGCCCAACTGATGTCTGGATTGAAAGTACGTCTTGGCGCTGCAAACTGGCCGACTGCATTTGCACGTGCTCTTCGCGGGCAGGGGACAAGGTCTCGATTTGGCGGCGTGCGTCCACGACCGCGCGATGAGCGGCGTTTAGCTCGCCGAACTCGCTAACCAACCGGTCAGCGATGGCAAAGGTATCTGGCGTATCGAGCATGAAGTCACGCAGGAACACATTGAGGTCGCCCAGGTTTTTGGCGGACTGGGTCTTGTGCAGCAGACGCAGCGCCCGTTCGTTGTCGATACCCAGCAGGTGCCTGAATTTCTCTTGGTAGACGCTGAATTCCTGGCAGACCGTTGCGCCCGCAAGCTCTTGCTTGAAACGGCGGACGTCAAATTCAGATTCTGCAAAGAACTCCAGTTCCGACACGTCAAAGGGGCGGTCAAGGATGAGGTAGACACGTTTGGCGTCAGTGGACGTGGTGGAGTTCCCCTTGACCCACAGGACCTGAGCAAGCGCAACGCAGCGCCCCTGCTGGTTCCGGTAGGTCTCGGTGATGGCTGACCAGGTGGTCCCGGTGCGCAAGTACTGGGCGGCATATTCACCGTTGTCTCCAGTCTGCTGTGACCAGGCGCCACGAATGTACGTCATCACATTGCGGTCTTTGCCGTTGCGTTCAGCCTCGCGCGCGGCCACGTTAAAGTCCACCCATTTGGGCGGGGTCATTAAGGCCGCATGGGCGTCCAGCGCGGTGGATTTGCCGGACCCAGAAGGTCCGACAAAAAGGTAGCCTTCATCGGGAATCTCAAAGGTGAAAATTCCGGAAAAAGTGCCCCAGTTGAAGGTCTGGATACGCTTGAGCCGGAACTGGTCCTCGGCGCCGTCCAGAAAGAGGCTGGATTGTTCGATTGATTTCATGTTTTCTGCCCGTCCTTAGTCGGCCGATACGACTTCATCAGTGCCATTTGCATCCGAGTTGTTACTCGCCATGGTCATGTACACCTTGTTCAGCGCCTGAATGTCTTCTGCTGAGAAGAGCAGTTTCAGGGTAGGTGAGACCTCGTAGCGCTCATCGGCACCCTGCAGTTTGTGCAGCAGGCTCAATGTTTTCATCTTCTCGATGGCGTTGAGCGACTGTTTTTCAAACTTCGCGTGGTCAGGGTTGGGCTGGCGCTCGAATACGCTCATGTGCTCCAGCATTTCCGGGTTAGAGACAACCGCGCGGTCACCCTGGGCGTCGGCTTGAGTCAGGCGTTGTCGCAGGTAAAGCACCAACACCGACTCGATGAAGGTCAGGGGGGCTTTGCGCAAGAGAATCGGGATGTCCACTTGTTCAAACGACATTTGCCGGGTGAACGCAACGCCTTGGTCTCGGTCGATGACCAGCTCCAGAAAGATGTCATGAAGGCGGGAGGTGACCACGTCCTCGTCGCGAAGTAAGACAGGCCAGAGCTTGGCATGCCGGCGCACGTCAACGCAAGGCCCGCGCAGCAGCTGGACCAGCACTCGGCGGGCGTCAACGGGCAGCGTCCCCCGGTCGCCGGGTATGACCGTGGGCGGCGTCAGGCTGTCGGCGGCGCTATTGTCTGGCAGGACTTCTACTTCAGATTCATTCCTTGAGTTCATCGTATCTCTCCCTGATGAAATAGATTGCGGGCACTTTGGCCCATCGCTTGTTATGTTCGTCAGCACCCCAGCTGATGGTTTCCATGCCCGGCGTGACCTCTCCATGTTTGGCACCAAGAGCGATGTAACCAACAACGCTACCCAGTCCTTGCTCGGCAGGAAAGTGGCTGAGCAGGTCTCCCACCGAGACCTGAGATTTGCGATTGAGCATGTCCCGCACATGCTGTTTTAACGTGCGAAAGTCAATCTCTGACTGACGCACCAAGTCACTGATGACGTCCAGCGTCAGCTCAGATGGCTCGGCTTGCGCCATGCTGGTGTCGGCCATTCGCTCCGCAGGGTCGTACAGCGTGGACTGTGAGACCGAACGCAGCGTGCTGCTGGTAAGCTCCAGCGAATACTCGATTAGCTGGTTGGCCCGCACGATGTCCTTGTTGGCAATTGCTGCTGACGTTGCACTTTTCAGAAGCCCGTTGATGCGTCGGTGCTCCAGAAACTCCCGGCTCTGGACAAAGCTTTTCAGGCTTCTTGCAAAACTTTGCAGCACTTCGTGTACGCCGCCGCCCTCGTCGAGCAAAGCGCCGGTCAGCCCGTTCAAGAACTTGCGTTCATGTGAGGATAAATCGCGCGCAAAGGGTCGGCTGACCACCGCCTCCAGGGACTCGAGCAAAGTCTGAGCTTGCTCGTTGTCTGTAAGCAGTTGCCAGAATGCGTTGAAAGTTTGACCAGCGGGAGAGCCACCAATCAGGTCGACCCCTGCAAAGAGGGCCTCGAGAACGTCACCACGGCTACCGTCGTGCTCCATGATGCTCTGGCGCAGCCCACGGTTAAGCTTGTCAAACTCATCACGCACGCTGCGGAAGTCACCCGTAAGTTCTTCAGCTAAGGAGATAACCTCCCGGGTCCGCTCAAGAGCCCGAGCTTTGGAAATGGGCTTCACGCCAGAGCGCTCGACTTCGGCAATGGCTTGGTCGATTTTGTCGCGCTCTTTACGTAAAGTCTCCAGCCGCGATGCCGGGTTGGTATCCGTTTCTTCGGCGAGCCTTGAGAGCTGCTGGATGACCAAGGACAAACGACTTTCCGTGGCCATAGTTCGGGGCTTGAGCACGCCCAGGATAAAGCGAAGGGCGCTCAGCGCCTCGGCCGAAAGCTCATATTCCTCTTCGCTTGCGCCTGCGGGAAAGCGACGTGTCAGCCATCCCTCGGACAGCCAGTCAGCCACATAGGCGTGGGCCGTCTGCGGCATCTCCTCGCCGGTGATGCGGAGGTCCTCCAATTCCCTGGAAAGACGTTCGATGAGCGCGGAACCCGGAAGGACCTTGGCGTTGTCTTGATACAGGCTCTGCAAAAGCGCAATAACGACAGGTGCCTTGTTGGCAGCAAGCAGGCGCCAAAGCGGCTGCTCCCTCAAGGTTCTTAGTGACGCTGCGGCACGCGATGATTTCATGGGTCCTCTCAACCCCACACATTGGCCAGCGCTGTTGGGACCGGGAATGTGTGAAGTACTGCAGTCATAGTGGATTTTGGTGATAAATACGCATCTAATTATTATACGTGTAAAAAGTACGCCCGTATAGTTTATATATTGATGCACAATACGGCTATGCCAAAAAAACCACTTGAGCCCGTCGTTGGGCTAAAAACAAGCTCACGCTGGAGTCAAGACCGCCGGCTGGAGTTCATCGACTTCCGATTGCGATGGGACGGGCGGATTAATCGAAGTGACATCACTTCATTCTTTGGCATATCAGTGCCGCAAGCCTCCTTGGACATTGCGCGGTACCTAGAACTAGGGCCTGAGAATCTGGAATATGACCGCAGTTCCAGAATCTACCTGGCGAGCCCGGCCTTCAAGCCAGTTTTTGCCACTAGTAACAGTGCGCAGTACCTCAACGATTTGCTTGCGTTGGAGGCGGGACTTCTTGAAGCTGACTCCAGTTTCTTGGGCTGGCGCCCACCTACGGCACTGGTACCGACACCTGGTCGTCAGCTCAATAGTCAGACGCTAACAACACTATTGAAGGCAATCCGAGACCAACTGGGTGTGCGGGTCCTGTATCAATCAATGACACATCCAGAGCCTCAGCACCGCGACCTGTCACCGCACGCAATTGCTCATGATGGTTTCAGGTGGCACGTTAGGGCTTATTGCCATAAACGAAATGAGTTCCTGGACTTCGTGATTGCGCGTGTCCTGGAAATCGATTTTTCAGGCAGCGGTGGGCCCAGTCCCTTGGAGGACAAGGTATGGCAAACAAAGGTGGATTTGGTCTTGGCGCCACACCCAGGCCTGAGCCTATCCATGCGGCGAGCCATTGAGATTGATTACGGTATGACGGATGGCACGGCAATCTTGTCCTGCAGGCAAGCGCTTTTGTTTTACCTACTGAAGCACCTGAGAGTCGAACTGGACCAGCCTGGCACGCCCCATGAGCAACAGATTATTTTGTTGAACGCGGTGGAGGTGAAGGCGCTTTTGGCGGGGATACAACAGTAAATGCAACTAGCGCTGAGCGTCAGCGCAGCGATGCAATGCGCGGCGCCAAAAAACCAACAGTTTATTGCCACCCGAATGCACAACTTGCTGGCAAATCAGTCGCGTGATAACGTATTGACGTTGGATATATAAACACATACTCTATACACACGAATATGGCACGCCCCAAACTCAAAACCGAAACAACCACGCTCAAGATGACGCCAGAGGTCAGAGACCTTTGGGAACAATGCGCTGAAAAGGAATACCGCAGCCTCACCAGCATGTTTGAGGTGATGGTGCGCGACTATGCAAAGAAGGCCGGCGTCGAGCCTTCGCCAGCGCAAGAGGCTCTTACACCAGTCGAGCCTGCCGCCAAAACGAAAAAAACCACAACCAAGAAATAAACCAGGGATTACATGGCTCAAAACTTTTCGGAAATTGCGAACTTTCTTTGGTCCGTCGCGGACCTTCTCCGAGGTGATTACAAACAAGCTGACTACGGCAAAATCATTCTTCCCTTGACCCTCCTGCGTCGCCTGGACTGCGTTCTGGAGAGCACCAAGGCAGACGTCCTGGCCGAACACGCCAAGCGCAAAGACACTGGCGTCAACCTCGACCCGTTCCTCAAGCGCAAGAGCAAGCAATCGTTTTACAACACCAGCCCGTTCACTCTGCCCGGGCTCCTGGCCGACCAAAAGCACATTCGCCAGAATCTGGTGGCCTATTTGGGTGACTTTTCTGAAGACGCCCGCGATGTGTTCGAGCGCTTCAAGTTCACCGAACGCGTGACCGAACTTGAAGACAAAGACCTGCTGTTCCAGCTGGTCCAGAAATTTGCCAACATTGACCTGCACCCTGATGCTGTCTCCAATGAAGGCATGGGCATGGTGTTTGAGGAACTCATCCGCAAGTTCGCGGAAGCCTCCAATGAGACCGCCGGGGAGCATTTCACGCCACGCGAAGTCATCCAGCTTATCGTGCACTGCTTGTTTGCAGGGGATGACGAGGCGCTGTCCAAGCCTGGCGTGGTTCGCTCCATGTACGACCCCACCGCCGGCACCGGTGGCATCTTGTCGCTCGGCGAGTCGGTGGCCAAGTCCATCAATTCGACAGCGGTCATCCGGCTCTTTGGCCAGGAGCTCAACGACGAGTCCTACGCCATCTGCAAGGCCGACATGCTCATCAAGGGCCAGGACCCTAAGAACATCGTGCGCGGCAACACTTTGTCAGCAGATGGGTTCCCGAGTGACAAGTTCGACTATGGCGCTGCCAATCCACCCTTTGGCGTTGACTGGAAAAAGGTGCTGGACGTGGTCAAGACCGAGCACGAAAAGAAAGGCTTTGCTGGCAGATTTGGTCCCGGCCTGCCTCGCGTGTCCGACGGCTCGCTGCTGTTCCTGATGCATTTGATTTCAAAAATGCGCCCGGCAGCCGAAGGTGGTGGCCGCATCGGCATTGTTCTCAATGGGTCCCCACTTTTCACAGGTGACGCGGGCTCCGGGGAGTCCGAAATCCGTCGCTGGATTATCGAGAACGACATGCTCGAGGCCATCATCGCCTTGCCCAACGACCTGTTCTACAACACCGGCATTGCCACGTACGTCTGGATTCTTGATAACAACAAGAACTTTGGTCGCAAAGGCAAGGTCCAGCTGATTGACGCGACGCGCATGTATGCCAAGATGAAGAAGTCACTTGGTAACAAACGGGTCCAGATTTCGCCTGAGCAGGTGGCAGAAATCGTCGCGGTGTACTCCGGTGCTGTGAAGGACGCCACTTTTCACCTTGAATACAAAGAGCCAGTCAAGGGCGGGGCCACATTGCAGGTGGAAGCTGAAGCGCCGAGGGTTGTCTCCAAAATCTTTGACAACAAGTTCTTTGGCTACCGCAAGGTGACGGTGGACCGACCGCTGGCTGCCGGCAAAGAAGGTAAGTTCAAGAAGGGTGAAAAGCCCTATGACAAGGACCTGCGCGATACCGAAAGCGTGCCCCTGACCATGGACATCGGCGAGTACATGAAGACCGAAGTCCTGCCGCACGTGCCGGACGCCTGGGTCAATCTTGATATCAAGGATGACAAGGATGGCCAGCCCGGCAAGGTTGGTTATGAGCTCAACTTCAATCGGTACTTCTATATTTACAAGCCGCCCCGCAAGCCCGAGCTCATTGCGGCGGAGATTTTGGAAATGGAGAAGCGGTTTGTGGAGCTGATGAAGGGGGTCGTGGCGTGAAGAGCTGTCAGCTTAAGTTTCTTGCGGATATGCGCAGCGGCGACTTCATCGACAGTAGCGATATTTTGCAGGAGGGGCCTTACCCCGTGTACGGTGGAAATGGGCTACGTGGCTTTGCTGTCCGAAAAACGCACTCAGTCACAGCCCCGTTGATAGGACGACAAGGAGCCCTATGCGGAAATATCAATTACGCTAGCGGCGACTTCTATGCCACCGAACACGCAATTGTTGCTGCTCCTCGGTCGCAGGTTCATCCAAGATGGCTCTATTGGCAACTATCCAACCTCAATTTAAATCAATACTCGATGGCTGCTGCGCAGCCGGGACTTGCTGTCGAAGTCCTCGAACGAGTGTGCGCAGTAAAGCCTCATTATTCTGAGCAAGAGCGCATCGCCAACTTTCTTGATGACAAAACGGCGCGCATTGATGCTTTGATTGCAGAGAAGGAGCGGTTGGTATTGGCCGTACGCGAATACTTCACTGCTCGGCTTGGTACCGCAGTGGTTCAAGGCATTCGAGCGGAACGAAAGTTGGTTGAAGCCCATGCCAAAGGTTTCGAGGCCATTCCGGCAGACTGGTCCCTAACTCCAATAAAACACCTCGCGAGCGCCAGCGGAGGCATGACACCCTCAAAGGACAACGACGACTTTTGGCAAGGTGACATCCCCTGGGTGTCCCCAAAAGATATGAAGCGTTTCGTTCTGCACGATAGTGTCGACCATATATCGCAATTGGCTTTGGACAGCACATCTCTCAAGCGGCAGCCAGTTGAGTCTGTGCTGGTGGTTGTGCGCGGGATGATACTGGCACACACCTTTCCAGTTGCAATCAACGCAGTGCCGGTCACCATCAACCAGGACATGAAAGCATTGCACGTCAAAGGGAGAGTTTCGGCTCGCTATCTGGCTTGGATGCTTCGCGGGCTTCAGCCTTTAATGCTGGCGCTAACAGAAGAATCCGCTCACGGCACAAAAGCGCTACGAACTGACCAATGGGCCAACCAATGTGTTCCGGTGCCCCCGAAGGACGAACAAATTGAGCTTGTCCAGTCCTTTGAACGCTGGCAAAGCGAATCAGAAAAGCTCAGTGCTCACCTTGAACAGCACATCGCGCGCCTCCGGGAATACCGCTCATCTTTGATTTCAGCGGCGGTGACTGGGCAGTTGGACATCAGAACTTTCAAGGAGGCCGTATGAATCGCGTATTCGAGTGGGTATTTTCCGGGCTACTAAATGTCTCGGCATTCTTTGAAAATCTTCGCGAAAAGCGACACGAGGACCCAATTACGGCCGAGTACAAAGCCAAGCAACGCGCCTGCCTCTGGAGCTTCGTTCCGATTCTTGTCGTGCTCCTGGTCAGCTGGGCCGCCGGTACTTTTCTGAATGTTCTGGACAAATTTCAGGGTGCTCAAGGGCCGGTCGCAGACGCTCGGTCCTGGGCCCTCCCTGTCTTTCTCGGAGCACTGGTGCTGGCATTCATTTTCGCTCTGTATGCGTGGACTTCGCTCTACCGGTTCATGCAGACACACGAGATTCATTAGCCGCTTCGGGCCGTCACGCCACCGTTTAACCATCCACCCGGGAGAGGAAAAATGTCATCAAAATCCATCCGAACCGCCTCAGTAGCTGGCGTGCTGGCCGTCGCGGCCGTTGCCGGGTACTGGTACTGGTCGCCCCACCTTGCAATCCGCAACATGCAGGCAGCCGCCCAGGCAACGGACGCTGACGCATTCAACGACTACGTGGACTACCCTAAGCTGCGCGAGAGCTTCAAGGGCCAATTCTCAGCACTTATGGCCGACCGGCTCGGAGACTCGAAGGCGGCCGACAACCCCTTCGCAGCGTTGGGGACCATGATGGCCATGACAATGGTCGGCAACCTGGTGGATGCGATGGTTCGCCCTGAGGCGGTAATGCACATCATGCAGGACGGCAAACTTGCGCAACCTGGCAAACAGTCCACTGACGCGCCGCCCGGGCCATCCGGCACTGCACCACAGACCGGGACCGCGTCAGATGGCGGGGACAAACCCAAGTGGGCCTACGAGCGCAAGGGGGCGAACAAGCTCATCGCCTATGCCATTGACCCCAAAAAACCTGACGCGGCGGCCGCGGATAGATTCGGCGTCGTGTTCCAGCGTAATGGCTTTGCCGATTGGAAGCTGACCGAGGTCCGGATGCCGACGATGAACAATGTTAAGTGAAGTTTGGTTGCAAAAACGTTTATATAAACGTTCGAAAAACGTTAATATAGACAAACATTATTGCAGTTTACTGACTCGGTCAAAACATGGTAACGCCCTTGACTTCAACCCGTACTGACGTTCTCAAAGATAGCGGAAGTGCTGCCCTTCGTCGCGTCCAGGCACAAGCACGGTATCTCTTCCACTCGGACGAGTTCGCAAAATTGACTAACCGGGAACCCAAGAGCCAAGCGGTACAGGCGGCCTTGAATCGACTTGTCAAGCAAGGGCGAATCGTTCTTGCCATGAAAAGAGTTGGGAAGTGGCTGATTGTTCCCCCGGAACAGGCTCATTACGGGGCACCCCCTGTCGATTGGTGGCTTGACGATTGTCTTAAAGACATAGAACCCCATTATTACGTTGCACTGCTGTCAGCAGCAAAGCACTGGGGGTCCGCGCATTACGCGCTGCAAACCACTCAAGTCATGATTTCCCAGGCGCGCCCGTCTCTCAATATTGGGCGGTTGCATATTGAATTTGTCGCCAAAAGGGATATTGCCCTAACACCAACGACGAGGGTCCGCGGGAGTGTTGCACACCTGCGAGTTAGCACCCGTGAAGCGACATTGTTGGACTTGGTTAGGCATCAAGCCAGTGTTGGGGGAATTGAAGCAGTTGCACGGATTACAAAAGACTTCTCTGGCACCGTTACCAAGAAAGGACTCCTTGAGGCATTGAACGCCCTTGGTCAGGTTCTTGCGGCTCAGCGCTTGGGCTTTGTATTTGGGCATCTTGGTTTGAGTCGGTACGCAGAAGTAGTGGCCGATTGGCTAACGGGCAAGCGCCGGAGTCTTCAGTGGCTAGAACCTGCCACATCGCAAGATGCCCAGGCTGCGCTCCTGGACGAGCGCTGGAACATTCGGTACACGCCCGAACAAGAGGCAATTTTTCAGGAGCTAACTTGATAACAGCACAAGAATTAAACGCATGGCGCCCTTACGCGCCATGGAGCAGCGACCTGATGGTTGAGCAAGACTACCTACTCAGCCAGGCGGTAGCGGCCATCTTTGAAGACAAGTTTTTGCGTGAACAGGTCGCCATGCGAGGCGGGACAGTACTTCACAAAGGCCACTTGTCCCCCGCAAGCCGGTATTCAGAGGATATTGACCTTGTTTTGGTGGGTGACCGTCCAGCAGCCCACATTAAGAAGGCGCTGACTCGGGTACTAAAACCGTTGTTATCAACCCCCTCGGAGTCTATCTACACAACGGTGCACCTAGCGGTAAGGAATCTGATTCAAACGTCCAAAATCATTCGGAACACCTATACGTACGACCCCACCAGTACTGAGGCTGCCTTCTCCCAATTGAAGGTGGAGGTGAACATCAATGAGAAGAAGAGTCTTTTCCCAATCGTACCTATTAACATTTTCGTCCCAGTATCAAACGGCGCGCCTCGTGAGTTGCAGGTTGCTTCATATGACCTGGACGAGATGCTGGGAACAAAATTGCGAGCTTTGCTCCAACGTGAGCATGGGCGGGATTTATTCGATTTGTGGTGGGCCTGGAGAACAAGCGAAACGCCAAATTCAGGGATAACGGTTGACCCTCGACGGGTCGGTGCCGCATTTCGGTTTTACATGGCGCAGGAGCGACGAAGTTTCAACTCGGCTGAGGTTCGCAAGGAACTCGACCGTCGAATGTCATCCAAGAAATTCTTGGTCGATATGAACGGGTACTTGCCAATCGGTCGAGGGTACGACCCGAAGCATGCTTGCGAAGAATTTTGTTCTGTTTTCTTGCCGCATCTTGACGCCTAACCGCAAGCACTAGACAAAAAACAAATAATCAAGGGAGCCCATGCCAACAACAACCAACGTCCACACCGAACGCGTATTCGAGGATGAACTCTGCGCCAGCCTTGAGTCCAATGGCTGGGCCGTCAAGACCCACCTGAAAGACGCCACATCGTACAACCGCGAGCTCGCCATCTTTCCGGCCGATTTGTTGGCATTTGTCCAAGAGACCCAGCCGACCGAGTGGGCCAAGTTCAAGCGCTGGCACAACGGGCAGTCTGAGGCGATTTTCGTCAAACGCGTTTCCAAGCAACTCGATACCCATGGCACCCTGCATGTGTTGCGCCATGGCTTCAAAGACGTTGATGCCAAATTTCAGCTCTGCGCCTTCAAGCCGGCCCATGGCAAGAACCCCAAGCTGGCTGCGCTGTTTGCAAAAAATACGCTGACAGCCATCCGCCAGTTGCACTACAGCCTGAACAACGAAAAAAGCATCGACGTCGTGCTTTTCGTCAACGGTCTGCCCGTGTCGACCCTGGAAATCAAGACTGACCTCACGCAAAACGTGCGGGATGCCATCAATCAGTACAAGAAAGACCGTCAGCCCAAGGACCCCAAGACCAAAGAGCTCGAAGCGCTGCTGCAGTTCAAGACCCGGGCCCTGGTGCATTTCGCCGTTTCCACCGACCTTGTTTTCATGACCACCCGCCTCGCAGGTGATGAGACCTACTTCCTGCCCTTCAACATGGGCAAACCCGACGGCGTCGACTACTGCAGCGCCGGTGCCGGCAACCCCTCGGCGCCCGCCGGCAAGGGCTACCCCACGTACTACCTCTGGGAATTTGTTTTCAAGCCGGAGACCTGGCTCGAAGTCTTGGGCGAGTTCATGCACCTGGAGGTCAAGGAGGTTGATGTCAAGGGCAAGAAGGTAATCAAAGAGTCCATCATCTTCCCGCGGTTCCACCAGCTGGTTGCCGTCAAGGAGCTCCTGACCTTTGCTGCGCTCGAAGGCCCTGGCCACAGCTACCTGATTCAGCACTCTGCCGGGTCGGGCAAGTCCAACTCCATCGCATGGACAGCCCACCGGCTGTCCAACCTGCACGATGCCAGTGACAACAAGGTGTTCGACAGCGTGGTGGTGGTCACCGACCGGCGCGTGCTGGACAAGCAGCTGCAGGAGACCATCAGCCAGTTTGAGCACAAATCGGGCGTGGTTCAGGTCATCAGCGAAAACAGCGCCCAATTGGCCAAGGCGCTCAATGACGGCGTGCCCATCATCGTGACAACCTTGCAGAAGTTCGGCTTCATCCTCGAACAGGTCGGTGACATTGGCAAACGCAACTTTGCGCTCATCATTGACGAGGCCCATTCCAGCCAGTCCGGCTCGGCCGCCACCAAGCTGCGCAAGGCCCTGACCAAGGGCAAGCCGCACCCGACAGCCATTGAAATCATTGATGGCGTCGAAGTGGCTATCCAGGCCGAGGTCGAGGTCGATGCCGACGATTTGACGGCAGAGGATGTCATCAATGCGGTCGTCGAAGGCCGCAAACGCCCGGACAACGTCAGTTACTTCGCCTTCACCGCCACGCCCAAGAACAAGACTCTGGAGCTTTTTGGTCGCAAAGATGATGACGGCAAGCCGGTTCCGTTCCACGTCTATTCGATGCGCCAGGCCATCGAAGAAGAGTTCATCCTGGATGTGCTCAAGCATTACACGAGCTACGCCACGTTTTACAACCTGGGTGCCCTGGCGAATGAGAAGCTGGTGCCGCAGAAAAAGGCCAAGCAGGCGTTGGCCCAATTCGCCAAGCTGCACGCCCACAACATCTCCCAGAAGGTTGTTGTCATCGTCGAGCACTTCCGCGAACACGTGGCCGCCAAAATTGGTGGCAAAGCGAAGGCTATGCTGGTGACCGATAGCCGCAAGGCGGCCGTGCGTTACAAGCTGGCCATCGACAAGTACATCAAGGACCAGAAATACACCGATTTGCGAACATTGGTGGCTTTTTCTGGCGCTGTCAACGACCCAGAGTCCGGTCCGGACGAGTTCACCGAAGGCAACATGAACGACATCAAGGGGCGCGAGCCCTCGGAGGCGTTCAAGCAGGACGAATACCGCATCATGCTTGTTGCCAACAAGTACCAGGTCGGTTTTGACCAGCCGCTGCTGCACTCCATGTATGTTGACAAACGGTTGTCAGGTGTCCTCGCTGTGCAGACGCTCTCCCGGCTCAACCGCATGTACCCGGGCAAAGACGACACGTTCGTGCTGGACTTTGTCAACAAACCGGATGAAATCCTCAAGAGCTTTCAGCCGTATTACCGGACCGCCCAGCTGGAAGTAGTCACTGACCCGAACCTGGTGCATGAGCTGCTGACAAAGCTCAACAAGGCAGGTGTGTACTTTTGGAGTGAGGTGGAAACCTTTGCCCAGGCCTTCTTCAACCCCAAAGTGAAGACCCAGGGCGCTCTGCATGGCGTGTTGAAACCGGCGTTCGACCGTTACTCCGACCTGGAGGACGATGAGCAGGAGCTTTTCCGCAAGGACCTGACCTCCTTCCTGCGGCTGTATGAGTTCCTGTCGCAAATCATTCCGTATGCGGACCCGGAGTTGGAAAAGCTGTTTGTTTTTGGCAAGAACCTGGCGCCGCGGCTGGCCGAACACAGCAAAAAGGAAGCCATTTCACTCGACGACGATGTCAAGCTCACTCATTACCGTCTGCAGAAGATGGGCGAGCAGGCACTGGACCTGGAAAAGGCCGAGGTCGTCAAGCTGCAAGGCATCAGCGAGGTCGGCACCGGCACCGCGTTGGACGACGAGCGCAAGGAGTTGCGCGAAATTGTTTCCAAGATGAACGACCTGTTTGCGGGCGACATCACGGAGTCGGACTGCCTGGGCGTGGTGACCACTTGGAAGGGGCGCCTGATGACCAGCGAAACGCTGGCGCATCAAGCCAAGAACAACTCTGAGGAGCAGTTCGGTCTGGGTGACTTCAAGGACGCCTTCATGGACGTGGTCATTGACGCCCAGGACGCGCACAACAACATCGCGGACCAGTTGCTCAAAGATGAGCGGATTCTGGGCGTGATGCAAAAAATGGTCGCAAAGATGGTTTGGCAGGGGTTTCAGCAGGGGGCACAACAATGACCCACGCGCTTCATGAATATCCAAGGCAAATGCGGAGACGTTCACACGAACCCTGCCTGTCACCGACAGTTGAATAATTACAAAGGGAGGAACTGCCAATGTGGCATGACAACGAAACAACAGTCGACTACCTAAATTTTGGGGTGGTCGCAGACGCTTGCGCAAACCTGCTTCAGCAAGCCGATGGTGCCCCCATCTCCATCGGCGTCTCCGGCGGCTGGGGCGTTGGAAAGTCCTCGCTTGTAAGGATGATTGCGCAGAGACTGGGTTCTGCCTCTGTGCCTGCAGACAACACTTACGTGGTTGTAACTTTTAATCCTTGGCTGTACCAAGATTTTGAAGGTGCCCGCAGCGCCTTGCTGCAACTGGTAGGCGATGAAGTACTGCGGCGCGCCGCATCGGATGAGGGACTCTCAAAGAAGGCCAAACGCCTGTTGCAACGCATCAATTTGCTTCGACTGGTGCAGATGGGTGGTGAAGTGGCAGCCACCATTGCTACGGGAGTTCCTGTCGGTGTCATCGGTCGGGCGCTCTTTGCAGTTGGTAGCATCTTTGGACCTGAAGTCGAGGCCGAAGGCGGTGATGAGGATGATACAAAGGCTGAAAAATCCAAGAACAACACTGCGTTGCTCAAGGCAGCCGAGCCGGTCTCGTTACCCAGCGAGATTCAAGCATTTCGGGACGCACTTGAGGAGCTTCTGCGCGAACTGAAAATAACATTGGTCGTTTTTGTTGATGACCTCGACCGATGCTTACCCAAGACAGCCATATCGACGCTGGAGTCGATTCGACTTCTATTGTTTCTCAAGCGAAGTGCTTTCGTGATTGCTGCAGACAACGAATTCATTCGCGGTGCCGTACGGGTTCACTTTGAGGGGACAGGCATCACCAGCGACATTGCCACCAACTATTTTGACAAGCTGATTCAGGTTCCTTTGCACGTTCCTCGGCTAGGTGTAAATGAGGCAAAGGGTTACCTGGCACTTTTGCTGCTCGAGCGAGCCAAAAAGGATGGGGAATTCGACAGTGACAGGTTTGAACGAGCGTTGGCCGCCGTTCCGGAGCGCTTAAGGACCAGCTGGCGTGGTGACGCCATCACAACGGAGTTCCTGCATAGTCTTGTTAACGTAGGTGATGCTCGAATGGTCGGGCTGATGGACTTGGCCGAAGGCTTGGCTCCGCTGCTGACCCAATCCAGTGCGGTCAATGCAAACCCGCGCTTGATGAAGCGATTTCTCAACACGGTTTACCTCCGGGCAGCGCTGGCCAAACCACAGGGCATTGAACTGGATGTTCGCGCGCTGGCTAAGTGGCACTTGGTGGAGCGGTGCGATGAAACCCTGGCCAATGCTTTGGCCGCATTGGTCACATCGGCATTGGACGGCCGCGTAGAGGTGCTACGCACAGCAGAGGCTGCTGCTCTGGCGGGAACGGCTCTGCCTGAACCTTTTAAGGATGATTTCACAACCCGGGAATGGCTGCAACTTCATCCTGCGCTTGGAGAAACTGACCTGCGGCCGCTACTTCACCTGAGTCGAGATACTGCGACACGCGATTTTGGCGCTGATGATTTAACGCCGGTGGGAAGGGCCCTCCGTGACGCCCTAGTTGCAGCCACCAGTGCAAATGCACCACTCACGCAAGCAATTCGCGACGCCGGGTCTACGCAGACCAAATTGGCCATGGGTAGAGCCTGGCAGATTAAGGCTCCAAAACGCACCTGGAAGCGCGGGGAAGACATTGTCATCTTGGTCGAACCCTGTAAGGTATTCGCCGATTTGTCCGCGGACGCAGCGAAGTTGTTGTCACAGGCGCCGCATGGCGAAATCGGGCCGGGAATTATCCCGACGCTTAAAGAACAAACTTGGAGTCAGTCCGTGCTTGATACCTGGGAAAAATCTCCAGATGTGATAGCTACTGTCAAGAATGCAATCAACGCTGGGAAGGCCCGCTAATGGGAACATCCACATCTAGCAAGGGCGGCAAAACCGGGTCACCCTTCGACCCTGAATGGCTTGCAGGCGATGGTGGGGACGGCGACGTGCCCAATGCGCCGGACGCTCCTGAGGGGGGTTCGAACCCAAATCAGGACACCGAGGCGGACTCAGAAGGCGCCGATTCTGAGTCTTCTGGAGGGGCCCCCCCGGTCGACAGTGGAGCCGTCGCACCGAACCGGAGGTATGCGGAAGCACGAACCAAGATGTCAGCTTTCCTCGCAGGTGGAGGACGCGACTCGCTGCGTTCCGCCGCCAAGAGCATGGTCAATAAAGGCATGGGAGGACCTCGGCAAGCGGCATCCACGATGCGCCGTACCGCGCAGGGGGTGGGGCAGCTAGGTCAATTCCTCGCGTCCGCTCGTGACCGGACTGACCAGAAGGTTGTGGATTGGGTTGAACGAGTGCGTCAGGCGAATCTGTCAGCATGCGACCTTGTCTTGGAGCTTGTGAAGGAGGTAATCCCTGAAACCGGCAGTGTTGACGATGAGTCCCTCCGTAACGCAGCAGCCGAAGCGTTGGGAATGCTTTATGAGTTAGAGCCGGACGTGGACATTCTTGCGCTTACCGACCAGCAAATCGCAAACGTGATGGCTTTCACTATTGCAAACGAAGTTTGCAACCGGATGGACCTGCAGCTTGGTCAGACCTACGAACGACTCAAGTTCGACCCCCAGCAAGTGCAACTGTACCGGCAGGATATCAAGGAGTACGTAACCGCCGAGGTTGCCGTTGTGATGGGCCGGCTCACACCCAACAATTTGAACCCTCAGCAGCTCGCGCGCGAGGTATTGGCGTCCTCTTTACAGGTATTCGCTCAATGATGAAAATTATTTGCACAACAGTTGACCATCTTCCCGCGAAACTCGCTGACGGAGAGCGCGCTTTCACTCTATTCAAAAGTGCAAGGCGGGAAGGCGTCGGGACCATAGCCAAAAGCTGGAGGGGCTCTCTCAAGCGGAAAGGGTTTGCGCCCAGTCCACAGGCATGGGACTTCGTGCAGTTTTGTCTTTCCGTGTGTGCTGCAGATTTGGCTTGTCTTCGGGGCTCCAGCGCAGATGGGTGGACCCGTACGATAGAGCTCACTGTTGGGCTACACGAGCCTCTGCGGTGGGTGCCCTGGAAGCAGCACGCCGAGGATATGCTGAAAGTTTTGACAGGGGACTACTGGACGCTTCACTTCATAGAGGGCGGTGCACCGCCGCCCGATGGCAGACTTGCAGCGGTCGACCGGGATTGTGTGTCGTTGCTTTCCGGCGGGCTGGATAGCCTCATTGGCGGCATTGACCTTGTTGAGCAAGGGCGTCGCCCTATGTTTGTGTCCCAGCTTGCGCATGAGGACTCTCAGCGCCAGCGCGGTTATGCTGCAATGTTGGGAGGCGGTGCCACGCATCAGCAGTGGAGTCATGGCATTAGCTTTAGTGGTGCACGCGAGCCTTCGACCCGCGGACGTTCGCTGGCTTTCTATGGCTTTGCGGTCCTCGCGGCCTCTCGAGTTGCAGCGTCACCAGTGCAAATATTCGTTCCGGAGAATGGCTTCATCTGCATAAACCCACCGTTGGTTCCGGGCAGAGTAGCCAGCCTCAGCACGCGGACAACTCACCCCCTCTTTATCGGAATGCTTCAAGAGCTGTTAAGCGGCCTTGGTATTCCGGTGCAGCTTGAGTTACCCTACAAATTCAAGACGAAGGGGCAGATGCTTACCGAATGTCTCAATCAGGACTTGCTAAGAGCTTGGGCCTCAGACTCGACAAGTTGCGGTAGATTCCGAACATATAACCGAGTGCACTGCGGCCGCTGTGTGCCCTGCATGATTCGCAAGAGCGCATTCCGTGCTTGGGGTCCTGCAGCGGATTCAACCAAGTACGTGCATCCCTCCCTATCTGGGTCGGATAAGGCAAGTGGCCCCGATGACCCCATGGCGGCGGCGTTAGCTGTGTTGTCGGTTCAAGCTCATGGGCTGGACCGGTTTCTCGGCGCGACATTGGCCTTTGCTACCCCTGCCGAACGTCAGTCCTACAGAGCAGTTCTTGCACGAGGCATTGCGGAGCTTGACGCACTACTTCGAGCGGATGGCTTGCTGTGATGGACTTTCACTGCCACCTTGACCTGTACCCGAACGCCCGGGAGGTCTACAAGGAGGCCTGCCGCCGGAATAGTTTCACCTGGCTCGTTACGACAAGCCCTAAAGCCTTTGCGGCCTCCTCACGCGCGTTAGTGCCATCTTCGAATGTTCTGATTACTCCAGGGCTGCACCCTGAGATAGTGCACGAGAGAGCCCAAGAGCTGGACCTTCTGTTGGAGCAAATAACGACCGTGCCTGCAATAGGTGAGGTGGGACTTGACGGTTCATCAAGATTTCAAGCTACCTACGACGTTCAACGAAGGATTTTTAGCGCGGTCGTTGCGCGATGTGAGTGCTTAGGCGGTCGAGTGCTCAGCATACATTCGCGCCAGGCGGTCAAAGATGTGCTTGCCGAACTGAACCTGCATCCTCAGTTTGGAACTGCTGTACTACATTGGTTTACTGGGACCTCGTCCGAGCTAAAGGCCGCTGAGGCACAAGGCTGTTGGTTCAGTGTTGGCCCGGCAATGTTTAACTCAAATAGTGGACGTGCCTTGGCAGCAAAGTTGCCAAGGGAAAGAGTCGTGCCAGAGAGCGATGGACCTTTCGCAAAATTGGAGGGTCAGCCCGTGATGCCGTGGAGCATGGACGTGACGGCTGCGTTACTCGCTGACGCCTGGGGAGTAACTTCAGATTCGGCAATGAACATCTTGGAGCAAAATTCAATTCGTCTTTTGAAGCTAATTCAGGCCCCTCAACTGGTCAAACATGGCCCCGGCGCCCCATAGAATGAGGCCGAGGTCACAGACCCGTGCCAATCTGGTCCCAATTGTGAACAAAGCAATGCCATTTCATTGTCGCGGGTTGGCCACGGAACACAGAAAACGCCCCAAGGTATCAAGCTTTCTCACGAGTTTTGAGAAGTATCAAATCTCATGATACTTTGTGATACTTGAAGCAGTTCCGGAACAAATCGGCACAAAAACGAGGAGCCTCGCGGATGCCCAATTGCTGTCAACTCTGCAGTTGGGTCTGCGGCAGTGGCTTTTTGGTGTCACAACAAGTAGCCGGCCGCGTGGCCCAGCCCGCAATTCGCGGCTCTTGCATACTTTGCAGCTCACTTACCCCCTGTTTTGGTAACAATCGCCACAGCCGCGAATAGCATGGTAGCCAATCCCAAGGCACCGGCGACGACGGCAACAACGCTTCGCGAACGTTCTTCATCGCGGAGCATTGCTGTGACAAATTTGGCCACCATGTTCATTCGGGTTCCACATTTGATAACAATTTCTTGGCTAGCAGCAGCGCGGTGCCGTGGTACGCAAACCTCTCGAGCGCGTCAAGCGGGCGCTCATACTTGAGCCGCAGGTAGCGTTGAATGTCCTCGTCTGCGAGGGCGGAGGGGTCCAGAACTCTGATGGCTTGGACAGCAGCATCAATTTGAGTCAAAGGCGAATTATCAGGACGCTCGGCGTCCGCGATGCAGGCGCGGGCCTGCCGAATTTGGTCGGCGGTGGGTGCAACGGTTCGCGCTCTGAACGGCCCAAAACCGCGCTCCAGCGGGACGCCCCTGTCCAGCCAGCATGCAATGGCCCGGAATGGCCAAGCGCGATGCAGCCAAAGCGTAAGGCGAAGGCGAGTCTCCGGCCAATCAATCACGGGCACATCTCCTTGAGCTTTCGTTGAAATTCCGCTTGCACATCGGGGTCGCTAATCCCCTCGTACATGTGTGTATGCACATGCCGGTGCGCATGCTCCCGGGGCCACCCCTCTTCGTTGTCGTCAAGTGCCAACCATTCACGCGGCCGTCGGCGAAGCACATCTTCAAACACCTGTTGCCCGCGCGGCAGATACAAGAAATCATCATCACGCATGTGTCTCGAGTGAAACGTCGCGCCTATCACCCGTGCTTGCAACGCGGGTGGCAGGCGTTTCGTTGTCGCAGAGCATCCATATCGCAGCACCCATGACGTAGACAAGACAATTTGTACCTGTGGGTATGGTTCGAGCATCTGCTCAAGCAAACCTACATGCTGAAAAAGCGAATACCGTTCCGGTGCCACAAGATACGCGCCTCTGCGTGGGTGCCACAGGCAATTTTCGTGATGGAGGACGCCGTCTATGTCCAAATAGAGGACGAACTGCCCGGTGCCTTTCATCTCGGCACCATCATTGCCAACAATTCATTCGTCACATCGACCGCCTCCGCTACCTTGTTTATCGCAAGCCAGCGCCGCCACACATATTGGCCGTCAGACGTCAGCCCTGGTCGGCCACGCAGTCCATAGACCCGCCCACTGTCAGTCACGCCTCGCCAGGTAGCGGGGTCAAACTCACGGATGGCACTGCTGGCGCGCCCCTCGCAGTCCGTGACGTTGTAGCCAGCAAAGTGCCGTGTTCGGCCCGGGTTACCCGGCAACTGCAGCTCGAAAACGGCCCAGTCGGTCAAGACCAACTCTGGCCGCTCCGCCACCGAGGCGCAGGTCCAGACGCCGCCAGTAATGATGTTTTCAAAAGTAGTGTCCATGCACCACTGTAGCAAAATACTGATTAAACGTCCAGTAGTTTTGATTAACCTCAACTGCGCGGAAAACACCGCAGCCAAAGGTTGTGACTAACAGCATCTCATCGTCAGGCGGGTAGTCAAAGAACATGTTTTCCAGCCATCGGCGCGTCGTTCAGATGGCGTTATGCTGTTGGGATGTCTCGCCCCTCTCGCACTGAAGACGCCAAAACCGAACTCAGCAAGTATTACGCAGAGCACGGCGTAATGCCGACCATCGAAGTGTTTGCCAAAGCGATGGGCTACCGCTCCACATCGTCTGCCCACAACGCGTTAACAGGCCTCGTGCAATCCGGCTACCTTGTCCGGGAGGAGCGGGGAGGGCGACTGATGCCTGGCCCTCTTTTCGCCAGACCGACCAATCTCCAAGCCATACCCGCTCCCGCCGCCCAAATTCCTCCCGAAATCCTGAAAAGTTTGCCCGCCGGCGTCGAACTCACTGTCTTGGAGGTGCCGGTCACCAGTCTCCGGGAGCACGCTATTTGTGTCGGAGATATGCTGGTGCTGGTACCGCTTGAAAGAACAGACCTGAGTGACCAAATTCTTCAGAGGCGTGGCATATCCCTTGCGCTGAGCATTGAGCGCAAACCTGGCTGGCGAGCCATGGGGCTTCTGGTCGCGCAGTTTCGACGATACGGGCGTCCTTCAGCTGAGCGGCACTGAGCATTCATTGGAACTGCACTACTCATCCAGCGTATCAGTGCATTGGTTCTAAGCTGTCGTTGTCCAAAGGCACTGACGTCGAACGGCCCACTGCTTCAGGGGGCCGCCATAAATCGCAAATTATTTCGACAGGTTTTTGGCTAATTGCGTCACCGGGAGTCTTGGGGTTGCCAATTGACTACAAAACGCTATAACCGTTTTGCATATTTTTCAAGCAAGCCCTCGAGCGGACCGCTATCCGCGCCGTGAGGCACCAACCCTGCACTAAGCAGCTGGCTTCAGCCTCAACGTTATTGATACCTTTGAGCCTCTGCCACCCAATTTCCGTGCGTGTCGTAATTCGGCGACCCCACAAACCCGGCGCACTGCCAAACGTAGTCAAACATTGGCTTCAACGCTCGCCCGGGTTGTTCATCCATGGCGACCACCACATCTGGCAACACGATGGTTTTGCGGTCAAAACCACCCGTTGGGCCATCGTTTTCATACATGCTCTGTCGAACGCCCAGGCGAATTTCGTCCGCGCGTAGCAGCGACAGGAACATTGATACTTCGCCTGTGACGCCAAGGAACGCCATTTCTGCCCTGACATCCGCCAAAAACTTGTTCAGTTGACTCTCATACACAGCAGTTGGCAGCACTGCTTGTGCCTGTCCCGCGTTTTTCGACCACACCCTTACGGACTCGAATACTCCGTCCCGAAAGAGTTGGGTGTAGCCGTGTGTCGGGTCCTGCCCCTGCCCACGAGTGGACAGAAGCCCGTCCATATTGATGAAATTTTGCGCAGCAGTGGTTCCCACCACAGGAAGATGCCGTGTATCCCCATATTGTGTCGGGCTCAGGCGTACCAGCCCCAGCGCCGATTGCAACGGAACAATATGCACCACCATGAGAGGCCCCGGTGCCAGTTTGCAGGGCAGGTCTCCGATGAGTATCTTCCCCAGACGTTCAGTCCTAAAGTCTCGGACGCGCTGAGCTTGACCCTCACTGCGAAGGAACAATCCTCGAATCTCGGGAACGCTCAAGTCACGCTTGCGACCGTTTTCGCGGATGTGGAACTTACGGGTGGGGGTCACGCGATGAGGCCCAGCCCAGCTCTGCGGAATTCGGACGACGACCGCGATGCCTGCCTTGCCCCCTGTCTCCACGGCAATGCCACGCACTTGAACCCCTGGAATCCTTGGCTCAACGGAGTTCAGCAGGAAATCCGACAGCCGACGCACCTCAACGTCTGCGTCCAGGTCCTGCGGGATGAGCTCCTTGGCCTCGGCGTTGTCACCTTCGTCAATGCCGTAGATAAGGTCGCCACCGGTGGCATTGGCCATCGCGGTCACGTCCGCTAGGAATTCCTGCGTGTTTCCAGCGTCCCACCTTGTTGGCAATTCCCTTTTGAATTCAAGATGGGCGCTTTCTTGCGCCCGTTCTGCCACAAGCTGCTCGAGGTGCGCCTGCGTTGTTTCCAAAAGTTTTGACGGCAATGACATGGCGTATCCCTGAAGTTTGTGTCTTAAGGATAGCAAACAGTTGCCGCGCCTTGGCTGCTTGGCTGCCAGGCAACTGCGCGGATAAAGGTAACGTCCCTCCCCACTACCGTTAACGTTTGCGCTGCTCGTGATGAGGCTTTTGTGCGTGAGCCAAATTGAAGTGCCAAGCCCTTACCTATATGGAGAAATAAACCAAATCTCCATATGAAAATCGCCTTAGCATCTGCCTTAACTTTAGCGCTCTCTCTCGGGTTACAGCCTGCTATGGCATCAGTAGCTGACGAGGGGACCCCTGTATTCCGAACCGTCGGGGCAAGTACGTTTGCGGACCAAATGACTGTTTGCTCGTTCACGGTCATGGCCACGGCCAAGGCGATGTTGCCGAAGTCCACGACCCGTCCGGTGCGAGAAACTACCGAGGAAATTGCACGTGCGGCATTTTCTGAGGCTGTAATGGCGCATGACTTAGGTGGAGACCTTTCAAACGTCGGCTACGAAAAATGGGGAAGCAGAGTCGACAGACTCAGCTCCAAAGATAGCATGGACCTATTTTTGTTTTGCCTAACCACAGGCGACGGGCTGTATAAAAAAATGCCTTCAAAGGACCAGGAGCGGGTCCGCTCTCTAACCGAAGTCTTCTTACGTGCTAGCGCTAAGCGTTAGGCGCAAAGCCCCCGTGCTCCTCACAGGCTAACTCCCGGGTCGGCCCAATGCCTTGGACCAAGTGCACTTCAACGTGGTCTGCAGCTGAATGTGGAGGACGGGCAGGCTCCCCAAATAATTGTTATCAATTTTCAAAATTCTGCTTGACTTTGATTTTTAATCGAATATACTTTCGATTATGTTGAACTGGATGGAAACACAGTATGTCAAATTCAAGCACCCCCGCAGCGCAAAAGCTGTTGTCGTTTGTCCAAGACTATTACGCCAAGCACAAGGCCATGCCGTCCTTTGCCGAGGTGGGCAAGCTCGTCGGGCTCTCCGTGTCCACCGTCCACTTTCACGTTAACGCCCTCAAGGAACACAACTTCCTCGGCGCCACAGAAACAGGGCGCCTGGTACCCGGCAAGGAATTCTTCAAGCGGACCGTCGTGAGTTCGGTGCGAGCTGGCGCGCTTGCATTTGCCGACGATTCAACGCCGGAGTCTCTGCTGATTGACCAGTATTTGATTGACACCCCGTCTCGAACATTTCTTCTAACGGTCAAGGGTTATTCCATGAAGGATGCGGGCCTCCTGCCGGGCGACTGCGTTGTCGTCAAACGGGGGCTGCTGCCACAAGTTGGCGACATCGTGGTAGTCGACGCGAACGGGGAGGGGACCGTCAAAGAGCTGGCGCAGCATCCCAACGGGGACTATTTTCTGAAGGCCCGCAATCCTGACTTCCCTGACATTTCGCCCGCCGACGGCTTTGAAATCATGGGCGTCGTGGTTGGCGAGTTTAGAAAGTACACGCGGTCCAAGAAAACAGCGCACCCCGCGTTGCAGGTCGTTCAAAACAGCCCTGTTACAGCTTTAAACAACGGCCCTTAATTTTGTTATTCGGTTGGCAAAGTGAAAAGTACTTATAGCTGGCAAGGCCCCCCCTCCGGGGTCGAACAGCCCTAAATTCGCGTTCCCTGAGTCTTAAAGGCTCTATGCCGTTTTGTGTGGAACTTGACATCACAGGCAGCGATGGACTAGCACGCCGTATTCGGGCGAAACGGCGGGCACCAGCGGATTGCTGGGCAAATGTTTGAGCTTGGACATTCGCAGGTAGGCAATGGCGA
>CAIVHU010000095.1 GCA_903905735.1 uncultured beta proteobacterium
AGCATTTGACTTCAGGGCCTGTGCCTTGAGCTCGCGTACGATGCGATCGTGGCGAACTTCTTGCTGATCGCACCTGGCAACCGCCTTGCGGTGCAATCCTTTCCACTGCGTGGCAGCCACCCGCCGGGGTGGTGGCGCAACTGATGGGGCACAAACCCAGCGCCACGGCTGAAAAGCACTACACCGTGCGCCCGCTCGACCTGCTGCGCGTTCATCACGAAAAAATCGAGGCTTGGATTTTGGAACAGGCCGGGGTGACATTCGACGCGAAAGCAGAGCCGGGCAAGCTGCGCGTGGTGGCTGGTTGACTTGCAACGTGTAACGCTACGAGATACAATAAACCATGATTAAGTCATTCGGTCACAAAGGGCTGCAAGCGTTTTTTGAGCGTGGCACCAAGGCAGGCATTCGGCCTGACCACGCATCCAAGCTGGCGCGACTGCTGGCACGTCTTGACGCTGCTACGTGCAACCGCGATATGAACGTGCCGGGCTGGGGCTTGCACCCACTGTCAGACGATTTGAAGGGCCATTGGGCCGTGTCGGTCAATGGCAATTGGCGAATGACTTTCACCTTTGATGGCACAGACGCTGTGCTGGTTGACTACATGGATTACCACTGAGAGGCACCACGATGACCCGCATGTTTAACCCACCGCACCCCGGCCTGACCCTGCGTGATGACGTGCTGCCCGCGCTGGGGCTGGGTGTGACCCAAGCCGCCGAACAGTTGGGCGTGTCGCGCGTGGCGTTGTCCCGCATGTTGAATGGCCGGGCCGCTATTTCGCCCGATATGGCCCTGCGTATCGAGGCATGGTTAGGTGCTGACCGTGGTGGCGATGCGCGCGTGTGGCTGGCACTGCAAAGCGCCTATGACGTTTGGCAGGCCCAACAGCGATTCAAGACTGCACCGATGCGCGTACAGCCAGCGCCAGCGATGGCCTGACCGTTTTTGCGCCAGCTAGACCCGGCCTAATTACCCGGGTTGAAAAGTCGGACACCTTCACCGACCTGCTGGCGCATCCTTATGAGGGCTGCACTTTGAAGGGGTGCGACTGTGGACATACTCAAACTTAGAAAACGCCTTAACGTATATGAGGCTGCCGGGTTGATACCGGGCGACCGGGTGCAAGCTGTTGCATTGTTGCGAGAGGCTATAGAGGGTGGCGGACTGCCCCCCGCTGAAGTCGTTAGGCATGGCATCTATAGCGCCGATATGGGAGGATTTTTGCCCGGTGGTGACATTGATGTTACTGCGACCATCATTGAACGCATGGAGCTTGATAAGGGATGGCTGCCGTTGGTTTGTCAATTACTGAGCCGGTACAGACACCCGCAACACCCGCGCCCGTGGTGACCTCCATAGATGGCACTGCAAAGCGCAGCAACAGAAAACCATCATGGGCAACCGTGGCTATGCCTTACATGAAATCACTGTTCACCGCTGGCATTTAGGCACCGTAAATAAATAAACCTATCAACTTATGAGGATTTGTGCTATTCTTTGTGAAGCATGAATTCACACTCTGAACTGCAGAAAAAATTCGCCTCCGTGTGGCCGCTTCTTGATGAGCGAACACGCCGCCTCCTTGGTGCCAATGAAGCAGTGAGTTTGGGCTATGGTGGAATTTCTGCCGTGCATCAGGCATGTGGGTTATC
>CAIVHU010000096.1 GCA_903905735.1 uncultured beta proteobacterium
GTGCTGCTGTGAATGCAGTCATCCTGGGCAAGGCGTTCAAAGATAGAAGGCATATCGTTCTTTGCGAATGGTGGTGAGATCAGTGCATGGGGGATCAAAGTGAGATCAAAATGAAATTGAAGTGAGGCATCCAAAGTGCCCTCTCACTCCTTGAACGCCAGCTGCACCTGGTTGTGCACCAGCAACAGGTACCAGCAGGCGCGGTTATCAGCAGGACCAAATAATGTGAAGGAAATGATGGTGATCCCGCGAGAACTATCATCCGCTTCGGCACTTCCTTCAGATTATTTCGGTCGATATCAAAGCGAATCGAGCCATGCCAACACGCTGGTGTCGCGCTGCCAACTTGGCGGCTTCTTAGTGTTGGGTGGCTCAAGTCGCTCCAACGCCAGTCGTTTGGTCTCCAAGTTTGCCTGGGCATAGTGATTGGTGGTATCAAGGGACGCATGCCCCAGCCAACTTCGTATCACTGTGACATCAACGCCTGCCGCCACGAGATGAACCGCTGTAGCGTGGCGAAAGCTGTGCGGTGAAATGTCTTTGCCTAAAAGCGTTGGCACGACCTTAGCAGCTGCCTGGACGTACTGATCCAATTTGAAGCGTACCCCTGATGCGCCAAGCGGGGCCCCATAGCGGTTGACAAACAAGGGCTTGTCATTCGGTCGTGGTTGTCGTCGCAGCAGGTCCTCAAGTAGAGCTGTTGTCTCAGGCCACAACGGGCAGATGCGTTCTTTGCGCCCCTTGCCAAACAATCTTACACAGCGCGGCGAATCGAAACGAATGGCATTGGGACAGACATTTAGAGCTTCTTGGATACGTGCGCCAGTGTTGTAGAGAAAGGACAACAATGCGTGGTCACGCTGTCCCTGCAGGCTGGTCCGATCTGGTTGCGCAAGAATGGCCTCGATTTCGTTGGGTTCGAGGTAGTCAGCAGCAGGCTTGGGTGCTCTCTTGGTCGGAATGTGAAGCACGTCGGCACATTGGGCTGCCGCTGATGGTTCGCACTCCGCAACAAAATAGAAGAAGCTGTGCAGCGCAGCCAGTCGGCAATTGCGAGTACCAATGGTGACCTTGCGATCCTGCTCGCAACTCAGCAAGAATGCTGTCACTTCCGCTGCGCCGAGGTCGGTCAGTCTGAGTTGGGCGACTGCTCGTTTGTGCCGAAGCGCGGCAAACTTCAGGAATAGTCGCCACGTGTCGCGATATGAGCGCACGGTGTGTGCAGAAACATTGCGTTGTTCCACCAACCGGTCATAGAAAAACGCGTGAAGAAGTTGTGGCAAGGGGTCGCGGGGCTTCATGGCTGTTCCCCTTGAATCGTGCGCTGATGCGCGGCGAATGTGCGAAAGCGCTCGCCCGCTTGCTGCAGCAACTCCTGAGTGATCGTCAGGTAGATCAACGTTGAATTGATATCCTTGTGTCCGAGGTAGGTCGACAGGTACGGCAAATGGACCTGTGGATTGATTCCCGCGCGATACCACTGCAGCATGCGATTGACCACAAACGAATGGCGTAGGTCGTGGACGCGCGGCCCCACGCGCCCCTTATCTGGTTTTAGTCCGGCACGACGCAGTACCCGTACCAGCAACTTCTCCGTCATGACATATGAGTACCGTTCGGCCCGTTGCCCGTGCCAGAACAGGCCCGAAGTACCAACCTGAGAGGCTCCGGCCTGTCGCCTGGCCTCCAGGTACTCCCCCAGCGCCGCGAGCACGCTCTGGGAAAGTGGCAACGTCCGGGTCTTGAAGAACTTGGTCTCGCGAACGGTGATTTGGCCTGCAGCCATGTCGACGTCATCAAGGTCCAGACGCACGATCTCGCCGATGCGCAGTCCAGCACAGCAGCCAAGTAGGACCATCGTGTAAAGGCAATGAGGGCGAAGCGGCGAGCACGGTGATGGGAACTGACGGGCCGTGTTTAGAATCTGTACCAACTCTGGCTCCGTGTAAATGTATGGCTGCCGACGCTGCTGTTTGATTTGGCGGCATAGCTGTGTATCCACCGCTGGTAGTTTGACGCGTGGATCGAAACGACGCAAAGCCTTGCCAAGCTCACGGCCAAGTTGTTGGCATTCCCAGGCGTGTTCCAGCGTTGGTTGCGTAGCGCTCCATTGTTGCAACAGGTTCTCCAATGCCTGACCAACAAGATCTTGACGCCCTTGCAAGAACCTATCGAAGCGGGCAAATCGAGCGGCCTGAGTGTTGTAGCGATATCCAATCGCATGCATAAGTTCAATATGACTTCGCATCGCGTCGCCCAGGAAACTAGCGAATTGTGGTATTGGCTTCAATGCTTCAATCGCAACTTCTGGGTCATCAGCCAGAAGCGCTCGGACGATTGCGGGATCTGTTCGTTGCGAGCATCGTGACCGCAGTTCGGCAAACGGGTTGCTCAGGATAGACCCTGTAGACACAAGAAAGTCAAGAAACCGGTCCACGGTACGTGCGCGATGCACCACGATGTGCATCTGGCAACGGTCAGCCCGCTCACGCAGCCATGCAGCAATCGTCGACTGGTGCAATTGCGTCTCCTGCTGCTTCATAACGAACCGCTGGAAGCCCGAGAGAATACAGCGATAGACCATTACGGATCCGGTACTGTGCAGTCGCAATTGCTGCAAATATCGATCAATGGCATTCATATCCATGTCAGGCCAGGTATTCATATGGCCTCCTGGAGCGAGGGAATCTCCAAGGCGATGGTGCGGAGGTCCTCGGTCTGGAGCTTCAGGTACGCCATGATCGAAGACGCTGAGCGATGACCTAACATGTCTCCGATTACTTTGGGTGCCACGTCCGCGCGAAGCAAACTCACAGCGCGCGCGTGACGAAACGTGTGAGGCCCACATTTGCCTTTGGGGTGGACGCCAGCTTCTTCAATGCGCCGACGTATCGGTGTATACAGCGACGATCCACTGTCAAAGCCCTGGTACGGCGCTCGGGTGCGGATGAATATCTCCCGAACGTCCGTGTCGGGCCTCGCCCGCTGCAGGTATTCCAGCAGGGCCTCGCCTACGTGCGCTAACAGAGGAAAAAATGACTGTGCTCCGGTCTTGGTGTGCCGAACACAGAAGCGATTTGCACGCCAGTCGATGTCGCCGAGCTGCATTTGCGTGATCTCGCCAGCTCGAAGTCCATAGGTGGAGAGAAACAGCAGTATGGCGTAGTCACGCAACCCTTTTAGGGAGTTGTCTTTGTGAGTTGCCTGCAAGATGACACTTATCTCCTGCGTGCTCAACACCGACGGAATTGATTCAAATGCATACAAAGTCGGCGACATCACGCTCGGTGCGAAGTCACGAGCCGTATTGCCCGAAGCATGCGCAAAGCGCATGAAGCAACGCAGACGCTGAGACACGCCTTTACGTGATGGTCGCCGCAGCGAAATGAATCGCTCCTGCAGATAGACGTCAATATCGGCGACTTGCAAGCCCAAAAGACAATCAGCATTTGAGCGACTCAGGTGCCAGAACAGGAACCGCTGGGCTTCATCGGCCAGGTCGCAGATAGTCGTGGCCGCCAACGCGCGTTCATCAGCAAGCCATTGCGTGAACTGCTTGCAAAGTCGATGAAAAAAATTCTCAGCTGGCGTGGTGGCACCGGGTACAGGCGGCCATTGCCCAATGAGCATCCGCATAAATTCATGAATCCCTGTTGTATGGGATTGCTTCCATCCCCGCTGGGACAAAGGGTCACGAGCATGATGCTGATGGAACAGCTTCAATTCGCGTTCTAGATACTTCTCGATGTCTTGCGGTTGTGCCAAAGTAACCTGGATGTGCTTTTGCTCAAGAAATAGCAGAAAGCGCCCGGTAACAAAGCTGTATCGCTTGATGATCCTGGGGTTGTATCTCTTTGTGGAGAGGTACCTTGTGAACTGCTCAAGTAGGGCCGTCGATTCTTGCAACTTCTCGGACATGATCCGTCTCCTTGGTGGGTTGAACACCACACAAGAATGTCTCCGGGAATGTAATGCGCAGCAA
>CAIVHU010000097.1 GCA_903905735.1 uncultured beta proteobacterium
CGGCGCATGACAAGGCCCTGGGCCTCTTGCTAGCCGACTTGACTGACCAAACGTTCTGTCACCCGGAAACCGGAGCCAAAATGATCTTTCGCTTGGTCTGATGTGCCGTTGACGGTTCCTTGCGGATCAGGAAATTTGAAGTGACGGATACATGGCAACTCCACGGACAACATAAGCGGGCAAATTTAAGACGGCCGCATGTCACTGCCGTGACGCGCCGGGTGCCACGTCAACTTTTAATGCGCCGCCACCCGGCCCCACTCTGTTTCATAGGTGGTCACCAGCACCTGATTCGACAAGCGGTTCACCTGCGCGGGTACCCGCGCCATGTCCAGCGGAAAGTCGAACAGCATGGGCAGGCTCGCCACATCCAGAAAGCGCAAGCCCACTGGCAGCGTGGTCGGCAGGCGATACGGCCTGCGGCTGGCGACAACAAAACCCCACTCACCAAAGCTCGGCACGTTGGCGTGGTACGGCGTGGCCGTGAGGCCCACCGATTCGATGGTGGCCACCACGGTCCAGAAACTGTGCCGCGCCACCAGCGGCGAGGTGGTCTGGATGACAGCGTAGCCGCTGGCCGCCAGATGTTTGTCCAGCAGGGCGTAAAAGGAGTTGGTGTAGAGCTTGCCGATGTTGAAATTGGTTGGATCGGGAAAATCGACCACGATCACGTCAAACACCTCGGCATGGCCCTCCAGCCAGGTGAAGGCATCGGCGTTGATCACCTTGACTTTGGACGAGGTCAGCGAGGCGTGGTTGAGCCGCACCAGCGCGGGCTGGTTACTGAAAAGCTGCGTCATGGCCGGGTCCAGCTCGACCAGCGTGACACTCTCCACGCCCGGATATTTGAGGATCTCCCGCACGGCCATGCCGTCGCCACCACCCAGCACGGCGACCTTTTTCGGCGCTGCGCCACCCGCTGAATAGGCTGACATCACCGGATGTACCAATGCCTCGTGGTAGCGGTACTCGTCGCGCTCGGCAAACTGCAGGTTGCCGTTCAAAAACAGCCGGTAGCCAGGGCGCCCTTCACCCGGCGCGTGGGTCACCACGATGCGCTGGTAAGGCGTGGTTTGGGCGATCACCACGTGGTCCTGGTACAACTTGTCTTCGGCCCAGGTGGTGACATGGTCGGCGGATGCCATGCCCGCCACCAGCGCGATCAGCGTCAGCACACAAGCCGTGGCGTGTGCGGAAAACTGTCGCAATTCAAAGCGAAACAGCCACAGCGCCCACACCGCCACGCCCGCGTTCATCAGGCCAAACAACAGCCCGGTGCGAACCAGACCGAGTTGGGGAACGAGCACCAGCGGGAACGCCAGCGACACCGCCAGCGCGCCCAGATAGTCAAAGGTCAGCACCTGCGACACCAGGTCCTTGAGTGCCACATTTTTTTTAAGGATGCGCATGACCAGCGGAATCTCCAGCCCCACCAGAGTGCCCACCGCCAGCACCAGGCCATACAGCAGCAGCCGGAACGTGCCGGGCATGGTCGCATTTGCTACAAATAGCAGAGCTGGAAGCGTACCACCAATAAGGGCTACCAGCAGTTCTATCCTCAAAAAATGGGCGGGCAGCTGTCGTTCAAAAAACCGCGACAGGTATGAGCCCACACCCATGGCAAACAAATAGGTGCCGATGACGGTGGAAAACTGCAGCACCGAGTCGCCCAGCAGGTACGAGGCCAGCGCGCCTGCCGCCAGTTCGTACACCAGCCCGCAGGCCGAGATGACAAAGACGGACGCCAGCATCGCCACTTCCAGCGGGCGCGGGGCGGCTGCACTGGCACTGGTCAAAGGGGTGGAATTCAAACCTCGCACACTCTCGGTCGCATCAATATTGATAGCTTTATGCGCACGTCTGTATTGGGCTGGAAGGCATTTTTATGCATAAGACTTACCGCCGGGCATCATGACATCTGTTGACCCAAGCCCGCACCAGAAAGCCAGTCCAACGACGCCCCCAGCCCGCGTAGTAGCCATTAACCATGAATGGCGGCGGCGACGATGATGCAGATGCCCAATGACATGGCCGCCACGACCATGCCCAAGGCGCGGTTCTGCTTCTCGACAATTTCTTCCCACAGGTTGTAGGGCGTAAGTTTGTCAATGATGATGAAACACAGCCAGAAGATGATCACGCCCAATAGCGCGTACACGACTGAGCCAAGCAGCAGCCCCGGCTTCAACGCTTCAAATCCCATGCTGATCTCCTTGAAATAAGTGGCGGGTGCGCGTCATTTGTGTCCGCCCCCGCTGGAAAAACCACCAAACGAGCCACCCGAACTGCGCGCGCCACCGACGTAGCCCGACGAGCAGTTTTCCACCCTCGGGTCGCAACTGGAACAGCGGCTGATCAGTGTAGAAAACAGCAGCAACAGCAGAAAAATCACAATCAGGGTCCGCACACTCATTGCCGAGCCAAAACTGACCGGGCCGACATCGCTGCGCCGCAGGAGCTTCTGCTGGTCCTGCAGCTTAAACGCCGCTGCCACCTTGGCGCTGTCAATCCGGCTGCCCACCGACCACACCACCTCGTTGGGCGACTGCTCCATCGACAGCAGGTTGGCACCACTGGCAAAGTCGCGGTTGGACGTGCGCTGCCCGCGTGAGACCTGCCAGTAAAACTCACCGAGCACGTAGCTGGTCTGCGCGTTGTAACTTTCCTTGAGCGTGTAGCGCGTGCCCAGATAAGTGGCACTCTGGCCATTGCCGTTCATCACCGGGGCGCCGGTGCACGGCTTAACCACGCTCCAGCCCTCGGTCGAATCCACCAGAAAGATGAAGCCACGCTGCTGGTTGTACAGCAAATACTCTTCCCAACCAAAGTGCTCATCAGGGTCGCTTGGGTCCACACCCAGGCGGTGCTGAAAACCCACCACCTGCCAGGATGCACCCTGCAACTGGCCAATGCTGCCCAATGGAATCAGGGGGCGGACAGGCTCGTCTTGCGTCGCGTGTTTGAGTTCGCCACCAATGCCTTGGGACACGTCAATCAGGCTGTTGCAGCTGGGGCAGGTGATGCTCTGGCTGCCTGCCAGCGACACGGTGACGGGCGCGCCGCAGTTGGGGCAGTTGAACTGGCGGCCTTTTTCATCTTTCGCCGATTCGTCACGCAAACCGGTCAATTGGAGGTCTTCCAGCCGCACCGGTTGACCGAGCGTGACGGCGGGCGGCTGGGTGCTGTAGTCAATGCTGAGCACACTGCCGTTGCCAGACGACCCCGCCGCACCCTGGCTGCGCAGCTCGACCATGGCAAACGGTTGGCCCAGCGCGGGCAGGTGCGGCAGCTCGCCCTGCGCGGCCAACAGCATCACCTGCTGGTTGGATGCGACGCTGTAACTTTGGCCGTTAATCGCCGTGGTAGCACCCACCCGAAAACGCTCAGTGGTCGGCAGTTCACGCGACTGAGGCTGCGCCACGGCCCAGACATAGGCACCGTTGTCTTCGCTCAAATACGCGCTGCTGCCATCGGCCAGCAGCGCGTACCACTCGCTCCAGGTGCCTTCCGGGTATTTGTATTGCAGCCGCCCAACCAGCGTGAAGCTCTGACCGCGCCAGGTGCCAGAGGCTTGCAACTGCAACGGGCTGTGGTCGTCAAACAGTTCGGCCATTTTGCCGATGCGCTTCAAGACCTCGCCGTCGCGCACCACCGTGCTCTGGCAGTAGCCGCAAACCGCGTGCGTGGACTGGGCGCTGGTGAAGGACAAAGGCCCACCGCAGCCGGGGCACAGGGCGCGGTAGGACCGTTGTGGCGGGTCAGTTGTCATGGCGAACTGCTGTTGACCCCCTCTGGCGCCTGACGGTGCGGAAGCGCGTGGCGTGAGTGAACGAGGGGGAAATCACTTCAAAAACCAGGTGAAGCACACCGAAAGCCGCAGCAAACCCTTAAACCAGTTTCTTCAACAACTCCGCCTTCTTTGCATCAAACTCTTCCTGAGTCAGGATGCCTTTGGTTTTCAGCTCGCCCAGCTTCTCCAGCGTCGCCATCACATCCTCAGCCTTCACCCCCACGGCAGCTGCAGCCGGTGCCGCATGACTCTGCAACCCGCTGGAGAGGTTCTGCGCCAGCACTTGACCCAGTGCCACACCGGCGCCCAGACCCATGGCATCCCCGGCAATGCCGCTGCCACCACCACCCGCGGCGCCTTCGGCGAACTTGGGAATGGCCTGCGCGGTCTGGTATTGCATGAACTGGGCCATGTCCTTGCCGACCATGCCCATGCCGATCTTCTGGTCCATGATCTTCTGCAACTCTTCGGGCAGCGAGACGTTTTGCACCGTCATGCCTTCGAGCTTGAGGCCAATCTTTTCGAACTCAGGGGCCAACTGGCGCGTCAGCGCCTGGGCAAAGCTGAGCTGGTTGGCCGCCAGGTCCAGAAATGCGATGCCGCTGCCGGCCACTGCGTTGCTGATGTTTTGCAGCACCAGGCCGCGCAGCTGGCCGTCGATATCCACGGTTTCATAGCGCTCACGCGTGCCGGAAATTTCGGTCTGAAACAGTTTGGGGTTTGCCACGCGAAAAATGTAGTTGCCAAAAGCACGCAGGCGCACCGCGCCAAAGTCGGCATCGCGGATGGTGATGGGCTGCGGCGTGCCCCACTTCTGGTCCACCTGCTGGCGAGTGCTGAAAAAGTACACATCGCTCTTGAACGGTGACTCAAACAGCTTGTCCCAGTTCTTCAGATAGGTCAGCACCGGCAGGGTTTGCGTGGTGAGTTTGTAGGTGCCCGGGCCAAACACGTCGGCGGCTTTGCCTTCGTTGACAAACAGCGCCATTTGCGACTCGCGCACGATGAGCGCCGCGCCGTTCTGGATTTCCATGTCGGCCATCGGAAAGCGCCAGGCCAGTGTGCCGTCGGCGTCTTCGGTCCACTGGATGATGTCAATGAACTGTTTTCTGATGAAGTCCATGAGTGCCATGTGCTGCTCCTGTGCCAATGTGGAATCTGCATGATACACAGGGCCGGTGGTGCATCCAGCCGCTGCACCGACACGCCATGAAACCCATCTTTACAAATTGGCTCGGCAGATTCACAGCACAGACAAATGACTGGCTGACATTGAAGGCTCTTTCAACCAAGGAGCGACATCATGAACCGTGCCAACTTCATTGGTGCCATCACCATAGCCAGCCTGGGTCTCGGCTCTGTCTCGTTCGCGCAGGACGCTGGCGGACGCAACGCGCCGGATGACCTGCAAAAATACCGCCAGAACGATCCACGCCACGCGCAGCCGCCGATGCAGCCAGCCAACCGCGCCGCGCCCCCGATGCGCCGTGACACCCGCGAGGTTTACCGCGACGAGCGCCTGCAGGATCGGCGCGAGTTCTACAACGCACGTGGCCCGGAGTTCCGTCATGGGCGGCGCATTCCCTATGAATTCCGTGGCCACCGGTATGTGGTCGACAACTATCGCCTGCACCGTCTGCCACCCCCGCCCCGGGGCCACGAGTGGGTTCAGGTCGGGCCGGACTATGTGCTGATTGCCATCGCCACCGGGCTGATTGCGCAGATCGTGATGGGCCACTGAAAGCGCGCCAGCTGCGTGGCTGGCCAACAAGCGTTTTCCGCACTAGCCAAAGCGGGCTCATGGCGCTAGGCTTTGGCCATGAGCAATTACGACGATGAAGTAGCGCCGCCGCCCTATGTGCCCCCGCCTTCGGAGGCGCCAGCCAAGGAAATTCTGGCTCAAGCTTGGTCCGCGCCGATGCGCTGGCTGCGTCTGGGCTGGCGCGACATGAGGGTGTGCCCAGGCATCAGCCTTTTTTATGGTCTGAGCTTTTGGGGCATGGCTGTGATGCTAGGTGAGGTATTTCGTGACCGGCCCGAGTTCACCATGACGATCGTCTCAGGCTGCCTGCTGGTCGGGCCGTTTTTGGCCATGGGCCTGTATGAAGCAAGCCGACGGTGTGAGCTGAATCTGAAACCCAGCTTTGTGGATTCAATCACCTGCTGGAATCGCCACCTGCGTAGCATGGGGCTACTGGTAGGGGTGCTGATCGTTTTGGAACTGCTATGGGGACGCGCGTCGCTGGTAATCATTGCGGTATTTTTCAACACGGGCATGCCGTCTTCCGTGGGGGTGCTGCAAGCTGTATTCAACGCACAGAATTGGGAGTTTGTGATTGCCTACATGCTGGTGGGCAGCGTTTTTGCCATGCTGGTGTATGCCACCTCGGCAGTGTCGATCCCGATGATTCTGGACCGCGACACCGACGCGATTACCGCTTGCATTATCAGCATTGCCGTGGTGCTGAAAAGCACAGGCGTCATGCTGTTGTGGGGCGCGCTGATTGCGCTGCTCACCACGGCGTCGGTGATGCTGCCCTGGGCGGTGGGGCTGGTGATCGTCGGCCCGCTGCTCGGTCATGCCTCCTGGCACGCTTACCGGGGCTCGGTGCGCTGGCTGCAGGATGCCTGAGCTGGGCTATGCTCCGGGACATCGAACTGACCGTGAACAGCGTTTCCTTGTGCCTGACCTAGCCGATTTATCTTCTGCCGTGACCTCCAAGGCTGCTCCCGCCATGTTGCTGGCCGCCGGCCGTGGCGAGCGCATGCGCCCGCTCACCGACACCTGCCCCAAACCGCTGCTGTGCGTGCAGGGCAAGCCGCTGATGCAATGGCACCTGGAAGCACTGCTGCATGGCGGCTGCCCGCAGGTGGTGGTCAACACCGCCTGGCTGGAGCAGGTGATTGTTGACAGATTTCGTTATCATTTCTGCCCGCAACCATTGACAGATAAGCGCAATCAGCTATTGAATAAAGAGTATTTGAAGGTCCTGTATTCCATGGAGGGGCGCGACTTCGGCGCTGCACTGGAAACGGCGGGCGGTATTTGCCGGGCGCTGCCCTTGCTGTTGCCTGCTGGCACGGGTGACGTGTTCTGGGTGCTGGCCGCCGATGTGTACACGCCCGGCTTCGCATTCACCCAAGTGGCCGTCGAACGCTTTACCGAGAGTGGCCAGCTCGCCCATATCTGGCTGGTGCGCAACCCGGCGCATAACCCGCGCGGTGACTTTGGCCTGGACGCATTGACTCGTCTGGCGCTCAACCTGCCCAAAGATGACCCGCGCCCGCGCTACACCTATTCCACCATCGGCCTGTACCACCGCGCCTTGTTTGCGCCACCGTGGTGTGACATCCCCACCGGCAACCCGCTCGGTGTGAAGGCCGCGCTGGCACCGCTGCTACGCGCCGCCATGGATCAGGGTCGGGTGACGGCTGAACTGTACACAAACCCATGGACCGATGTTGGCACGCCAGAGCGACTCGCGCAGCTCAACGAAGGCACCTCTGTGGCTTCAATAGCAGCTGTACAAAACGCTGAAACCTGACTTGTTAACGCATGGGTTGCATGGACTGAAGATCGCAGGCTTGAATACACAGTTCCTTTCTGCCTGGTTCACAATGACGATTCCCAGGTTGACTGACCAGATTAACGTATCCGATACAAACATGACTTCAGCAAACACTGTTTACACCCAACGCCGCGCCGCGCTCGCCAAACACATCGACCCGGGCGGCATTGCCATCCTCCCGACTGCACCGGAGCAGCAGCGCAACCGCGACAGCGACTTTCTGTTCCGTCACGACAGTTACTTCTACTACCTGAGTGGTTTCACGGAGCCCAAGGCCTGGCTGGTGATCACTGGCGACGGGCGCAGCACGCTGTTTTGCCAACCCAAAGACCTGGAGCGCGAGATCTGGGACGGTTACCGGCTCGGGCCAGAGGCCGCGCCAGTGGCGCTTGGCGTGGATACCGCTTTTTCCGTGGCTGAGCTCGACAAGCAAATGCCCGCTCTGCTAGATGGCCGCGATGCCGTCTGGTACCCGTTTGCGATCCACCCGGGACTGGAATCGCGCATTGACGGCTGGCTCGGCAGCCTGCGCGCCAAGGTGCGCTACGGCACGCTGTGCCCGGATCAACAACGCGATCTGTGCAGCGTGCTCGACGAGATGCGTCTGGTCAAGGACGCGTTTGAGCAGAATGTCATGCGCCGCGCCTGCACCATCAGCGCAGGTGCCCATGTGCGCACCATGCAACGCTGCGCGGTCATGCTGCGAGCAGGCCAGGAGGTGCGTGAATACCATCTGGACGCCGAGTTGCTGCACGAATTCCGCCTACACGGCTCGCAGTACCCGGCCTATGGCTCCATCGTTGCAGCCGGTGCCAACGCCTGCGTACTGCACTATCGCGCCGATGCCGGCCGCGTGCAAGACGGCGAGCTGGTTTTGATCGACGCCGGCTGTGAACTTGACGGCTACGCCAGCGACATCACCCGCACCTTCCCGGCCAACGGCGTGTTCAGTGGCCCACAGAAGGCGCTGTATGAACTGGTACTGGCTTCGCAAGAAGCTGCGGTTGCCGCCACCAAGGCCGGCGCTCGTTTCACCGACCCGCACGAAACCACCGTCAGGGTATTGGCTCAGGGCATGTTGGATGTGGGTTTGCTCGACAAAAACAAGGTGGGCACGCTGGACGACGTGATCGAGAAACGCGCCTACTTCCCGTTTTACATGCATCGCACCGGCCACTGGCTGGGCATGGACGTGCATGACTGCGGTGCGTACACCGAGCCCGCCGAGATCGGCCAGGTCAGCGAGCGCAAGGACGCACTCACCGGCGACCTGATCAAAGACCGCCCGGCGCGCGTCCTGCGCCCGGGCATGGTGCTGACCATTGAGCCCGGCCTCTACGTGCGCCCTGCCGAGGGTGTGCCAGAGCAGTTTCACAACATCGGCATCCGCATTGAAGACGATGCCATCGTGACCGAGTTGGGCTGCGAACTCATCTCACGCGGCGTGCCGGTCAGCGTCGCGGAGATTGAAGCACTGATGCGCGTCTGACGGCCGCCTACCCACCCAGCCGGCCCACCCATGCCAAACGGAGCCAAGCGCGTGCCAGCCATATCTGACCTGCTTGGCCTCAAGGACAGTGACAGCAAGAACGGCGTGCAGTCGCTGGAAATCGGCATGACTATCCTGCGCGCCATCAGCAGCGGGCACCGCGCGATGATGCTCAAGGACATCGCCAAAGCGGCTGGCATGCCTGCTTCCAAGGTGCACCGCTATCTGGTCAGCCTGGTGCGCTCTGGTCTGGTGGAGCAGGACCCGGGCACCACGCGCTACGACCTCGGTCCGTTTGCCCTGAGCCTGGGGCTGGTGGCGGTGGACCGGCTCGACCGGGTCAAACTCGGCCTCGCCGCCATCGCCGATTTGCGCGACGAGATCAACCAGACCACCGCGCTGGCCATCTGGAGCGACAACGGCCCGGTCATCATTCGCTCGGTGCGGCCATATCGCCCCATCACCGTCAACGTGGTCACCGGCACCGCGCTGAACCTGCTGACTTCGGCCAGCGGGCGCGTCTATGCCGCACATCTGCCGCGGTCCGTGACACAAACCAGAATCGCCGACGAGCAAAACTCCCCGTCCCTGCCATCCGAACTGCAGTCCGCAGTCGGGGTGGATGCCATGCTGGCGCAGGTGCTGGAGAATGGTTTTTCCACCGTGGCCGATTACCACCTGGTGCCCGGGGTGGCGGCAGCGGCGGCTCCGGTGTTCAATTTCAAGCGCGAGATCACACTGTCCGTTCTCGCCATCGGTGTCAAAGGCATGATCGATCTGTCGCCCGACGGGCCGGTGATCCATGCCTTGACGCGCTCTGCCCGCGACCTCTCGATGCGCTTGGGCTATGTGGCTGCACCTTGAAAAATATGGCAAATACCAATTGACAGAATAGATTCCGTATTTCAGAATTAGAACTCAATAACCGCGTGAGCCCAAGCAAAAAGGACTCACAGAGCAGGAGACAAAGGCATGCTGAAGTGGTCAACCCGCAACGGGTTGCATGAGTTCGTGACGCGGAGCGCCTGATGCTCGCCGAGTTTTTGCAGTTTCTGTTTTCCGGCATCACCGTCGGAGCCACCTATGCGCTGGCCGCCCTGGGCTTCACGCTGATCTACAACGCCAGCAACGTCATCAACTTTGCCCAAGGTGAATTCATCATGCTCGGCGGCATGCTGGCGGTGTATTTCACCCAGGCCGGCCTGCCGATGCCACTGGCGCTGGCGCTGGCCATTGCGGTTCCGGCTGTGGTGGGCATCCTGGTGGAAAAGCTGGCCTTCGAGCCGGTCAAAGGAGCCGAGTCGGTCACGCTGATCATCATCACGATTGGGGCATCGCTGGTCATTCGCGGCCTGATCCAGGTCTGGCTGGGCAAAAACGCCTTCAGCCTGCCGGCTTTTTCGGGGGACACACCGCTGCATTTTCTGGGTGCCACGCTGATGCCGCAAAGCCTGTGGGTGCTGGGCGTCACCGCCATGGTGGTGCTGGCGCTCTGGTATTTCTTCAACCGCACGCTGCACGGCAAGGCCATGCTGGCCACGTCGCACAACCGGACGGCTGCCGAACTGGTGGGCATCAATACCGACGGGGTGCTGCTGCTGAGCTTTGCCATGTCGGCCGCGCTGGGTGCTCTGGGTGGCATTCTGGTGACACCGATCACGCTTACCTCGTATGACGTGGGCATCATGCTCTGCCTCAAGGGTTTTGTCGCCGCCGTGGTCGGTGGCTTGGGCAGCGGCCTTGGTGCGGTGGTCGGCGGTCTGCTGGTGGGCATTCTGGAGGCCATGGGTGCGGGCTATATCTCGTCGTCCTACAAAGACGCGATGCCTTTTGTGCTGATTCTGCTGATCCTTTTTTTCAGGCCGCGCGGCCTGTTTGGCGGCCATTCCACAGATCGGGTCTGAAGACATGCACAAGAACCCGTTTGTCGGCTTGTACCTCATCGTGGCGGTGCTGCTGGTGCTGCCGTTTGTGCTGCCCAACAGCTTTTATGTCGACCTGGCAATCCGCATGATCATCAACGCGGTGATCGTGCTGGGCCTGAACCTGCTGATTGGTTTTGCCGGGCAAATCAGTCTGGGGCACGCTGGTTTTCTGGGCATCGGGGCCTATGCCAGCGCCGTCCTGCCAAGCCATTTTGGCTGGCACCCGCTGCTGGCCATGGGCGCAGGCATGGTTGCCGCATCCGCACTGGCTGCGCTGTTGGCGCGACCCATTTTCAAGCTCAAGGGCCATTACCTGGCGATGGCCACGCTGGGCCTGGGCATCATCATCAGCATCACGGTGCGCAACGAAGCCGGCCTGACCGGCGGCCCGGATGGCATGCCGGTGGATGCGATGCGCCTGGCGGGTTTTGAGATATCGGGCGACAAGCACTGGTACTGGATCTGCGCGTTCATCCTAAGTTTTAGCGTCTGGGCCTCGCTGAACCTGATCGACTCGCCCTTTGGCAGGGCGTTGCGCGCGCTGCACGGCTCCGAGGTCGCCTCCAAAGTGGTCGGTGTGAATGTGGCGCGTTACAAGATGGCCATCTTTGTGCTCTCGGCCGGGTTTGCCAGCTTCATGGGCAGCATCACGGCGCATTACGTCGGCTTTGTCACACCCAATCTGGCTGACTTTTTCCACTCGATAGAACTCGTCACCATGGTGGTAATTGGCGGCATGGCCTCGGTCTATGGCTCGGTGGTTGGTGCCGTACTGCTGACCGCCCTGCCGCAAGCACTGACCTCGTTTGAAGGCTGGGAAACCGTTGCCTTTGGCACAATTTTGATGCTGTGCATGATCTTTCTGCCCAAGGGGCTGGTGCCCACGCTGGCGGCGCGCTTTGGCCGGGGAGCCGACTGATGACGTTGCTGGAAGTCACCGACCTGTCGATCCATTTTTGGGGTGTCAAGGCGCTGCAAAACGTCAGCTTCAGCATTGATGCGGGCATAGTTTATGCCGTGATCGGCCCCAATGGCGCAGGCAAAACAACCCTGTTCAATCTGATCACCGGAATCTACACGCCAACCACTGGCAGCATCGTGCTCGACGGGGAATCGATTGTTGGCAAGTCACCCGACGAACTGGCGCGACGGGGCGTGGCGCGCACCTTCCAGAACCTGCAGATTTGCATGAACATGAGCGCGGTCGAAAACGTGATGGTTGGCGCGCACCTGCGCCTGGACCGCAACCTGCTCAAAGCTTGCCTGCGCTGGCCCGCACTCAAAACCCGTGACCGCGAACTCCATGCCGAGGCCTGCGATTTGATGCGTTTTGTCGGGCTGGAGGCTTTTGTCAACGCACGCGCCGATGCGATGCCCTATGGCGCGCTCAAGCGCCTGGAGATCGCTCGCGCCCTGGCCATGAAACCGCGGCTGATTTTTCTGGACGAACCTGCCGCTGGCCTGAACCCCAGGGAAACACAGGAGGTGGATGCCCTGGTGCGCAAGGTGGCCGACTCGGGTGTCACCGTTGTGCTGGTCGAGCACGACATGAAGATGGTGATGAACCTCTCCGACCGCATCCTGGTGCTGGACTATGGCAAAAAACTCACCGAGGGAAGCGGCATGGAAGTGCGCAACAACCCCGACGTGATTGCCGCTTACCTGGGCGCACACGCCTGACTGACACTGAGCATGGACGCATTGCGCATCATCAGCGAAGACCACAACAACCTTTGGCGGCTCGCCACCACGGTGGATCAGCTCGCGGGCGAGATGGAGACCCAGGCCAAGGCTGGCGCACCCGCCGGGCAGGCGATCGACACGGCGTTTTTTAGCTCGGTGCTGGACTACATCGAACAGTTTGTCGAGCGCTCGCACCACCCAAAGGAAGATGACTACTTGTTTCGGCTGCTGCGCCTGCGCAACCCCTATGCCGCACCCACGCTGGCCGCCCTGCAAGCCGACCATCGGGGCGGCTTGGCCCGGTTGGGCACCTTGCGCCAGAGGCTGAGCGAGGCAACCCAAGGCCAGTTGCCAGTGGCAGACCTGGCCAACCAGCTGCGCGCCTACACGGCGGCCATGAAGACGCACATCCTCACCGAGGAAAAAGAAGTGATGCCGCTGGCACGCAAGGCGCTGCGCAAAGAAGACTGGCTGGAGATCAACCGCGCCTTCAACGACAACCACGACCCGCTGTTTGGCGACACCGCCCAGGCAGAATTTCGCGAGCTGTACCACCGCATCGTGAGCCTGGCCCCCGAGTCGGTTGGCCTGGGTGGCCACAGCGTGGGCAGTCTGCCGGCCAAGGCGGTGGCCGTTGAGGCCGAAGTGCTGCTGCGTGTGCAGGGCATGGAGAGTTGTTATGGCCGCATCAAGGCGCTCAAGGGCATCACGCTGGAGGTGCGCCGTGGCGAAACCGTGGCACTCGTCGGTGCCAATGGCGCAGGCAAAACCACGTTCTTGCGCACGCTTTCCGGTGTGCAACCCATGAGCGCGGGCAGTATCCACTTTGACGGCGACGACATCAGCAAACTGCGCTCGGACAAACGCATGCGCCGCGGCATTTGTCAAAGCCCTGAAGGGCGGCAAGTCTTTGGCCCGCTGTCGATCGAAGACAACCTGCGTCTGGGCGCCTATACGCAGCCCCGCCACCATGTCGAAGGCGACCTGGAGAAGATATTCACCATGTTCCCGATCCTTCGGGAAAAGCGCGCCCTTCCCGCAGGCACCCTGTCTGGCGGCCAGCAGCAGATGCTGGCGATTGGCCGCGCGTTGATGGGGCGGCCCAGCCTGTTGCTGCTCGACGAGCCGTCGATGGGCCTGGCACCGCTGCTGGTGCAAGAGGTATTTGAGGTGATCAAGACCCTGAAAAGCCAGGGCATGACGATCTTGCTGGTGGAACAGAACGCGCTGGCGGCGCTGGATATTGCCGATCGTGCTTACGTGCTGGAAACCGGCAACGTCACCCTCACAGGAACCGGGCAGGAACTGATCAGCAACGAGCAGGTCAGAGCAGCCTACCTGGGTATGTAATCGATTTAAAGAGGAAAGATATGACCAAGAAATTCGCATCCCAAGCCGACCTGGCCGTCAAGAAGACCACCTTCGCCCAGTTGTCCCAGCACTGCTGGGCCTACACCGCCGAGGGCGACCCGAACACCGGCGTGATCATTGGCGATGACGCGGTGCTGATCTGCGATGCACTCGCCACGCCGGTGATGGCGCAAAGCCTGATTGCCGAGATCCGCAAGGTGACTGACAAGCCCATCAAGTACGTGGTGCTGTCACACTACCACGCGGTGCGCGTGCTCGGCGCCTCGGGCTACAAGGCAGCTGGCATGCAGGAGATCATTGCCAGCCAGGGCACTTATGAGCTGATCGTCGAGCGCGGCGCGCAGGACATGCAAAGTGAGTACGAACGTTTTCCCAGGCTGTTTGATGCGTTTGACTCGATCCCCGGCCTGACCTGGCCAACGCTCGTTTTTCAGGAGCAGTTGACCCTTTATATGTCTGGGCTGGAGGTCAAAATCATGCATCTTGGTGCCGGCCATACCAAGGGCGACACGGTGGTCTGGGTGCCGTCCGAGAAAGTGCTGTTTTCGGGCGACCTGATCGAGGCGGATGCCGCCTGCTACACCGGCGATGCGCAGTTGGAAGAATGGCCCGCCACGCTGGACGCGCTGGCTGCATTGCAGCCAGAGAAGATTGTGCCCGGCCGTGGCCCGGCGCTCGACACCCCTGAGCGGGTGCGTGACGGACTGGCCTACACGCGCGACTTTGTGTCTACCTTGCTGAGTTCAGCCAAAGAAGCTGTGGCGCAGGGCATGAACCTCAAGCAGGCCATGACGCACTGCCGCAAGGCGATGGACCCCAAGTTTGCTCAGGTCTTCATTTACGAGCACTGCCTGCCGTTCGACGTGACCCGCGCGGTGGATGAAGCCAGCGGGATCAAACACCCACGCATCTGGACCGCCGAGCGCGACAAGGAGATGTGGCACGGTCTGCAAGCAGCCGATTAGCACCCAACCAGTCAAATCACTCGCTCCAGCAAAGACAACACACCACAAGAGACAAGCCATGCTGAGCACCTACCAGTACCCCAAATACGACTACCAGCGCCCGCCCGAGCAAAGCGGTGCGGCCGTCAAGCGCTACCCGGTGGTGGTGGTTGGCGCGGGCCCGGTGGGGCTGGCTGCAGCCATCGAGTTGGCCCAGTCGGGCACGCCGGTCGTGGTGCTCGACGACGACGACACAGTGTCTGTCGGTTCGCGCGGCGTGTGTTACGCCAAGCGGGCGCTTGAGGTGCTGGACCGCCTTGGGCTGGGCCAGCCCTGCGTGGACAAAGGTGTGAGCTGGAACGTGGGTCGCACGTTTTTCCGCGAGCAGGAGGTGTACAACTTCAACCTTCGCACCGACCCGGACCACAAGCGCCCGGGCATGATCAACCTGCAACAGTATTACCTCGAAGAGTTTGAGGTCAGGCGCGCCAGGGACTTTACCAACCTCGATCTGCGTTTCAGAAACCGGGTGGTGTCAGTCACACCCGAGGGTGACGGGGCCACGCTGCAAGTCGAAACACCCGACGGCATCTACACCCTGCAAACCGACTGGCTGGTGGTGGCCGACGGCGCGCGCTCCAACATCCGGCGCATGATGAACCTCGAGATCGAAGGCAAGGTGTTCCAGGACCGCTTTTTGATTGCCGACGTGGTGATGAAAGCTGACTTTCCGCATGAGCGCTGGTTCTGGTTTGACCCGCCGTTTCACCGAAACCAGTCGGTGCTTCTGCACCGCCAGGCTGACAATGTGTATCGCATTGACTTTCAGCTCGGCTGGCAGGCCGACCCGGAAGAAGAGAAGAAGCCCGAAAAAGTCATTCCGCGCATCCAGGCCATGCTGGGCGATGAGCGCGAATTTGAGCTCGAATGGGTCAGCGTCTATACCTTTCAATGCCGCCGCATGGCCGCCTTTACCCATGGCCATGTGCTGTTTGTCGGCGATGCGGCGCATCAGGTCTCGCCGTTTGGCGCGCGTGGTGCCAATTCAGGCATCCAGGACACCGACAACCTGTGCTGGAAGCTCAAACTGGTGATCGACGGCAAAGCGCCGGTCAGCCTGCTTGAGAGCTACTCCGAAGAGCGCGTATTTGCAGCCGATGAAAACCTGCTCAATTCCACCCGCTCGACCGACTTCATCACGCCCAAGAGCGAGACCTCGCTGACCTTTCGCAATGCCGTGCTGAGCCTGGCGCGCCAGCATCCGTTTGCCCGCGCGCTGGTCAACTCGGGGCGGCTCTCGGTGCCCAGCATCCTGAGCAGTTCCAGCCTGAACACGCCCGACACCGACCTCTTCGCCGGTGACATGGTGCCCGGCGCGCCTATGGACGACGCGCCGATGCGCCAAGGCGGGCAGGCGCGCTGGCTGCTCGATGCGGTTGGCAGCCGGTTCACGGCCGTGATGTTTGTCAATGCTGCAACGGCCCCGGATGCCGCGCAGTTGACGCAATTTGCGGCGCTGGCACAACAAACCATTCCGGTCGATGTGTTGCTGATCAGCGCCCAGTCCGCCCCAGAGCCCGCCGGGCCAGCGACCCTGCATGACACTGCGGGCCGGTTTGCCCAGCGCTTTGATGCCAGACCCGGCACCACCTACCTGATCCGTCCGGACCAGCATGTGGCAGCGCGCTGGCGCGCCTTTGGCGCCTTGCAGATCAGCGCGGCGGTAGCGCGCGCCACCTGCCAACCTCGCTAAGGAGCTTGTCATGCCTTTGAATCTGCAACCGAATTTTTCCGAACCCGGCAAGCGTTACTTTCGCGCCTTCACGCCCGGGGATGACTTTTACGAGGCGCTGATCGGCACCCATCGTGACCTGAGCAACGAGCAAAGCGCCATGGTGAATGCCAAGCTGATCCTGCTGCTGGCCAACCACATTGGCGACATCAGCGTGCTGCGCGAAGCCATGCAGGTGGCCCGCCAAGACATTTGAGGAGAACACCATGCAGATCCAGAAAATTCACCACGTGGCCTACCGCTGCAAGGATGCCAAGCAAACCGTCGAGTGGTACCAGAAGTACCTGAACATGAATTTCATCCTGGCCATTGCCGAGAACGAAGTGCCCTCGACCAAGGAACCCGATCCTTACATGCATGTGTTCCTGGATGCCGGTGGTGGCAACGTGCTGGCTTTTTTCGAGCTGCCGACGCAACCCGAGATGGGTCGCGACCCCAACACCCCGGCGTGGACGCAGCACCTGGCCATGCAGGTCGGCTCGGTCGAAGAATTGCTGGAAACCAAGGCCAAACTGGAGGCCGATGGCATTGCAGTGGTCGGCCCGACCGATCACACCATTTTCAAGTCGATCTACTTTTTTGACCCCAGTGGCCACCGGCTCGAACTGGCGGCTAACACCGGCACCCCCGCGATGTCGAAAATGCTCGACGAGGTGAAGTGGGACATGCTCAACGAGTGGGCGATCACCAAAAAAGCCCCGCAGCACGCCCGCTGGATGCACGACGGCAGCTACGCGGGTGAATAAGGCATGAAACTGGCGACACTCAAACAAGGCGGGCGCGACGGCACGCTGGTCGTGGTCAACCGGGCATTGGCACATTGCCGCGCAGTGCCGGCCATTGCCCGCACGTTGCAGCAGGCACTCGACGACTGGGAGGCCTGCGAGCCACAGTTGCGTCAGGTGTATGAAGCCCTCAACAGCGGCGCGTTCACGAGTCCCGACTTGTTCGACGCCGCAGCATGCCACTCGCCCCTGCCTCGCGCCTACCAATGGGCCGATGGTTCGGCTTATGTGAACCATGTGGAACTGGTGCGCCGCGCGCGCGGGGCCGCGCTGCCACCTGAGTTCTGGACCGACCCTTTGATGTACCAGGGGGGCTCGGACGCGTTTGTTGGCCCGTGCGATCCGGTGCTGGCCTTGTCCGAAGACGGGGGCATTGACCTGGAAGCCGAAGTGGCCGTGATCACCGGTGACGTGAAGGTGGGCATCAGCGTGGCGCAGGCGGCCCGCTCGGTTCGCCTGCTGATGCTGGTGAACGATGTGTCGCTGCGCAACCTGATTCCGGCAGAGCTGGCCAAGGGCTTTGGCTTTTTCCAGTCCAAACCGGCTTGCGCCTTCAGCCCGGTGGCGGTCACGCCCGACGAACTCGGTGACGATTGGCATGGGAGTCGCGTGCACCGGCCGCTGACCGTGCACCTGAATGGCGAGATGTTTGGCCAGCCCGATGCGGGCACCGACATGGTGTTCAACTTTGCGCAGCTGATTGCCCATGCTGCCAAAACCCGCGAGTTGTGCGCCGGTAGCATCATCGGCTCGGGCACGGTGTCGAACAAGCAGGGGGGCCTGCATGGCTCGTCGGTGGCCAACGGCGGTGTTGGCTACTGCTGCATCGCTGAGGTGCGCATGTACGAGACCATTGAGACCGGACAAGCGACCACACCTTATTTGAAGTTTGGCGACAGCGTACGTATTGAGATGCTGGACGCACAAGGTGCCTCCATCTTTGGCGCGATAGCCCAAACCGTGTCGCCTCATCCCGGCTAGAGCATGAGAACTTTTATATGCATTCTTGACCTCTAGCCCTTTACCAACAAGCGCAGAAAGCTATCTTTTTCGTAACATTGATTCAACCCTTTTCAAAGACCTTGCCATGACCCATCCCCTGTTTGAAAAACACCGCGCCAAGCTCGATGCTGCTCTCAACGCCATCCACACGCGTGGTTATTGGGCGACCTATAACGAGATGCCCAGCCCCAAGACATATGGCGAAAGGGCAGCTGACGATGGCAAAAAGGTCTTTGAAGCGCACCTGGGCCAGAAATTTGAACTCAATCAGCCCGGTGGCACCGGCTGGCTGGCCCCTGAAAAATCACCCTTTGGCATCGCTTTGGGTGTTCAGTACCCGGTGTGCGACATCGAGGCTTTGATTGCCGCAGGACAAGCGGCCATGCCCGGCTGGCAAGCTGCAGGCGTGGAGGGCCGCACCGGCATCTGCATCGAGATGCTCGACCGGCTCAACGCGCAAAGCTTCGAGATCGCCCACGCGGTGATGATGACCACCGGCCAGGGCTGGATGATGGCGTTTCAGGCAGGCGCACCGCACGCACAGGACCGCGGCCTGGAAGCTGTGACCTACGCTTACCGCGAACAGAGTTTTGTGCCAGCCGAAGCGCTGTGGGAAAAGCCGCAAGGCAAAAACCCGCCGCTGGTCATGAAGAAGCACTTCGAGATCGTCGGCCGGGGTGTGGCGGCGGTGGTGGGTTGCGGCACCTTCCCGACCTGGAACACCTACCCCGGCCTGTTTGCCGCGCTGGCCACCGGCAACGCGGTCATCGTCAAGCCGCACGACAACGCCATCCTGGCGGCCGCCATCACCGTGCGCACCCTGCGGACCGTGTTGAGCGAGAACGGCATCGACCCGAATCTCGTGACCCTGTGTGTGCCCCAGATGCCTGAGACGACGCAGGCGCTGGTGACACACGCGGCCGTCAAGTCGGTCGATTTCACCGGTGGCAGCACCTTTGGCCAGTGGCTCATTGACCACTGCCGGCAGGCCCAGGTGTATGCCGAGCTCTCGGGTGTGAACACCATCGTGATCGACTCAACCAACGCCTACAAGGCCATGCTGCGCAACCTGGCGTTCACCCTGTCGCTGTATTCGGGCCAGATGTGCACCACCTCGCAGGTCATTTTTGTACCTGCTGGTGGCATCGCCACGGAAGACGGCCACAAGACCTATGACGAGGTGGGTGCCGATCTGGCACGTGCCATAGACGGTTTCCTGGCCAAGCCCGAGGTGGCGCTGGCCGTGCTGGGTGCGGTGCAATCCATCGACACGCTGGCGCGCATCGCGCTGGCTGACAGCGGCCAACTCGGTACCGTGCTGCTGGCCTCGAAAAAACTCGACAACCCCGATTTCCCCCACGCTGAAGTGTGCACCCCGGTGCTGCTGGCCTGTGACGAAGCCGATACATCCGCCTATAGGGAGGAGCGTTTTGGACCTATCACTTTTGTAGTGAAGACCGCAGACACAGCAAGGGCTATCGCCTTGTCAGAGCAAGTAACGTCGATCCACGGTGCGCTGACAAACGGGCTCTACAGCAGTAGCGATGCGGTGATTGACGCCATGACAGCCGCCACCTGGCGCAGCAAAGTGGCGCTATCGATCAACCTGACCGGTGGTGTGTTTGTCAACCAGTCGGCCGCGTTTTCCGACTACCACGGCACCGGCGGAAACCCTGCGGCCAATGCCTCTTATGCGGATTCGGCCTTTGTGGCCAACCGCTTTCGCGTGGTGCAACGCCGCTACAACGTCTGAGGGCACACCATGACCTACCAAAACATCCTCTTTGACACACAAAATGGCGTCGCCCGCCTGACGCTCAACCGCCCGGACAAGCTCAACAGCTTCACCGGTGCCATGCATGCCGAGCTGCGCGCCGCGCTCGAAGTCGTGCAAAGCGACAAGACCATCCGCGTATTGGTCATAAGTGGTGCTGGCCGGGCCTTTTGCGCGGGTCAGGACCTGGCTGACCCCGATATGTCGGTGGGGCCACTGCAGCCCGACATTGGCCACGTGATCGAGCAGCATTACAAGCCGCTGATCCTGACGCTGCAAGCCCTGCGCGTGCCCACCGTGGCCATGGTCAACGGCATCGCCGCTGGGGCCGGGGCCAGTCTGGCGCTAGCGTGTGATCTGGTGATTGCCGCCAAATCAGCTTACTTTTTGCAGGCCTTCAGCAAAATCGGGCTGATCCCCGACACCGGCGGCACCTGGTTTTTGCCACAACGTGTGGGCATGGCGCGTGCGCTGGGTCTGGCCATGCTGGCCGACAAATTGCCCGCTGAAAAAGCCGAGCAGTGGGGCCTGATCTGGCAAGCGGTGGACGATGCACAGCTGAGCGCCAGCGTGGACAAGCTGGCCGCCCAACTGGCCCAAATGCCCACCCGGGCGCTGGTGGCCACCCGGCTGGCGATGCACGCCGCACCCAATCACACGCTGGAGCAGCAGCTCAGCGTGGAGGCCGGTTTCATGCGCGAGCTGGGTTGGCGCGACGACTTCAAGGAAGGCGTGGCCGCCTTCCAGCAGAAACGCGCGCCCAAATTCACCGGCAATTGATGACCAGACCTATGACCCAAGCCCTCTCAACCCACACGGTTGTGGCCGTGATCGGTGCCGGTGCCATGGGCGCTGGCATTGCGCAGGTGGCGGCCAGCGCCGGACACACCGTCAAACTGCTCGACAGCCGACCGGACGCCGCCGCCCAGGCCATCAAGGGCATCCAGGCGCAGCTTGAAAAAATGGTGGCCAAGGGCAAGATGAACCCGGACGCCGCCAGTGCCGTCGGCGCTCGATTGCGGGTGGCCAGCCACCTCGCTGATCTGGCAGATGCGGGCCTGGTGATTGAAGCCATTGTGGAAAACCTGCCCATCAAGCAGGCCCTGTTTGCCGAGCTGGAGAACATCGTCAGCGCTTGCTGCCTGCTGGCCAGCAACACCTCGTCGATTTCCATCACCGCGATCGGTGCAACGCTCAAAACACCTGAGCGCCTCGCCGGGCTGCATTTTTTCAACCCAGCCCCGCTGATGGCGCTGGTCGAGGTGGTGTCGGGCCTGGCCACCGACCCCGCCGTGGCCGCCACATTGCACGCTACGGTGACGGCTTGGGGCAAAACAGCGGTGCATGCAAAATCCACACCGGGCTTCATCGTCAACCGCGTGGCCCGGCCCTATTACGGCGAGGCACTACGCCTGCGCGGCGAAGGTGCGGGCGATTGCGCGACACTGGATGCGGTGATGCGCGAAGCCGGTGGCTTTCGCATGGGACCCTTCGAGCTGATGGACATGATCGGCCTGGACGTCAATTACGCTGTGACATGCTCGGTGTGGAACGCGTTTTTCAACGACCCACGCTTTTCACCGTCGCTGCAACAGCAGGAGTTGGTTGATGCCGGCTTTTTGGGCAAGAAAACCGGGCGCGGTTTTTACGACTACCGGGAAGGTGCTGAAAAACCGGCACCCAGCACCGAAGCCGCGCAGACCGTGCCCAATGACATCGTGATTTGCGGTGACTCCGCCGCAGCGGCTGCGCTGGCCTTGCGACTGAGCGCCGCGCAGGTCAGCTTTGTACGCACACCTTCAGTGGACACCCGCGTGGCCCAGTGTGGCAATGCCGTGCTGTTTGTCACCGATGGCCGCACCGCCACGGCACGCGCGGCGCACAGCGGCATCGCCAACACTGTGCTGATCGATCTGGCGCTGAACTACCAACAAGCGTCGCGCCTGGCGATGTCGGTGGCGGGGCAGTGTGATGACGCTGCTGCACAAGCCACCACGGGCCTGCTGCAGGCGACGGGTTTGAAGGTCTCGCGCCTGGCGGATGTCGCCGGTCTGGCGGTGATGCGCACGGTTGCCATGTTGGTCAACGAAGCGGCTGACGCCGTCAACCAAGGCGTGTGCAGTGCCGCCGCTGCCGATGCGGCCATGCGCCTGGGTGTCAACTACCCGATGGGGCCGCTGGCTTGGGCCGATCAGGTGGGCTTGTCTCATATTCGCGACGTGCTGATCCACCTGGCGGCCAGCTACGCTGAAGACCGCTACCGCCTCTCGCCGCTGATCGCGCGCCACGTTTTTCTTGGAAAGAAACTGCATGACTGACCACCCTCACCCCTTGTCTGCCGAAGAAGCGCAAGCACTGGCGCAAGCCACCTTTGACGCCATGTGGCCACGTGACCGCACGGCGCAAGCGCTTGAGATACGCCTAATCAGCATCTCGCCGGGCCGGGCCACGCTTGCCATGCTGGTGCGCCCGGACATGGTCAACGGCCACCACCTGTGCCACGGCGGCATGATCTTCACGCTGGCGGACACGGCATTTGCCTATTCGTGCAACAGCTACAACAAAAACACCGTGGCATCAGCCTGCCATATCGACTTTCTGGCCCCGGCGCGCGAGGGCGAAACGTTGCAGGCCGAGTCCATTGAGCAGTCCCAGTCGGGTCGAACCGGTGTTTATGACATCACCGTGCGCAACCAGAGTGGAAAAACCATTGCCTTATTTCGCGGCAAGTCCTATCGTATTCAGGGTGAAGTGATTGCCGGTCTGCAGCAGGCTGAAGTGCCCGCCCGAACCCCCCTCTGAACCCCCGCACCCACAACGATTTATTTACTTTTGGCACAGGAGCCCTGAATGACCGCGAAACATCCAGCACCGACAGATCTGGAACCCGTTGAGACCGCCAGCCGCGACGAAATCACCGCCCTGCAATTGCAGCGCCTCAAATGGACCCTCTTGCACGCCTACAACAACGTGCCACACCACAAAGCCGCTTTTGATGCCAAGGGCGTGCACCCGGACGACCTGAAAACGCTGGCCGATCTGGCCAAGTTCCCGTTCATGACCAAGGCCGACCTGCGCGAGGAATACCCGTTTGGCCTGCTGGCGGTGCCGCGCGACCAGGTGGCGCGTTTGCACGCGTCGTCGGGCACCACCGGCAAGTCGATTGTGGTGGGCTACACGCTGCAGGACATTGACCACTGGTCGAACCTGATGGCCCGCTCGATCCGCGCAGGCGGTGGCCGAGCGGGCGACATGGTGCATGTGGCCTATGGTTATGGCATGTTCACCGGCGGCCTGGGCGCGCATTACGGGGCCGAGCGGCTGGGCTGTACGGTGGTGCCGATGTCAGGCGGGCAGACCGAAAAACAGGTGCAGCTCATCATGGACTTCAAGCCGCAGATCATCATGGTGACACCGTCTTATTCGCTCGTGATTGCCGAGGAGTTCGAGCGTCTGGGGGTCAAACCGGAAGACATCTCGCTCAAGATCGGCCTGTTTGGCGCCGAGCCCTGGGGCGAGGGGATGCGCGCCGAGATCGAACGCAAACTGGGCATCGATGCGATCGATATTTACGGCCTGACCGAGGTGATTGGCCCGGGCGTGGCCTGCGAGTGCATCGAATCGAAAGACGGCCCGGTGATCTGGGAAGACCATTTCTACCCCGAAATCATTGACCCCAACACCGGCGAAGTGCTGCCTGATGGCTCGGACGGTGAGCTGGTGTTCACCTCACTGACGAAAGAGGCTTTTCCCGTGGTGCGCTACCGCACACGCGACCTCACCCGCCTGCTGCCACCCACCTCGCGCGCATTCCGGCGCATGGGCAAGATCACCGGTCGCACCGACGATATGCTGATCGTGCGTGGGGTCAACATGTTCCCAACACAGATTGAGGAGCAGATCCTGCGCGACAAACGCCTGTCAGGCAATTACCAGGTGCTGGTGTCTCGCACCGGCCATCTGGACGATCTCGAAGTACGCTGCGAGGTCCAGCGTGAGCTCTCGGGAACGCTCAGCGCGGCCGAACTGGCCGCCATTGGCAAGGAGCTGCAGCATCACATCAAGACCAACATCGGTGTCTCGACCCAGGTCAGCATCCTGGCGTTTGACTCTATCCCGCGCACCCTGACCGGCAAGGCCAAGCGTGTGGTGGATGAGCGGCCCACACTGGTTTGACGTGACCGCATCAACCTGACATTCATATGCCTTTTGATGCTCTATCCCTTATGCAGTAATCGCATGCAGCTCTTATTTTGATATCAACCCGTTCTTGAAACGAGCCGTGACACATGATTGATGCCTATATCTGCGACGCGGTTCGCACACCCATCGGCCGCTACGGCGGAGCTCTGGCCGGGGTGCGCGCTGATGACCTCGGGGCCATCCCGCTGCGGGCCCTGATGCAGCGTTACCCGCACGTCGATTGGGCGGCCGTCGACGACCTGATTTACGGCTGCGCCAACCAGGCCGGTGAAGACAATCGCAACGTGGCGCGCATGGCGGGCTTGTTGGCGGGTTTGCCAATTGAGGTGCCCGGCACCACGGTCAACCGGCTGTGCGGCTCGGGCATGGACGCCGTCGGTCTGGCGGCGCGCAGTATCAAGGCGGGCGAGGCTGGCCTGATGCTGGCAGGCGGTGTCGAAAGCATGTCGCGTGCGCCCTTTGTTTTGGGCAAGGCGGAGAGCGCCTTTTCGCGCAACGCCACGATTTTTGACACCACCATTGGCTGGCGCTTTGTTAACCCGCTGATGAAGAAGCTGCACGGCATCGATGCCATGCCGCAAACCGCAGACAACGTGGCCGCCGATTTCAAGGTGTCCCGCGCTGATCAGGACGCCTTCGCCCTGCGATCACAACAGCGCTGGGCCGCCGCACATGCTGCCGGGCGTCTTACGGACGAACTCGTACCGGTGGAAATCCCGCGCAAAAAGGGCGATCCGGTGGTGTTTGACACCGACGAACACCCCCGCCCCGACACCACGCTGGAGATGCTGGCCAAACTCAAGGGTGTCAACGGCCCGGAGCTGAGCGTCACCGCTGGCAATGCTTCAGGCATCAACGACGGTGCCTGCGCCTTGTTGCTGGCCTCTGAATCTGCCGCAAAGGCCCACGGCCTCACGCCCATAGCCCGGGTGGTGGGCATGGCCACCGCCGGTGTGGCACCACGCATCATGGGTTTCGGCCCAGCGCCCGCAGTGCGCAAGGTGCTGGCATTGACCGGTTTGCGCCTGGATCAGATGGATGTGATCGAGCTCAACGAAGCTTTTGCCGCGCAAGGGCTGGCGGTGCTGCGCGATCTGGGCCTGCCCGACGACGAGGCACGCGTCAACCCCAATGGCGGCGCAATTGCCATTGGGCACCCGCTGGGTATGAGCGGTGCGCGGCTGGTGACCACCGCTTGTTATGAACTGGCACGGCGAGGCGGGCGTTATGCGCTGTGCACGATGTGCATTGGAGTTGGGCAAGGTATTGCCCTGGTGATTGAGCGTGTTTGATTCCAATGCCAGATCAACATGATATGTCGTTGCAAAGCCTTGCCGTACGTTCGTACTGTCTGCGGCTTTGCGCCTAATCTCGCGCTGATATGGCATTGGAGTAAGAATTTTTTAACCAAAAGAGGAGACTAATCACATGACATTTAGCTTGAAAAAACTGGCTTTGGGTGCCGCTTTGGCATTGGGTGCGGTTGCAGCGCTGGCGGCTGCCCCGATCAAGATCGGTTCTGTTCTATCGGTCACCGGACCGGCGGCGTTTCTGGGCGACCCGGAGCTCAAGACGCTGAAAATGTATGTGGAAGACATCAACCACAAGGGCGGCGTGCTGGGTCGCCAGCTGGAGCTGGTGCATTACGACGACGGCAGTGACGCGGGCAAGGCCAACGGATTTGCCAAACGCCTGATTGACGACGACAAGGTGGACATCATCGTGGGCGGCACCACCACGGGCTCGACCATGTCGATGGCACCGCTGATGGAAAAGGCCGGCATGCCGTTCATCTCGCTCGCCGGTGCTGTGGTGATCATCGAGCCGGTCAAGAAATGGGTTTTCAAAACCCCGCACACCGACCGCATGGCTGCCGAAAAAGTGTTTGAGGACATGAAGAAGCGCGGCCTGACCAAGGTGGCGCTGTTCTCGGAGACCAGCGGTTTTGGCCAATCGGGCAAAACGGAAACCGAGGCTGTGGCTGGCAAATACGGCATCACGCTGGTGGCCAATGAAACCTACGGCCCCAAGGACACCGACATGAGCCCGCAACTCACCAAAATCCGCAACACCCCCGGTGTGCAGGCGGTGTTCATCTTTGGCCTGGGCCAGGGCCCGGCGATTGCCACCAAGAACTACAAGCAGCTCGGCATGACGCTGCCGCTGTACCACGCCCACGGCGTGGCCTCCAACGAGTTCATCAAACTCGCTGGCGCAGCGGCTGAAGGGGTGCGCCTGCCCGCAGCCGCCCTGCTGGTGGCTGACAAGTTGCCCGACAGTGACCCCCAAAAACGCGTGGTGGAAGGCTATACCAAGGCGTTTGAAGCCAAATGGAAAACCGGTGTCTCGACCTTCGGCGGCCATGCCTATGACGGGCTGATGCTGGCCACGGATGCGATGAAACGCGCTGGCGGCACCGACAAGGCCAAAGTGCGCGACGCCATTGAAGCCACCAAGGGTTATGTCGGCACCGGCGGCGTGGTCAACATGTCGGCCACCGACCACATGGGTCTGGACCTGTCAGCATTCAAGATGCTGGAAATCAAGAACGGCGACTGGACGCTGGTCAACTGAAGCCGCTTCGTCCGCCCACCCCACCATGTTTGAAACCCTTGAGATTGAACGCGGCGGGCCGGTAGCCACGGTCTGGATGAACCGCCCGCAAGTGTTCAATGCCTTCAACGAGCAGCTCATTGACGAGTTGCACCAGGCTTGCCTGGCGCTGGACACCGACCCGGGTGTGCGTGTGGTGGTGCTGGGCGGGCGCGGACGGCATTTTTCAGCCGGCGCTGATCTGAACTGGATGCGTCGCGCATCCCTTGGCAGCGAGGCGGACAACTTGGAAGACGCGCGCCGCTTTGCACGCATGTTGCAGGCGCTGGCTGGCCTGTCCAAACCCAGCATTGCGCGCGTGCAGGGTGCGGCTCTGGGCGGTGGCACCGGGCTGGCGGCGGCATGTGACATGGCGGTGGCCAGCGCGGACGCGACTTTTGCCACCTCCGAGGTCAAATTCGGCATCATCCCGGCGGTGATCAGCCCTTATGTGCTTCGTGCCATCGGGCCACGTCACGCATTGCGTTACTTCCAGACCGCTGAAAAAATCGGCGCCGAGCGCGCGCTGGCCATCGGTCTGATCAATGAAGTCACGCCGGTGGACGCGCTGGACGCCGGCGTGGCAGCCCTGATTGAGCCGCTGCTGGCCGGCGGACCGTCAGCGCAAAAGGCGGCCAAGGAGCTGATTGAAGCGATCAAAGGCCGCCCCATCGACAACACTACGCTCGAAGACACGGCCCGGCGCATTGCCGCACAGCGCGCCACACCCGAGGGGCGTGACGGCATCGCCGCGTTTCTGGACAAGCGCCCACCCGCCTGGATGGCGGACTAACCCCATTTTTCTCACCAGGAGTCACGACGATGTACACCCAATCGTTCAACGTGCAAGAGACCCCCGGCCAGAAACCGGCCGCCAAAACGGTGTCTCTGGAGAACCCGCAGGCGCAGGCCCGCTTCGATGTCAAGATAGACGCGGACGGCAAGATCGAGCCGCAAGACTGGATGCCCGAGGCCTATCGCAAAACCTTGCTGCGTCAGATCAGCCAGCACGCCCATAGCGAAATCGTCGGCATGCTGCCAGAGGGCAACTGGATCAGCCGCGCACCCAGCCTGAAACGCAAGGCCATCCTGATCGCCAAGGTGCAGGACGAAGGCGGCCACGGCCTGTACCTGTACAGCGCAGCGGAAACCCTGGGCCAGGGGCGTGACCAGATGCTGGCCGACCTGCACAGTGGCAAAGCCAAATACAGCTCGATCTTCAACTACCCGACGCTGACCTGGGCGGACGTGGGCGTGATCGGCTGGCTGGTGGATGGCGCGGCCATCATGAACCAGATCCCGCTGTGCCGCTGCTCCTATGGCCCCTATGCACGCGCGATGATCCGCGTCTGCAAGGAAGAGTCCTTTCACCAGCGCCAGGGTTATGAGGCGCTACTGGTCATGATGCAGGGCACCGCCGAGCAAAAAGCCATGGTGCAGGACGCGGTGAACCGCTTCTGGTGGAAGTGTCTGGCCATGTTTGGCCCGCCCGACGCCGACAGTCCGCACAGCGCACAAGCCATGCGTTGGGGCATCAAGCGCATGAGCAACGACGATCTGCGGCAAAAATTCATCGACGCCACCGTGCCACAAGCCCAGGTGCTGGGTGTGACCCTGCCCGACCCTGACCTGAAGTGGAGCGAGGAGCGCCAGCATTTTGACTACGGCCCGATCGACTGGGACGAGTTCTGGGCCACTGTCAACGGCAGCGGCCCGTGCAACCACGAGCGCCTGGCCACCCGCGTCAAGGCCCATGCAGACGGCCAATGGGTGTGCGATGCTGCCCTAGCCTACGCCGCCAAACATTCACCGCAAACCGAAAGGCAGGCAGCATGACAGCCCCTCAAACCAAACCGCTTCCAAAGGGCGCTGACACAGTTGCACCGGCCCTGAAAGACTGGCCGCTGTGGGAAGTCTTTGTGCGCAGCAAGCAGGGTCTGGAACACAAGCACTGCGGCAGCCTGCACGCCAGTGACTCCCAGCACGCGCTGCAAATGGCGCGCGATGTCTACACCCGCCGCCAGGAAGGTGTCAGCATCTGGGTGGTGCCGTCCAAAAGTATCACCGCCAGCTCGCCCGACGACAAGGACGCGCTGTTTGACCCGGCTGCCGACAAGATCTACCGCCACCCGACCTTTTATGAGATTCCCGACGAAGTGGGGCACATGTGATGACGGTCAAAGCCACGTCGCAAGCGGCCTGCCAGGACTACCTGCTGCATCTGGCCGACAACGCGCTGATTCTGGGCCAGCGCAACGCCCAGTGGTGTGGCCACGGTCCGGTGCTCGAAGAGGACCTGGCGCTGGCCAACAACAGCCTGGACCTGATCGGCCAGGCACGTCTGCTCTACCAGCAGGTCGCGGCGCTACGCAAGGATGGCAAAACCACCGAAGACCTGCTGGCCTACTTCAGGGACGTGCCTGACTTCAAAAACTACACCCTGCTGGAGCTGCCGCACAGCACCGCGCTGGCCCCCACCGCATCGGGGAACCGTGACTACGCGGTGACCATCGCACGCAATTTTTTGTACAGCGCCCTGATGCTGGGTGTGTGGGAAGGGCTCAAGAACTCGACCGACAAACAGCTGGCCGCGATTGCCGCCAAGTCGTTCAAGGAAACCAGCTACCACCTGCGCCATGCGCACGACTGGGTGCTGCGCCTGGGTGACGGCACGCCGGAGTCTCACGCCAGAATGCAGGCGGCCATGGACCATTTGATGCCCTACACCCAGGAATTCTGGGCGCCAAGTGCTATGGAGGCAGTAGCATTCAAGATGGGCATGGGGGTGGACACCCGCGGCCTGCAAGACGGCTGGAATGAAATGGTGGACGACGCGCTGGCGCAGGCCACGCTCACACGCCCCAAAGCCGGCGGCCATGTGCCCACCGGCAAACATGGCGTGCATTCCGAGCACCTGGGTTTTGTGCTGGCGGAAATGCAATGCCTGGCGCGCGCCCACCCGCAAGCGGCCTGGTAGCGAGCATGCCCACGCGCCTGCCTGAAGAGCCGATCCCGCCGAAGCAGGCGGATGAGGCGTTTTTTGCCGTCTGGAACCTGCTCGAATCCGTGGCCGACCCGGAAATCCCGGTGGTCAACTTGCGTGAGATGGGCATCCTGCGCGCCGTGCGCGATGGAGCGGACGGACTGGAAGTGGTCATTACGCCCACCTACAGCGGCTGCCCGGCCATGAGCCAGATGCACAACGATGTGGTGCATGCGCTGAGCAACGCTGGTGTTTCCGCACAGGTGCTCACCCAGCTGGCCCCGGCCTGGAGCACCGACTGGATGACCGCCGCAGCGCACGACAAATTGCGCACCTACGGCATTGCGCCACCGCAGCCCACCGGATGCGCCGCAGGTGCCAACGTCGTGGAGTTTGCTGCCAAAAAGAGAGCTGTCAGCCCAGAACAGACGGTGGCCTGCCCCCAATGTGGCTCAGATAACACCACCGAGATCTCACACTTTGGCTCGACCGCCTGCAAGGCCCTGTACCGCTGCCTGAGCTGCCAGGAAACCTTCGACTACTTCAAACCTTATTGAACGTGGTTTGCCCCACGCACGCTCATCATGTCCACACTCCCGCGTTTTCACGACCTGCGTGTTGCCAGCATCAGCCCCGAGGCGGCTGGCTCGGTCGCCATCGCCTTGCAGGTGCCAGACGAGCTGCTGGTCAGCTTTGACTTCCAGCCCGGCCAGTATCTGACGCTGCGCAGCCGCATCGACGGTGCCGATGTGCGCCGCAGTTATTCCATCTGCTGCACACACAGCCATCTGCAACAACACCGCGAGCTGGTGGTGGGCGTGCGCCCGATGACCGGCGGCGTCTTTTCCAACTGGGCAGCGCACACCCTCAAGGTGGGCGACACGCTGGCGGTGATGCCGCCGGACGGACGTTTTGTATCCCGCCGCCCGCGCGCGCTTCACCGGGTGGGCTTTGCAGCCGGTTCGGGCATCACGCCGATCCTGTCGATCATGGCCAGCACGCTAGAAGAGCAGCCGCAGAGCAAATTCACCTTGGTGTATGGCAACCGCAGCATGGCCACGGTGATGTTGAACGAAGCCCTGCAAGACCTCAAAGACCGCTATCCAGACCGCCTGACGCTGATCCATATCCTGTCTCGCCAGGCGCAGGAAGTGGATTTGCTGCAAGGCCGCATCGATGCCGATAAAGTGCGCGCCATCATCAACACGCTGTTGCCAGTGGGCAGCATGGACGAGGTGTTTGTCTGCGGACCCGACGCCATGATAGACGCCACCCAAAGTGCCCTGCTGGAAGCCGGTGTGCCTGACAAACAGGTGCACGTGGAGCGCTTCACTTCGCCCACGCTCGATGCCTTGAGTCCCGAAGCCCGTCAGACGGCGGTTACCCGGCTGCCATTGCCAACCGGTGGCCAAGTGGCACTGACCGTGGTGCTGGACGGCAAATCACACGCACTGCAGATGGTGCCTAACGAACTGGTGCTGGACGTGGCCATGGCCGCCGGGCTGGATTTGCCTTTCTCTTGCAAAGGCGGTGTTTGTGCCACCTGCCGCTGCAAGGTCATCCAAGGCAGTGTGGCCATGGACAAGAACTTTGGCCTGGAGTCCTGGGAGACCGACAAAGGTTTTGTGCTGAGCTGCCAGTCGCACCCCACCAGCGACGCGGTGACAGTGAGTTTTGACGAACGTTGAGTGGCAGCCCATGAAGGTTTACAACTACTTTCGCAGCGGCACCTCGCACCGCCTGCGCATCGCGCTGAACCTCAAGGGCCTGGAATGGGACTATGTGGCGGTCGATTTACGTGCCGAGGCGCACTTTGACGCGGCCTTCAAGGCACTCAACCCGCAGGGCTTGGTACCCACACTGATCGACGCGGATCTGGTGCTGACCCAGTCGGTGGCCATCATCGAATGGATCGAAGAACGCTACCCGCAGCCGCCGCTGCTGCCAGCGGATGTGAACGACCGCGCCCACGTGCGCGCCATGGCGGCCATCATCGGCTGCGATATCCACCCGCTGAACAACCGGCGCGTGCTGGAATACCTGCGCCACACGCTGGACTGCGACGAAGCGGCCGTGTTGCAGTGGCGCGGCACCTGGATTACCAGCGGCTTCGCCGCGCTGGAAACCCTGCTGGCCGCCGACAAAGGGCGCAGCAGCTTCTGTTTTGGCCATAGCCCGACGCTGGCAGATGCTTATCTGGTGGCGCAGGTGGAAAGCGCCCGGCGCTTCAAGGTGAATCTGGCACCGTACCCGTGCATCATGGCCATCGACCAGGCTTGCGCCAAATTACCCGCGTTTATGCGCGCCGCACCTAAAAATCAGCCGGATGCGGTTTAACATCAACTTTCACCCTCTCTCTGGACCAAAACCACATGTCAAACCTGATTTTGTTGGGCGACGAAGCAGTTGCCCGCGCTGCCATTGATGCAGGCATCACGGCGGCCTACGCCTACCCGGGCACGCCATCCACCGAGATTTACCAGACCATCGCCGACCATGCCAAGCAGCACGGCCTGCCAGTCAAGGGTTTTTGGTCCGGCAATGAAAAGGTGGCGCTGGAAGAAGCGGTGGGGGTGTCCTACGCAGGTTGCCGCGCGATGGTGTCGATGAAACATGTGGGCCTGAACGTGGCCGCCGATCCGTTCATGAACGTGGCGGTGTCGGGCGCGCATGGCGGGCTGGTGATTGTGGTGGCCGATGACCCGTCGATGCACAGCTCGCAAAACGAGCAGGACTCGCGCTACTTTGCCGACTTTGCCATGATGCCCTGCCTGGAGCCCGCCAACCAGCAGCAGTGTTATGACTTCACCCGCGAGGCGTTCGAGCTCTCCGAGCAGCTTCAGGTGCCGGTGATGCTACGCTTGGTGACGCGGCTGGCGCACAGCCGCTCGCAGGTCACGCTGGCCCCGCCGCGCGAGCCCAATACACCGCACTATGTGGATGACCCGGCGCGCTTCACGCTGATTCCGGCCAATGCCCGGCGTGCCTATGCGCAACTGATTGAAAAACAAAAACCCCTGCTGGCCTACAGCGAGGCACACCCGGCCTGCACCTTGACCATCCAAGGCCAGGGCAAGCCTGGCATTCTGGTCAGCGGTCTGGCCTGGAACTACCTGACCGAGGCGCTGGGGGATGCCATCCACGACTACAACCTGCTGCGCATCCCGATGTACCCACTGCCGGTGAAAAAAATCCGCCAGTTGCTCGATGCCTCCAGCGAGGTGTTTGTGGTGGAAGAAGGCTACCCGTTTATCGAGCGCCTGGTCAGCGCCAACGGCCTGATGCAGGAACCGCCGATCCGAGGCAAGCTCACCGGCGACCTGCCACGCACCGGCGAGTTGAACCAGGATGCCATCAAACCCTGCTTTGGTCTCACCGCCCTGCCCGCCTTGCAGCTCGCAGGCCTTGCCGATGTGCTGGTGGGCCGCCCACCGCGCCTGTGTGACAAGTGCCCGCACAGCGATGCCTACATCGCCATCCGCGAGGTGCTGGATGACCTGGGTGCCGGGGTGAGGGTGATGGGTGACATTGGCTGCTACACGCTAGGTTACATGGAGCCGCACCAGGCCCTCCACTCGGCCTTGTGCATGGGCGCGTCGATCGGCATGGCCATTGGCGCTTCACATGCGGGCATGACGCCCAGCCTGTGCGTGATTGGTGACGGCACCTTCACACATTCAGGTCTGGCGCCGCTGCTGGATGCAGCGCGAGACAACAGCAATATCAAGGTCTTCATTCTGGACAACAGCATCGTCGCCATGACTGGTGGCCAGCCAACCATGGCCACCGACGAAGAAGTGGTGGACCTGGTGGCGGGCCTGGGCGTGCCGCGCAGCCACATCCGCATTGTTGAGCCGACCGCACACAAGAAGCAGCACACCCTGCACGTCATCCGCGAGGAGCTGGCCTACACCGGCTTGTCGGTCATCGTGGCACGCCGCGCCTGCGTGACCTATGCCAAGGAGATCAAGGAACTCAAGGCGCACAAACGCGAGATTACGGTGGTGGCAGCATGAACTTTGATCTGGTGATTGCCGGTGTCGGCGGCCAAGGGGTGCTGACGATTGCCGCTGTGCTGGATCGCACGGTGCATGAGGCGGGGCTGTTCGTCAAACAGTCCGAAGTGCATGGCATGGCGCAGCGCGGCGGCGCGGTGTCGGCCTTTGTGCGGATTTCTGACCAGCCCATTGCCAGCGACCTGATCGCGCGGGGCAGCGCCAGCCTGCTGATTTCGGTGGAGCCGCTGGAGGCGTTGCGTTACACAACGTTACTCAAAACCGATGGTTGGATCGTCAGCGACATCACTCCGATGCTCAACGTGACCGAATACCCCCCCATGCCCGAGGTGTACAAGGTGCTGTTCTCGGCACCCCATCTGGTGGCGCTGGACGCGACCCGGCTGGCGCACAAGGCCGGCACGCTCAAGGCGCAGAACATCGCCGTGCTGGGCGCAGCGGCCATGCACCTGCCGCTGCCCACCGAGCTGATTGAGCAACAAATCACCGCGCTGTTTGAGCGCAAGGGTGAACGCATCGTCAATGCCAACCTGCATGCGTTTCGCAAGGGCGATTCCGCCAGCCGCTTCACGGCGGCGCTGCTGGACGCTGGCATCACCGGTGACACGGTGGCACGGGTGGTATCGCACATCCACTTCCCGCCGCACCCGGTGGCCGCCGATCTGGTGGCTGCTTGTATTGAGCGGCTGTTGCATGGCGACGCGGCCGAGCTGCTCAACCATCTGCAACAGCATGAAGAGTTGACGCGCCTGGAAACCATGGCGGAGTTGCAGACCCACTGACGGCAATGACAGTGCGGCCGCCCATGTCATTGACTGCAGTCTTTGTACTGCCGAGTCAAGTGAGCGCCGAGCTGTTGTCCGGGTGCAGAGTTGCTTTCATTGCCATAGCTTCCAGCCCTTATGGAATAAGGGATAGAGCCATATTTTTTATAAATTCATCAGAGCCGCCCTTATGAGCTACCCCCACACCCCCGAGAGCATCACCGCATTTTTCAACCAGCATGGCATCTCGGATGTGGAATGCATCTTTGCCGACATCTCTGGCTACCCGCGCGGCAAGCTGATGCCTGCCAGTCGCTTTGCGGCTGGAGCCGAACTGCGCATCTGCCAGGCGATTCCGATGCAGGCCGTCACCGGAGAGTATTCCTACAACCCAGTGTTTCCGGACAGTGACCCCGACGTGCGGATGCTGCCCGACTATCACACGCTGACCCTGGCACCCTGGGCCAGCCAGCCGCGCGCCGTGGCGGTGCATGATTGTCTGGAGCTCAATGGCGAGTTGTGCACCTTTGCACCGCGCAGCACCCTGAAACGGGTTCTGGCGGACTACGCCGCCTTGGGTCTTACCCCGGTGGTGGCCCCCGAAATCGAGTTCTACCTGACCGCCGCCAATGTCGACCCAGCCCAGCCGCTGGTGCCACCCACGGTGCGCGGTGGTCGCGCCGAGGTGGGCCAGAGCGCCTTCAGCCTGAACATGCTCAACGAACTGGCGCCGTTCTGGGACGAGTTCCGTGCCGCGCTCATCACGCTGCGGATCGATGCCGATACCTGGATTCACGAGGTAGGTGCGACGCAATACGAGATCAACCTGATGCATGGCGATGCGGTGGCGGTGGCGGACCAGGCATTCCTGTTCAAGTATGCTGCGCGCGAGATTGCCTTGAAACACGGCCTAAACGCCGTTTTCATGGCCAAACCGATTGCAGGCAGCTCGGGCAGCTCCATGCACCTGCATACCAGCTTGGTGGACTCGGCTGGCAACAATGTTTTCAGCCTGCCAGATGGATCGGAGAGCCCGCTGTTTGGCCAATTCATCGCCGGGCTGCAAACCTATGGCCCCGAGCTGATGCTGATGTTTGCGCCCAACGTGAATTCGTACCGCCGCTATGTGGCGGGCAGCCAGGCCCCCACCAACATGGCCTGGGGCTATGACAACCGCACCACGGGGCTACGCGTGCCAGCCAGCGCCCCGGTCGCCCGGCGTGTGGAAAACCGCGTCGCCGGGGCCGATGCCAACCCGTACCTGGCCATCGCCGCGTCGCTGGCTGCGGGGCTGGCAGGCATCCGGGAACGGTTGCAAGCCTCCAATCCGCTGGCCAGCAACGGCTACGACGAAGCCCACGGCCTGCCACGCACGATGGATGCGGCGCTAGACAAAATGCAGCACAGTGCTCTTGCCAGGCAAGCATTTGGGGATGATTTTGTTGCCGGTTATTGCGCTGTCAAAGCGCTGGAATACGACAATTACCTGAGTGAAATCAGCGCCTGGGAGCGGCGCTTTTTGCTGCCGCAGGTGTGAGCCACAGCGAGAAGCCGTGTGACTGTCCGGACCCAACGGTTCGGGGTCGTTACCTCTGGTTACATGGTTTACCGGGTTACGCCCCCTAGAATTTCGGGCATGAACAAACTCTTCGTTTCTCTGGGACTTCTGGTGTGTGCGGCCTCGCTGCACGGTGCGGCCATTGCCGCTGATGTGGGTGTCTCTGTCAATATTTCCCAGCCCGGGTTTTACGGCCGCATCGACATCGGTCAGGTGCCGCAACCCGCTGTGATTTATGCGCAGCCCATGATCATCGATCAGCGGCCCATGATGGGGAGGCGGGAACCGATTTACCTGCGTGTACCGCCGGGGCATGAAAAACACTGGGACAAATATTGCCGCAACTACGGTGCCTGCGGTCAGCCGGTGTACTTTGTGCAGGACCGCTGGTACCGGGATGTTTATGCGCCGCGCTACTATGGTGAACCCGGTCGCAGGGATGAAGGCCGCGATCTGCGTCGTGATGGACACCGTGACAACGGACACCACGGCCGCAATGACGACCGCCGGGATAACTGATCTGCCAGCCGGCAACCCTGATCAGAGGGCTGACGGGTTACAAGCTGCCGGTCAGTTTGAAACGCTCGGTCGCCGCCACCAAAGCGCTGGCAATGCCAGGTTCAGAGGCAGCGTGACCCGCGTCGTTGACCATCTCAAAACTGGCTTGAGGCCACGCCTGACGCAATTGCCATGCGGTACGCGGTGGGCAAATCACGTCGTAGCGGCCCTGGATGATGACCGCTGGCAGGTGCGCAATGCGGTCCATGTTGTTGAGCAACTGGTTCTCTGACAGAAACATTTTGTTACAAAAATAGTGAGCGCCCAAGCGCCCGACTCCCAAGGCGACACAAGCCGCGCTGAACATGCGGGCCACCTCCGGGCGTGGCAGCAGGTGCAGGCAGTTGGCCTCGTAGCGGCTCCAGGCCTGGGCAGCGCGCAGACTTTCAGCCGCATCATCGCTGAACAGGCGTTTCATGTACGCGCCCAACAGATCGTCGCGCTCGTCTTCGGGAATCAGGCCAACAAACTGGGCGTGTTCTTCCGGGAAAAACAGCGGCATGCCCTGCAAGAACCAGTCCACTTCAGCTTGCGTGCCGAGAAAAATGCCGCGCAGGATGAAACCGGTGCAGCGCTCGGGATGGGCTTGGCCGTAGGCCAGCGCCAGAGTCGAGCCCCAGGAGCCGCCAAAAATCAGCCATTCTTCAATGCCCATCATCTCGCGCAGACGCTCGATATCCTCGACCAGCAGTTGCGTGGTGTTCTGGCGCGCTTCACCCAGCGGGGTGGACTTCCCTGAGCCGCGCTGGTCAAACAGCACGATGTGGTAGTGATCCGGGTCAAAAAACTGGCGGTGGCTGGGCGCCGTGCCGGCGCCGGGGCCACCGTGCAAAAACAGTACCGGCACGCCTTGTGGGTTGCCGCTCTCCTCCCAATACAGCGTATGCAGATCGTCCACCGGCATGCGGCCACTGCGAAACGGCTTTAATGGCGGGTAAATGCCATTGGCAGAGTAGGAGTCAATCTTGTTATCGCGCACTTTGGATGGATGGGGGTTTGATGAATTGGGGGTTGTCTGTTGGCTATCTAACACTAGGCTCTATTGTCATGTGTTCCGCTAAAAAATTGCAACATGCGTGTTACAGCAGCTATCGGTGCTTTAGTGAAATCCAACGCTGTTGCCATCGGCATAGAAACTTGGCCATGTGCCGAGAAAACTCCACAGTCGGCTGATCTTGGGCCTGCGCGGACTGCGGCATGGCCAAGGCAGCCTTTGAGGCCGGCGAAGTCTGACGCAGGCCTACAATTCGCGCCCATTTCACCTTTTTCCGGCGTAACCTATCCAGCGACGTCGGTGGCTTGCAGAGATTTGTATGTCCCACAACACACCTGAAGAAAAGCGTGCCCAGCTGCGCCGCGCCGCACTGGACTACCACCAGTTTCCCACCCCGGGCAAGGTGTCAATCGCCGCCACCAAGCAGCTCACCAACCAGCACGATCTGGCATTGGCCTACTCGCCTGGCGTGGCCGCACCTTGTGAAGAAATCGTCAAGGACCCTAACGCGGCCTTCAAATACACCAGCCGGGGCAACCTGGTGGCGGTGATCACCAATGGCACTGCGGTGCTGGGCTTGGGCGATATCGGACCACTGGCCGCCAAGCCAGTGATGGAAGGCAAGGGCGTGCTGTTCAAGAAGTTTGCCGGTATCGACGTGTTTGACATCGAGATCAACGAAAAGCACGACCTTGACAAGTTAGTGGACATCATCGCCTCGCTGGAACCTACCTTCGGCGGCATCAATCTGGAAGACATCAAGGCCCCTGACTGCTTCTATGTGGAGCGCAAGCTCCGCGAGCGCATGAAGATTCCGGTGTTCCATGACGACCAGCACGGCACCGCCATCGTGGTCGGCGCGGCGATTCTCAACGGCCTGAAAGTCGTTGGCAAAGACCCGAGCAAGGTCAAACTGGTCACCTCAGGCGCGGGCGCTGCGGCGCTGGCTTGTCTGGGCCTGCTGGTCAAGCTGGGCATTGCCCGTGAAAACATTTTTGTCACCGATCTGGCAGGCGTGGTCTATGAGGGCCGCACCGAGTTGATGGACGACGACAAGGCTTTTTTTGCGCAAAAGACGTCAGCGCGTACGTTGAGCGAAGCCATTGAAGGGGCTGACGTATTTCTGGGCCTGTCGGCTGGTGGCGTGCTCAAAGGCCACATGGTCGCCAAAATGACCGCCAACCCGCTGGTGTTTGCACTGGCCAACCCGACGCCGGAAATCCTGCCCGAGGAAGTCAAGGCAGTGCGCAGTGATGCCATCATCGCCACCGGCCGCACCGACTACCCCAACCAGGTCAACAACGTGCTATGTTTTCCGTACATCTTCCGGGGTGCGCTGGATGCGGGTGCATCAACCATCACCCTGGAGATGGAAATCGCTGCCGTGCATGCCATAGCCGAACTGGCCCGTGCCGAGCAAAGCGAGGTGGTGGCCGCTGCCTATGCGGGCGAACAGCTGGCATTTGGCCCCGAGTACCTGATTCCCAAGCCATTTGACCCGCGCCTGATGGTGGTGATTGCCCCAGCTGTGGCCAAGGCTGCGGCTGACAGCGGCGTCGCCACCCGCCCGATCACCGACTTCACTGCCTACCGCGAGCAGTTGCAGAGTTTCGTCTATGCCTCCGGCACGATGATGAAGCAGATTTTTACCGCCGCCAAAAAAGCCGTGCACAAACGCGTGGCCTACTGCGAGGGCGAAGAAGAACGTGTGCTGCGTGCCTGCCAGATCGTGGTGGATGAAGGTCTGGCACGCCCGACACTGATCGGTCGACCGGCGGTGATTGCCCAGCGCATCCAGAAATTTGGCCTGCGCCTGGAAGAAGAGCTGGACTACGATGTCGTCAACGTGGAGAGGGACGAGCGCTACCGGGATTTCTGGCAGACCTACCACCACATGACCGAGCGCAAAGGGGTGACAGTGCAGGCCGCCAAAATCGAAATGCGCCGTCGTCTGACGCTGATTGGTTCCATGCTGTTGCACAAAGGCTACGTAGATGGGATCATTTGCGGCACTTGGGGCACCACTCACCTGCATTTGCATTACATCGACCAGGTGATTGGCAAGCGCGCACACGCCAGCCTCAACAGCGCCCAAGAAGTGCAAATCTATGCCTGCATGAACGGCCTGATGCTGCCCGACCGGCAACTTTTTCTGGTCGATACCCACGTCAACTACGACCCGACTGCGCAGGAGCTGGCCACCATCACCGTCATGGCCGCCGAAGAAATGAAGCGTTTTGGCCTGCAACCGCGCGCCGCCTTGCTGAGCCATTCCAACTTTGGCTCCAGCAACCAGCCCAGCGCGGTGAAGATGCGACAGACGCTGGAACTGTTGCGCGTTCAAGCCCCCTGGATGGAGGTAGAAGGCGAAATGCACGGCGACCTGGCTCTTGACAGCGCCGCGCGCAACACCCTGATGCCGCGTAGCATGCTCGCGGGCGATGCCAACCTGCTGGTGCTGCCCAACATTGACGCCGCCAACATCGCCTACAACCTGCTCAAAGTGACCGCCGGTGGAAACATTGCGGTGGGACCCGTGTTGCTGGGCGCCGCCAAGCCGGTGCACGTTCTGACGGCCAGCACCACCGTGCGGCGCATCGTCAACATGACCGCCCTAACCGTGGCCGACGCCAACGCCAACCGCTAAATCGCCGGACACAAATGTCGGTCGGATGCCCGACCAGTCCCTTAATCCCACACAGACATTGCTTATTGTTTGAGCAATGGCTTGCGTTTTTCTTGCAAATCACCGACACTCGCTCGCTTGGTAATCCGGGTTTACCCCAAGGGTTTGTAAGGAACATTCGTTGATGCTGCGATTCGAAAAAATTAAGTTGGTGCTCACTGGCTTATGTCTGATCGCAGTGATGGCACCCGGCCCTGCCCAATCCCGGGCAACGCCGCCTGTCACTGTTTCAGCCACTATCCGGGTGACCGAGTTACCCCGCCAGGGTGAGCAAATGTATGCGCTGATTCATCAGGGCGGGCCGTTTGTCAGTGAGAAAGATGGTGTCGTGTTTGGAAATCGGGAACGGATGTTGCCGCCCTTCAAGCGAGGTTATTACCGTGAATACACCGTGCCAACACCTGGCGTGTGGCACCGGGGAACCCGGCGAATTGTGTGTGGCGGAAGGCCCACAACGCCAGATATTTGCTACTACACCGCCGATCACTATGCGAGTTTTCGCAAGATCGTGCCCTGAATTTGAATTGTTACTTTGAACAGAAGAGAGAAGATGAATATGTTACTTGACCAGGCAACCCTCAAGCCGTCGACCGCGTTGGCCGACGAGCCCTTGCGAGGTGTGCGTCCCAATATTGTCCAGTCGATCCGGGCGTTTCGCGTGCCAGACTTGCAGGCAGCGGCACAGGGTCTGGGCCATCATTTCCTGTACGCCAATCTGGCCAATGCCCAGAGCAAGCAGGACGTGCTGGATCTGATCAGCCAGCAATTCATGCTGACCGTGCAGGTGGGCAAGAATTTTGACTCACTCTACGACAGCATGACCGACCCGGTGCACAAGTCCGGTCCGCAGCCCGGCTTTATCGCCGTGCTTGAGCACATTCCCGCCAACGCCAAGTTCGACAAGGAAGCGCGCGAGCAGCTGTTGGATATTTTCCGCGACACCGCTGACTACTGGGGGGACCGAAAAATACCCTTCAGATGTTTCTATTCTTTTCTGTAGCCCGTTCTGCACACACCAGCCAAGCAGAACGGGCTAACGAGGCAAACAACGGCACAGCCACCCAAGGTGGTCATGCGATTGAAGTTCACACCGAAAACGGCGAAAGAATGCCCACCGACAAGCTGTTGGACATTTCACCGCAGGCGCTGCGCATGAGCAGCCCCTTCAACGCGGGTTATTGGACAGCCAGCTGAGCTGACAACGACAGCACCTGTGAAAAAGCCCGCTACTGCGGGCTTTTTATTGCCTCACAGCTGGCTATTTGCGCTGCCAACTGCCAGCGCCAGCGCGATGTACTCATCCACCGGCACCTCTTCGGCGCGGCGCTGCACATTGAACTCGCCAGCAAAATCTCTGGCTTGCAGCCACTGGCCCAGCGTGTGCCGCAACAACTTGCGGCGCTGGCTGAAGGCCACCTGAACCAGTTCACTGAGCAGCGCCACATTCACCGCAACCGGGTTGTCGCGCGGCACCATGCGCACCACAGCGCTATCGACCCGCGGCGGTGGCTCAAAACTCTCTGGTGGCACCAGCAACACGTTCTCCATGGCGTAGCGCCACTGCAGCATGACACTCAGACGGCCATAAGCCGCCGTGGCCGGGCGCGCCACCATGCGATCAATCACTTCCTTTTGCAGCATGAAGTGCTGATCTTCGATGACATCGACAGATGTCAGCAGGTGAAACAGGATCGGTGTCGAGATGTTGTAGGGCAGGTTTCCGACTACTCTCAACTTTGTAGCATTTAGCCCATGTGATACCTGGGCAAAGTCTACTTTCAGTACATCAGATTCGATGACCTTGAGCTGGCCGTGCGCGCGCAGGCGCTGTGCCAGGTCGCGGTCGAGTTCAATCACCGTCAAGGCCCCGAGGCGCTCGACCAAAGGCTGCGTCAGTGCCGCCAGTCCCGGGCCGATCTCCACCATGGCCTGCCCCGATTTGGGGTCAATCGCATCAACGATGGCATCGATGATGCCGCCGTCGGTCAAAAAGTGCTGGCCAAAACGCTTGCGCGCGATGTGTTTCATGGGTGCTGCGAAAAGAGCGGACGCGGTGCCGAACGGCTTACTTCGGCGGCTCGCGCATCTCCACGTAGGCCCGGGCTCGCACGTCCTGGGCCCAGGTGCGGTAGGCCTCCTCGATTTTTTTCTCGCGCAACATGGCGCGGGTGGCTTCGCGCTGCTGCTCGGGTGTCAGGCTGACCTTGCGGCGCTCCAGCAACTGGATCAGGTGCACACCAAAGCGGGAGACCACAGGATCACTGATCTCGCCGGGGGCCAGGCGGTTCATGGTGGCTTCGAACTCGGGCACAAACATGCCCGGGCTGGCCCAGCCCAGATCGCCGCCCTGCGCTGCGCTGCCGTCCTGCGAGTTGTCACGCGCCAAGGTGGCAAAGTCTGTCTGCTTGGCCAGTATCTGCTTCTTGAATTCGATCAGTTTGCTGCGTGCCTCGGCCTCGCTCAGGTGAGCACTGGGCACCAGCAGGATATGACGCACATGGCTTTGAGTGACAGTCATGGTTGGCATACCCGGTCGGATTTTCTCAATCACCTTGAGCACATGAAAGCCAGCGGGCGAGCGCACCAAGTCGGCTACATCGCCCACCGACAGCGACGCGGTAGCCTTCACAAACAGCTCGGGGTAGCGGCTGGTGCTGCGCAGGTCCAGTTGGCCGCCATTGCCCTGATCGGTGGCATCGGAAAACTCGCGCACCAGGGCGGCAAAATCTTCGCCCTTGCGCGCTCGCTCCAAGGCACGCTGGGCACGCAATTTCAGAGCATCCACCTGCTGTGGTGTGGCAGATTCGGGCACTGCCACCAGGATCTGCGCCAGATTGACCTGGGTGTCACCTGTAGCAGCGGCAGCTGGCTGGTCACGCAGAAACTGGTCAATGTCCTGCTCGCTCACCCGCACACGCGAATCCACGTCACGTTCCCGCAGGCGTTGCAGCAAAATCTGATCCGACAACTGGGCCCTGAACTCGCTGATCGTCTGGCCCTCCTGCTGGACACGGCGGTGCAATTCGGCCACATCAATCTGGTTCTGCGCGGCAATCGATTGCTCAGCCTGGTCAATGGCGGACTCTTCGACGTGCAGCCCGGTCTCGCGCGCCAATTGCAACTGTGCTTTGCGGTTGATCAACCCTTCCAGCACTTCAGGCACCAGTACCTCGGCATCCGGTGGTGCCCGGTGCTGCTGCACCAATTGCTGGAATTCACGCTGCACCTCACGCTGCACCTCCATGTTGGTGATGGGCTCGGAGTTCACCACCGCCACAATATAGTCTGCCTGGGTCTGGAACGGTTTGGCGGCCACGGGAGACGGCAAGGGGGCAACCGGCACCCGCAGGCCTTGTGCTTGCGCCTGAGACAGCGCCACCAGCGCCAGCACAGCCATGGAGAGAGTCTTGAGACGATGGGTCATGGTGTTCAATCGTAATTGCTGAAACGGCTTGGTGCGCCCGCAGGCTCACGCAAGTTCTGATAACCGGGGATATTGCTCTTGAGGGTCTGCAGCGGGTTCACGCCCAGGCGGGAAAACCCGACAAATTCCAATTGAAACATGATGCTCTGGTTGGCAGTGGTGGTGCTGGTTTGCAGGCGCGAAAACACGACACGTCCCAGCCAGCAACCCGCATCGTACTCAAATCCGATGATCGCGTTGACCATCTGCTTCACGTCCATGCCGTAGTTCAGGCGCCCGACGCTGTACCAGCGGCCCACGCCTTCGCCCTGCCCCATGCTGCTGGCTTGGCCGCGATCACCCCACAGGTCGTTCAAAGGCCATTGCCAGCCCAGATCAATCTGTTCACTGGCGCCGCGCTGATACCGGTATGCAAGCGACAGCGTGCGGTAGCTGCCAGGGTGATAACGCCCACCCAGGGTTGAGCGGATGGTGCGTTGATTGTCGGGGTTCACCTCCACTGTCCCATCAAAATTCCAATGCGGGTCCCAGTTGATCGAGCTGCTCAGCAGCAAGTCACTGAGCCGACCTGTCACAGGAATCCCGCCCGGCAAGGTCACCAACTGGTCGCTGAACTGCACGCGCTGCGCCACACCAAAGCGCGCTGACTCGGCACCTGTGTCCGGGTCCAGCAAGCGACTGGTCACGCCCAGCGTCAGCTGATTGGCGTCCGAGATGCGGTCATTGCCCACAAAAGCATTCTCGGTATAGATCGTTGACAAATTGAAATCATTGGCGCCCGAGTCGTAATTGGGTAGCAGACTCTGGTCGCGGTACGGCGTGCGAACATAAAACGCGCGGGGTTCGAGCGTCTGAAGCAGGTTGCGGCCAAAAAACTGCGCCGCTCGCTCAAACACCAACCCGCTGTCCAGGCTGAAGGTTGGCAACACCCGGCTGACCGCACGGTCGCCATTGCTCAGGGGTGCATCAAATTCATACTGGGTGGCATTCAGTTGCAACTTGGGTGTGATAAAGCCCTCCGGGGCGCGCCAGGTACGGCTTGCCTGCATCACTGCAAACATGCGCTGACCGTTGGGCTGATTGGTCAGGCTGCTATCAGAAACAAACTTGGTGTAGTCCGCATCCATCGCCAGATTCAATCCTGACGCAGTGCTGCTGGCGTAGTGCGTGGCCAGTTCGGGCAGGCGGTCATAGGGCGGCACGATATTGGCCGTCGGGTCTTGCAAGTCCTGCAGTGTCTGCCATTTGAGCGTGCGCACGAAGCTGCTGAAAGGCCCGTTGGTCCAGGACAGCTTGGCATCGTTGGCCAGCAAACGCTGCGTGAGCTGGCCGTTCGCCGCCACCAGGGCCGCATTGGTGGGCGACAGCAGTTGGGTGGATGTACCGCCGGGGCGCGTGAAATCCAGCCAGTAGTTGTCGTCACTGACGCGGTTCAGGTTCAGGCTCAAGTCCAAACCATGGTCGGTCCAGTCGCTGGCGATGTGCGCCTGGTGGCTCGCTTCCAAGCTCCAGCGACTGGTGTTGCGCAACTGGTCGGTGGGCATCCAGTCGATCTGCGTGGAGCCCGAGTAATCCGGCTCCAGGTAGCGGAATTCGGTGCTGATGTCGAGCCCGCGCTTGGTCATCAGCGTGGGCGTGAAAGTGGCATCTCGGTTGGGCGCGATATTCCAGTAATACGGCAAGGCCAACTCAAACCCGTTGACGTTGTCCAGCCCGATGGTGGGTGGAAGCACGCCGGACTTGCGCTGGTCGCTCAGCGGGAAAGTCAGATAGGGGATAGGCAGGATGGGCACGCCTTTGAAACTCAGCACCGCCCCCTCGGCAGTGCCCACGTCTTCCTCGTTGTCCATGCTGATCTGGGTGGCGCGCAAAATCCAGTCGGGCAGCCAGTCCGGTCCACCCTGACGTTTGCAGGTTGTGAAGGTGGCGTTGTGGATCACGGCGCGCTGGTCGTCCAGAAAATCCACACGGTCGGCCTGGCCGTGGGCGTCGTTCTTCAGGAAGTGGTAGGTGGGCTCGTTGAAAAAGCCTTCGAACGCGTCCACCCGCAGTTCCACCAGCGGGCCTTCATAGACGTTGCCTGCCCGGTTGATACGCACATTGCCACTTGCACGCGCCAGGTCGGTCGGCTGGTTGTAATCCAGGCGGTCAGCCTTGATCACCATGTCGCCCTTGCGCAGCATGGCATGGCCCTGCACTACGGTTTCTAGGTCGGTGCGCCCGGTGATGGTGTCGCCAGAGACAAAAACGGGCAGCAGGCTGCGGGTGAGCGGACTGATGGCCGACTCCAGCGCCACGCTGTTGCGCAGTTGCAGCGTGTCATTGGGCACGCCGTCCTGCGCCAGCACCATGGCAGGAGCCAACAGTCCGGCGGACAGCCAGACACCCACCCCACGCCAACGGCCATCACCCGCCCGGGAAAAGGGGTCAAGCGTCAAAAAGGACATGAAGCAAGCACACAAAAAGGCATGAGGCAATCGAAGAGGGCTGGCAAAGGGGATCAGTAGAATGGATTATCCATGAGCCAAGCCAACCCCACCTCACTTATCCACGCCCCCGCCAGCCAGCCCGACACGACCATCGTCTGGACTGACCCACAACGGGCTGCACAATTTGACCACTGGCTGGAAAAAACGGCACCTGAACACGGCTTGCAGGCCGCGACGCTGCGACTGGCCAGTGTCGATGCCAGCTTCCGGCGCTATTTCCGCATCGACTCCAGCCAAGGCAGCCGCATCATCATGGACGCACCTCCGGATCGTGAAAACTGCCAGCCGTTTGTCAAAGTAGCGCAACTGATGTTTGATGCGGGCCTGCACGCGCCCGAGGTGCTGGCCTGGGACGAGCCGCAGGGCTTCATGCTGCTGACCGATCTGGGCGGTCAGACCATGATGCAGGCCATCGACAAAGCCAACCCGCAGGCGAATTTGCCGCTGTATTTGCTGGCGGTGGACGCGCTGATCACCTGGCAACTGGCTTCGCAGCCCGATGTTCTACCGCCCTACAATGAAGCGCTGCTGCGCCGCGAACTCGACCTGTTTCCCGACTGGTATCTGGTGCAGCACAAGGGCTTGACCATTGACGCGCCGATGCGCTTTACCCTGGACAACACGTTCAAGCAGATCATCGCCGCCAATCTGGCCCAACCCAGCGTGTTTGTGCACCGCGATTACATGCCCCGCAACCTGATGGTTCGGGACGAAGATGCCGGACAATTTTTCGCCGGGCGGCCCCAAGAAAAATTAGCCCCCTCGGGGGGCAGCGCAGTACGCGCAGCGACAAGCGTGGGGGCTTGTCTCGGTGTATTGGACTTCCAGGACGCGGTGTATGGCCCGATCACCTACGATATTGCCAGCCTGATGCGCGACGCATTTTTGAGCTGGGACGAAGACTTTTGCCTGGACGTGACGATTCGTTACTGGGAAAAAGCCCGCAGGGCTGGCCTGCCGGTGGGCGACGACTTTGGCGAGTTTTACCGCGGCGTGGAATGGATGGGCCTGCAACGCCACCTGAAAGTAGCCGGCATCTTCGCACGCCTGACCCTGCGCGACGGCAAGCCGCAGTACCTGGCCGACACGCCGCGTTTCATCCACTACATCCGCGCCACCTGCGCGCGCTACCGCGAGCTCAAACCCCTGCTGCGGCTGGTGGACAAGGCAGAAGGGATTGTGGAGCCAGACATCTTCGGCTTTGGCCGTCAAGCATAAAATTGGCCTCTCGCCCTTATAGATAAAGCGCCAGTAGCTACTTATTTCATAGTTGCTCCACCACGATGCCGCGCTTTCACTGCCCCACCGCCCTGAGCACAGGCGCTTTGCTGGACCTGCCAGCAGGTGCGGCGCGCCATGTGCAGGTGCTGCGCCTGCAGCCGGGCGACGGCATCACCCTGTTCACCGGCGACACTTCGGGCGAGTTCAACGCCACCGTCACCCAGATGGGCCGCAGCAGCGTGCAGGTGAAGATCGGCGACTTTGTGTCCACCCAGCGCGAACCGACCTTGCGCGTGCATCTGGCGGTGGGCATGCCTGCCAACGAACGCATGGACTGGCTGGTGGAAAAAGCCGCCGAACTGGGCGCGGCCAGCATCCAGCCCCTGATGACCGAACGCAGCGTGCTGCGCCTCGCGGGTGATCGCGCCGACAAAAAAGTGGCGCACTGGCAAAGCGTGGCCGTGGCCGCCTGCGAGCAATGTGGTGGCAACCGGGTGCCGCTGATTCACCCGGTGATGACACTGGCACAGTGGCTCAAAAGCCATGCCGAACGCTGCGCCGCCGCGCCGTCAGACAACCCGCAGTTGGGCTTGTTGTTGTCATTGAAACCTCATACGCAAGGGGTGCGAGAAGCAGCCGCCCCCTTGATGGTCAAGGCAAGTTTGCCGGTAAATGGCACCAGCGCCAACGAGGCGGACATTACTTTCTTGTCTGGCCCCGAAGGTGGCCTGAGCTCCGCCGAAGAAGTGGCTACGCTGGCAGCAGGCCTGAAGCCCGTCACGCTGGGGCCACGCGTGCTGCGCGCCGAAACGGCTGCACTGGCGGCCTTGACCACCCTGCTGGTGTAAGCCAGATCGCTGTCAGGCGTTCACGTCCACCACCACCCGACCACGAACCTGACCGTCGAGCAGTTGGGTGGCCATGGGAATGGCCTCGGCCAGACCGATCTCGTGGGTGATCAGGTCCAGTTTCGAGATGTCCAGATCGGTCGCCAGACGCTGCCACGCCACCAGGCGATCGGGCCGTGGACACACCACGCTGTCGATGCCAACCAGCGTCACACCGCGCAGGATGAACGGTGCCACACTCGCCGGAAAATCCATGCCACCGGCCAGGCCGCAGGCGGCGACCACACCACGGTATTTGGTGGTGGCACACACATTGACCAGGGTGTGGCTACCCACGACATCGACCGCACCAGCCCAGCGCTCGCGACCCAGAGGTTTGCCGGGTGAGGAAAACTCAGACCGCGCCAGGACCTCGCTGGCGCCCAGGCTCTTGAGATAGTCCGCTTCCGCTGGCCGCCCGCTGACCGCGACGACGGTGTAGCCGAGATTGGACAGAAGCGACACCGCCACACTCCCGACCCCGCCTGCGGCCCCGGTGACCAGGATCTCGCCCTTGTCAGGCGTAACACCTTGGCGCTCCAGCGCCAGCACGCACAACATGGCGGTGTAGCCGGCCGTGCCAATGGCCATGGCCTGTTGCGGTGTGAACTGCGGCGGCAGCGGCACCAGCCAGTCCCCTTTCAGGCGCGCCTTCTGGGCCAATCCGCCCCAGTGACTTTCACCAACACCCCAGCCATTGAGCACCACCGCGTCACGCGCCTGATACCCTGGGTGCCTGCTGTCTTCGACGGTACCGACGAGGTCGATCCCAGGCACCATCGGAAACTTGCGCACCACCGGGCCGCGGCCTGTGATGGCCAGGCCGTCTTTGTAGTTCAGGGTTGAATGGCTGACGCGCACGGTCACGTCGCCGGCAGGAAGTTGCGCTTCGTCGATGTCCTTGACGCTGGCCCGATAGCCTGCGTCGTCTTTTTCAATGATGATGGCTTTGAACATATCCCGCTCCTTGTAACGGGATTCATTCTGCCACCTAGGCCAAAACACCCCCGGGTTCAGCCAATGCAACCTCCACCGCGCTGGGTGCCTTGAACCTGAGCAGTTTGTCCCGAAAGGTATCCGGCATCGGTGCCACCTTGCGCGTGGCGTAGTCGAAAAACACGATGCCCGTCTTGCCGCGCCCCACTTCACGCTGGGTGGACTGCTCGTTCATGGACCACACCATGTCAAAACCCTTGCGGCCCAGATCGGCCGCTCCCAGGCGAATGACCATCACTTCACCGTGAAACGCCTCGGAGCGGTATTGCAGCGCGGCGTCAGACACCAGAATGCCCACCCCTTCGATGTCGAGGTCTGTATAGCCCAGCGACTTGAAAAACCTGACACGGGCTTCGGACACCAGTGTCAGCAGCAGCGCGTTGTCCAGATGCCCCCCGTAATTCAGGTGGCTCTGGTACAGCGTGATGCTGGTGGAAAAGGCGAACCGGGCAGGAAGGCGGATTTGAATGCGAGCCATGGATCAGACGCTTCGACGGCTTTACTCTAAATTTTGACCGTGGTCATGTAGTTGCCAAACCATTGCTCGGAAAAGCGCCCCCACAGGATCTGGTCACGCTGGAAGGCCCGCATGTCGCGGTGAATCTTCTTGAACTCGGGCGACTTGGCTTCATGCTCGGCAAACACTTCCATGGATGCCTTGAAGCCGGCATCCATGATTTCTTTGGAAAACGGCCGCAGTTGTGTCTTGTCCGCCACCAGTCTCTTCAACGCCGTCGGGTTGAAAGCATCGTACTTGGTCGTCATGTCGCGGGCGGCCACCGTGGTGGCCACGTCAACCATGGCCTGATATTCAGGCGACAGGGCCGCATAGGCCTTGGTGTTGATGTAAAACTCAAGCTCTGCACCACCTTCCCACCATCCGGGGTAGTAGTAGAACGGTGCCACCTTGTTGAAGCCCAGTTTCAGGTCATCGTAGGGGCCGACAAACTCGGTGGCATCCAGCGACCCCTTCTCGAGCGCCTGATACACATCGCCGGCCGGCATGTTTTGCGACACCACACCGAGTTTTTGCATGGTCTCGCCAAGCAGGCCACCGCCCATACGCATCTTCAGACCTTTCAGATCCTGCACCGTCTTGATTTCCTTGCGGTACCAGCCACCCATCTGGGTGCCGGTGTTGCCTGCGCTGCGACTCTTGATGTTGTACTTGGCATAGAACTCGTCCATCAACTTGCGGCCATTGCCATGGTCCATCCAGGCATCCATCTGGCGGGCCGTCAGTCCAAAAGGCACTGCACAGCCAAACGCAAAAATAGGGTCCTTGCCGGTGAAATAGTAGGAGGCGGTCTGCGCCATCTCCACTGTGCCGTTCTGGATGCCGTCCACCACACCAAAAGCTGGCATGAGTTCGCCACCAGCGTGCACGGACACCTCAAATTTGCCGCTCGACAAGTCCTTGACGGTCTTGGCAAACATTTCGGCGCTGCCAAAAATGGTGTCCAGTGATTTCGGGAAACTCGACGCCATGCGCCAGCGAACATTCACACCTTGTGCATGCACTGCAGGTGCGGCACCAGCGGCCAGCACGCCAGCCAATCCAGCGTGCTTGATAACAGAACGGCGATCCATGGGTATTTACTCCTGAAGACGTGGTCAAAGACAGCTTGTACCGACCAGAAGACGTGACTACCAGCCGCGCAAGCAACAGATGATTATAAGAACCGGGGGTGTTAATGACAGGGTTTACCCTAGGTTTACCTGAAGTTTCTCAGCGAACGGAGTGGCCACCCGAGGACGGTGGCTCGTGATGCATCCCACCGATTTTTACATACCAAATTGGGCTCCAGCCCTTGTTTATATTACGTAAGTAGCTATTTAATTCATAGTATTTCGTTGGCGATGGCACGTATCTACTGTGCCTCGGCTTTGAGCGCCGACGTTTCGCTGTGAGGCTTGAGTGACGTCAGGCAGCGTCTGCGGGTGGCAGGGGATGGGTTGCGGCGGCGGCCTCATACTGTCAAAGGCCCAGAAATCGGCTGCCACCCCAACCCATCCCCTGCTGGCCAGCGTCGTTGGAACGTAAACGGAGACACCCAAAGTCCAAGGGGGCAGTTGAAGTCAGGTCTGCAGCGCAACCCGAACTTCATCATAGGCAGCTATAGGGAAGTTCAATAGTTGAGCGGTCGGTGCCGCTGAAGACCTTTGAATCACCTTTTCGCCCATCCTGGTCGGCGGCTCAGTTCAGCGAGATGCTATGACTCACGCC
>CAIVHU010000098.1 GCA_903905735.1 uncultured beta proteobacterium
GCCCATCAAATTGCTCGTGGTTGATGATTCAAAGCCGATCCGCGACAGCCTGCGCGGGCTGCTGGCCAGCATTGCAGGTATCGCCAGCGTGGCAGAGGTCGGGACGCTCGCCCAGGCCTTGCAGAGCGCCTGGTTTGACCCGCCCGCGCTGGTGATTCTGGATTTGCATCTGCCTGACGGCCTGGCCACGCAGATCATCGGCACACTCAAACAGATTTCCCCCAGGCTGCGCGTGGCGGTACTCACCATCCATGCCGACGAAGGCTACCGGACACAGTGTCTGTCACTGGGTGCCGACTGGTTTTTTGACAAAGCCACCGAGTTTGAACAACTGCTAGAGGTGGTGCGCCAGCAAGCCGCCTTGAACTGATCTCTTTCCAATCAGCCTCCTTAACCCATGAACCAATTCAAAATTTCTACCCGACTGGTCCTTCTGATGGGCCTGATGTCTGCGCTGTTGATCGTTATCGGTGCGTTGGGCCTCTGGGGCATCAGCCAGTCCAACGCGTCTTTAAAAACCGTGTTTGAGGACCGCACCATGCCCATGGGCCAGATCGCGGAAATCAACCGGCTCAATCTGCGTAACCGGCTGGCAGTGGCCGGTGCCCTGCTGGACCCGACCCCTGCCGAAATCGGCAAGGATATTGCAGAGATTGAAGCCAACACGGATGCCATCGCCAAGGTCTGGGCGGCCTACATGGGCACAACCCTGACGCCAGAGGAGGCCGTGCTGGCCGGTCAACTCGCGCAAGATCGGGCACGTTTTGCCCACGAAGGCATGCACCCGGCACTTGAAGCGCTACGGGCCAATGACATGGACGGTGCACGGTTGCTGGTGTTTCAAAAGATTCGCCCGCTGTATGCGCCGGTGGGTCAGGGCGTGGACAAACTGATGGCGCTACAGATTGACGTGGCCCGGCAGGAATACACCGCCGCAGTGGCTCGTTATGACAAGCTGCAGGCCTGGTTCGTGGGTGCCATCGTGGCTGGGTTACTGGCGGCGGTGCTGTTTGGCGCAGCCATGATTCGCGGCATCTCGCGCTCGCTGCACGAGGCGCTGGAAGTCGCCCAGGCGGTGGCCAAAGGCGACATGAGTCACCCCATTCATCTCGACGGCAAGGATGAAGTCAGTCAGGTTCTGCGGGCCTTGTCTGACATGCAGCTCAGTCTCTCCAACGTCGTGACCAGCGTGCGCCAGGGCTCCGAGAGTGTGGCCACGGCCAGCTCGCAAATCGCCCAGGCCAACCACGACCTGAGTGCCCGCACCGAAACCCAGGCCAGCGCCTTAGAACAGACGGCCGCCTCCATGGAACAGCTCGGTGCCACCGTGCGGCAAAACGCCGACAACGCAGCACAGGCCAATCAACTCGCCCTGGCCGCCAGCGCGACGGCGGTTCATGGTGGCGAGGTGGTGTCCCAGGTGGTGGACACCATGAAACACATCAACGATTCGTCCAACCGCATTTTTGACATCATCGGCGTGATTGACGGTATCGCTTTCCAGACCAACATCCTGGCGCTCAACGCAGCGGTGGAAGCTGCCCGTGCCGGTGAGCAGGGCCGTGGCTTTGCGGTGGTGGCCAGCGAGGTGCGCAGTCTGGCCGGGCGTTCCGCCGCTGCCGCCAAGGAAATCAAGGGTTTGATTGGTGCCAGCGTGGAGCGGGTGGAGCAGGGCTCGGTCCTGGTGAACAAGGCTGGCCAGACCATGGGTGAGGTGGTGGACTCCATTGTCCGGGTGACTGAGATCATGGGTCAGATCAACGGGGCCAGCCGCGAACAAGCCCTGGGCGTGAGCCAAGTGGGTGAAGCCGTGACGCAGATGGACCAGGTGACCCAGCAAAACGCCGCGCTGGTCGAAGAAATGGCCGCAGCCGCCAGCAGCCTGAAAGCCCAGGCGCAAGAGCTGGTGAGCACCGTGGCGGTGTTCCAGCTGGCGTCAGACACCATCAACCCGACCGCCACGCCGTCGGCAATCGTCGCGGTACGCGCCAATGTGCCCCAAAAACTGGGCTTCAAGGGTGCCGAAAAGCGTGTGACGCGAGCTGCCCAACCTGAAGAGGAGTGGGCTTCCTTTTAGCCAACTGACGATGTATCGCCCGCACGACCATCCCATTCAACAAGCCATCGGCGTGGCCCTGCTGGCACTGGCCGTGCCCGCCATGTGGTGGGCGGCGCAACCGGCGCGTCAGGCACTGCAAGACACCCAGGTGCTGGTGATGCTCGACACCGCCATGGAGCTCTTTGCTGTCGTGGTGGCGATGCTGATCTTTGTCACCGGTTACCGCGCCATTCTGTCAGCACGCAAGGGTGCTGTGGTGCTGTTGGGGGTGTGCTTTCTGGGCGTGGGGCTGCTGGATTTTTTGCACATCATGAGTTATGTGGGTATGCCCGACGCCGTCAGCGCCAACAGTCAGCACAAGGCCATGCTGTTCTGGCTGGCGGCAAGGCTGATGGCTGCGGGTGCGCTCTTGGCTTATGCCCTGCTGCCAAGCGGTCCGGAGGTCAGCAGCGCTCAAACGCGACTGGCCTTGTTGGCGATGGGTGGCATTGTGGTGTTGGTCGGTTGGGTTGGCCTGGCCTGGCCAGAGAGCGTGCCTGCGCTGCATGTGACCGGGCAGGGGCTGACGCCGCTCAAGACCCGCCTGGAGTGGCTGGTGGTCGCCATCAACCTGACCACACTGGTGGCGCTGTGGTGGCGGCGAGCTGAGTTGCTGCAGGAATGCGTGATGGCGCTGGGCTTTGCGGTGTCCTTGTCGGCCGTCTCAGAGCTGTTTTTTACCCTGCCAGGCATTGCGGGCAGCGAGGGAGCTCAACTGCTGGGGCACCTGTACAAAGTAGAGGCTTACCTGTTTCTGTTTCACGCCACCTTCAACGAGTCCTTGCGTCGCCCGCTGCAGCACATCAAGGCGCAGAGCCTGCGTGAGAGGCAGATCCTGAATGCTGCACCGGACGGCATTGTGTGGGTGGATCGCCAGGGCATCATCCTGCTGGCCAACCCGGCCATGGTGGCGCTTTCCGGCTATGACGAGGCGGCGTTGGTGGGGCAAAGCGTCAACATCCTCTTGCCTGAGCACCTGCGAGCGCGGCACGGCCAGTCCATGATGGCGCATTTCACAGATCCCGATATGCGCGCCATGGGCATGATGGACCTGCAACTGCTGCGCCACGATGGCCGGACGGTGCCGGTGGATATTTCTCTGGGCCACTGGGAAGATGACGGCAAAGGCCACGCCATTGCCTATATCCGAGACCTCACCGAGCGCAAGAAGTTTGAAGCGGCACTGCAATTTCAGGCTACCCATGACGAGCTCACCGGTTTGCCCAACCGCTGGTTGTTCAACCTGCAACTGGATCAGGCTGTGGCACGCAGCGCGCGTACCGGCAGCCGGGTGGCGCTGTTGTTGCTGGATCTGGACAGTTTCAAGACCGTCAATGACACCTTTGGCCACGCCACGGGCGACGCCCTGCTGGTGCAGGCTGGCAAGCGCATGCGCGCCGTGTTGCGTGACACCGACACCCTGGCGCGCCTGGGGGGTGATGAGTTTGCCATTTTGCTCACCGACGTGAGCTCGGCGCACCAAGCCGACAAAGTGGCCACCAAGCTGCTGACCGCGCTGCGTGCCACCTACCGGCTGCAGAATCTGGATGTCTCGTCCAGTGCCAGTCTGGGCGTGGCATTCTGTCCAGAAGATGCCAAAGACAGCACCACCCTGATGCGCTATGCCGATCTGGCCATGTACCAGGCCAAGGATGGCGGGCGCAGCACCCACACCTTCTTTGCGCAGGGCATGGACTCTCGCATGCTGGAAGACATGCAAATGCATAACTGCCTGAAACAGGCGATCGCTCAGGGTGCCCTGGCCTTGCATTACCAGCCGCAGGTGGACGTGCAAACCGGTGCCATCGTCGGCGCGGAGGCACTGCTGCGCTGGTTTGACCCGGTGTTGGGCCAGGTGTCGCCCGCCATATTTATCCCGCTGGCCGAGGCCACCGGGTTGATTCTGCCGCTGTCAGACTGGGTGCTGGAGACCGCCTGCAGGCAAACTGCAGCCTGGACGCAGGCGGGTACACCGCTGCGGGTGGCGATCAATGTGTCGGCCCAACAGTTTTCTCAAGATGATTTGCCTCAGAGGGTCAGCGCCGCACTGGCGCGCACCGGTGCCAAGGCGCATTGGCTGGTCATGGAAGTGACCGAGTCGGTCGCCATGAAGCAGCCTGAAAAGGCACGCGAACAGCTCGATGCACTGGTCGCACTGGGCTGCCGCGTGGCGCTGGATGACTTTGGCACCGGTTATTCGTCACTGTCGTACCTCAAAGCCTTGCCCTTGCACAAACTCAAGATTGACAAGAGTTTTATGGACGGCATTCCTGAGGATTTGAACGACGCGGCCATTTCGCGCGCCATCATTGCGCTGGCCCACAGTTTGGGCATGTCGGTGATTGCCGAAGGGGTGGAAACCGAGGCCCAACTGGCCTTTTTGCGCCAGCAAGGTTGCGAAACCTACCAGGGCTGGCTGTTTGCCAAGGCCATGCCGGCAGAAGAGCTGACAACTCGGCTTGTTTTGCATTACGCATAATCGGAGCCCTTCTTACTCTGGCTCTGGCCCATGTCCACCTTTGCCGACTCATCCGATCGCCACCAACTTATCCGGGCGCTGCTTGATGACTACATCGAGATGTATGCCGCGCGCGACGAGCGGCTGACCGAGCGTTTTAGCGACAACTTCAGCGGCTACACTGGCGGCGGTGACTTTCTGGTCAAAGACCGGCAAGCCTGGCAAGCCATCACCCGGCAGGACTTTGCGCAGGTGCCATGTCGTATCCGCATCGAGATGCTGGATGTGTGCCTGCAGGACATCAGCCCCGAGGTGGTGGTGACCACGGCGTTTTTTCACATCCACCTGCCGATCGCTGACCATGTGCTGTCCAACGAGGTGGCGCGTCTGGTGCTGATGTTCCGGCTGGAAGGCGAGCAGTGGAAGATTGTGCACAGCGGCATCTCCATCCCCTACCACCTGGTGCAAGACGGCGAGGTTTACCCGCTGGCGGGTTTGCTGGAGCGCAACAAGGCGCTGGAAGCCCTGGTTGCCGAGCGCACCGAGGCCTTGCATGCCAGCGAGGCCTTGTACCGATCACTGGCTGAAGACACGCAGGACGTGCTCTGGCGGACGGACAGCCGTCTGCTGGTCACCTACATCAGCCCGTCCGATGAGCGTCTGCGCGGCTTCAAGGCCCACGAGGTGCTGGGCCATCACGCGTTTGAGATGTTCACCGAAGCCGGTGTGGCGCAGGTCAAAGCCCTCATGCATCAAAGCCAGCAAGATCGCACCGCCGGCAACCCGGACCAGTTTGCCAGCTTTGAGGTGCAGCACCGCTGCAAGGACGGCCGTTTGATCTGGGGTGAGGTGCTGTCACGGCCCGAGCTCGATGCGCAGGGTGCCATTGTGGGCTACCACGGCATCACCCGCGAGATCACCCGGCGCAAGCTGCTGGAAGACCAGGTGCGCCAGTTGGCCTTTTATGACCCCTTGACCCAACTCGCCAATCGGCGACTGCTCGATGACCGGCTCGGCCAGGCGCTGGCAGCGGGCAAACGCACGGGCAGCTTTGGCGCACTGATGTTTCTGGACCTGGACAACTTCAAGCCGCTCAATGATGTGCACGGCCACGCGGTGGGCGACCTGCTGTTGGTGGAAGTGGCCAGCCGCCTGAGGGCATGCGTGCGCCAGGTTGATACCGTGTCGCGTTTTGGCGGGGATGAGTTTGTGGTGTTGGTTGGCGAACTGACGGCCGACCCGGCGCAGTCAAAGCAGCAGGCCCGCGCGCTGGCAGACAAAATCCGCCTCAAGTTGGCCGAGCCCTATCGGCTCACGGTGGTTCACGACGATGCCCCTGCCAAACTGGTTGAACACCATTGCTCAGCCAGCATCGGGCTGGCGGTGTTCAATGGTGCCCACACCGCGCAGGACGAGGTGCTCAAAGCCGCCGATGCCGCCATGTACCAGGCCAAGGAGGCGGGGCGCAATTCGGTGTGTTTGGTGATGCTGGGTTAAGGGGATGCTGGTTCGTCGAGCACATGCACAAAGCGCTGGTTGCCAGGCAGGCGGTACACGGAAAAATCGCGCACATCGACGGTGGCGATTCGCTTGATCTTCAGGTTGATGGCCAGGTAAACCAGACTGGCATCACAAAAATCCATCGGCAGGTCGTCGTATTTGTCCATCAGGTTCCACACGGCGGCGATGGCATCGGCTGGGGGTGACTCGATGCGCAGGTAGCCCAGGGTCTGGGCTTTGGTGGCCCAGGCAAAAAACGCCTTTTGCTGGCTCGCGGCCAGTAGCGCACACACTTCGGTGAAGACCGCCCAAGTGGTGATGGTTTGCCCGATGTAGTGGGTAAAAAAAGCTTTGCAGCGCGCATGATGGCGGTCTTTGGGCCTGAACAGGCCAACGAAATACCCAGAGTCCGCCAGCGTGTTCATGGTGCCTTGGCTACACGGGTGCTGGCTATTTTCAAGGCCTGGGTGGCGCGTTGCGAGCGCTCCTGGTGTTTCTTGCGAATCGCCAGGCGCACTTGTTGCTTCAAAGGTCGCGCATCCAGGGTCTCTGCCGCTGGGTCATCCACCGTGTCGCCGACTTGTGCACCGGCCTGGCGCATGGCTTCATCGTAGATTTGCACCGAAGTGGGTTCGGCATGGCGCGCCAGAAACTCCTGAATGCTGCGCACGATCACCGCTGATTTGCTCAATCCGGCGCGCGCGCCGTAGCCAGCAATACGGGTTTCTATGTCTGCAGGAAGTCTGAGCGAGATCGGCATGACGGAGCTCCTTGAAATACATTTATAGAAAGTGTATTGCAAAGGCCATGGGACTTCAACGCCGGTGGCATTAGCCGTTTGCGGTGTCATTCCATTGGATCGGGCTTGGCGTGACAAGAAGCCTGCCAGCAAACCCGCCCACTGGTGAGGTCTGAATCATCAAAATAAATAGCTACCAGCGCTTTATTCATAAGGGCTAGAGGCTGATTTGGCATACAGGTTCGCCCCTGTGTGCGCCAGCGCACGGATCGGGCGGGGCGACGCGGCTACGCTACGCGCACCACTCAAGCGGGTTGCCTCTGGCCTGCTTCACCTGCGCAATGACTTGAAAAACACCACAAAAATCATCTTCTGGTTGGCAGCTGTGCTGCTGCTATTGGGGGCAGGAGCGTATTTCAGTCTCTGGTCGGTCCACCCACGGCTGGAGGCGCTGATTCTGCTGGCCTTGCTGTTGGCAGCGTTTCTGATTTTCTGGACCATGCAAAAAGGCCAGCAAGTCGAAAGAGACCAGCAGCATCTGGAAACCCGGCGTTTGCTGGCCGCGCAGGAAGACAGCAACCGGCAATTGCTGCAGACCAACCACCAGTTGCAAGACAGCGAGCAAAAACTGGCGGTCACGCTCAATTCGATTGGTGACGCGGTGATCGCCACCGATGCCCAGGCGCGCGTGACGCTGCTCAACCCGGTGGCGCAAAAACTCACCGGCTGGACGCTGGAGCAAGCCTTGGGGCAACCCGTTGACGAGGTCTTCAAAATTTTCAGCAAGACCACCCGCCAGAGCGTGGCAGTGCCGGTGGTGGCCACGTTGGCCCACGGAACGGTGCAGGGGCTGGCCAACCACACGCTGCTGATCGCGCGCGATGGTGTCGAGTACGACATTGCCGACAGTTGCGCCCCGATTCTGGATGCGGACGGTGTGGTGGTGGGTGCTGTGCTGGTGTTTCGCAATGTCACCGAGGAATACGCCGCCCAGCAGGCGCTGCGCAAGGTCAGCGCGCTGCAAAACGCGATCTTCAACAGCGCCAATTTCTCCAGCATTGCCACCGATGCCCGGGGCGTCATCCAGATTTTCAACGTCGGGGCCGAGCGCATGCTGGGCTACGCGGCGTCTGAGGTGATGAACCAGGTGACCCCGGCTGACTTGTCTGACCCGCAGGAGCTGGTGGCCCGCGCGGCCTCCCTGAGCCAGGAACTCGACACCGAGATCGCCCCCGGATTTGAGGCGCTGGTGTTCAAGGCCTCACGCGGCATTGAAGATATTTACGAGCTGACCTACATCCGCAAGGATGGCAGGCGCCTGCCTGCCCTGGTGTCGGTCACCGCGCTGCGCGACGACGCGCAAAGCATCATCGGCTACCTGCTGATTGGTACCGACAACACAGCGCGGCGCGCGGCCGAGGTGGAGCGTGAACGGCTGGACCAGGCCCTGCGCGACAAAAATACCGAGCTTGAAGCCGCCCGCGCGGCTGCCGACAAGGCCAATCAGGCCAAATCCGAGTTTTTGTCGGGCATGAGTCACGAACTGCGTTCGCCACTCAACGCCATCTTGGGTTTTGCGCAGCTCATGGAGTCGGGCACACCGCCGCCCACTGCCTGGCAAAAAGCCAGCATTGACCAGATCCTGCGCGCGGGCTGGTACTTGCTGGAGCTGATCAACGAGGTGTTGGACCTGGCGCTGATCGAGTCCGGGCGCTTGTCGCTGTCGCGCGAGTCGGTGTCGCTGCCAGTTGTGTTGCAGGACTGCCAGGCCCTGATGGAGCCGCAGGCGCTGAAAAAAGAGGTGGATCTGAATTTTGCGGAGGTGCCCTTGCCGTGTTTTGTCAGCGCTGACAGCACCCGCCTCAAGCAGGTGATGATCAACCTGCTGTCCAATGCCATCAAGTACAACCGCCAGGGCGGCCATGTGCATGTGACCTGCAGCAAACGCGCCGCCGCGCGGCTGCGCATCAGTGTGCAGGACACGGGTGAAGGCCTGTCGCCGGACAAGCTGGCCCAGTTGTTCCAGCCGTTCAATCGATTGGGCAAGGAAGACAGTGAAGAAGAAGGCACCGGCATCGGCCTGCTGGTGAGCAAACGCCTGGTCGAGCAGATGGGTGGTGAGATGGGGGTGATCAGCACTGAGGGCGTGGGCAGTGTGTTCTGGTTTGAGCTGGACCTGGTCGCGGCACCCCACATTGACGACTCCGTGGCCGAAATGCTGCTCTCACACATCACCCCCGTGGTGGATGGCGAGCGCGTGCGCAGCCTGCTGTATGTGGAAGACAACCGCGCCAACATGGAGCTGGTGCAGCAGCTCATTGCGCGGCGGCCCGATATGCGCTTGTTTGGTGCCGAAGATGCCATGCGCGGCATCGCCCTGGCGCGCGAACACCAGCCCGATGTGATCTTGCTGGACATCAACCTGCCGGGCATCAACGGCCTGCAGGCTCTGAAAATCCTGCAGGAAGATGAAGGCACCAAACACATTCCGGTGCTGGCCCTGAGCGCCAACGCCATGCCGCGTGACATTGAGCGCGGGCTGGCGGCCGGGTTTTTCCGCTACCTGACCAAGCCGATCCGGGTGGCGGAGTTCATGGACGCGCTCGATACCGCGCTGGCGCTGGCGCACACCCGGCGGCTGGCCGGGCTGGGGCGGGGGGTCTTTGATGCAAGCTAAGGCCGACGTGCTGGGGGCCAACATCCTGATCGTGGATGACCGGGGGCCCAATGTGCTGCTGCTGGAGCAATTGCTGCAAGGCGTGGGATACCGCCAGGTGACGTCCACCCAGGACCCGTTTGCAGTGTGCGACCTGCATCGCAGTCACCATTACGACCTGATTTTGCTGGACCTGCAAATGCCCGGCATGGACGGTTTTGCGGTGCTGGAAGGGCTCACACAGATTGAAGAACACGGCTATGTGCCGGTGCTGGCCATCACCGTGCAGCCCAGCCACAAGCTGCGCGCGCTGGCCGCGGGTGCCAAGGACTTCATCGCCAAGCCGTTTGAGCTGGCCGAGCTGACCACCCGCATCCACAACCTGCTGGAAGTGCGCCTGCTGTACAAAAAGCTGGCGGTGGCAGTGGCGTCGCTGGAGTCTTTTGCCCTGCACGACACGCTGACCGGGCTGGCCAACCGACGCTTGCTGATGGACCGGCTCAACCAGGCCCGCCTGTCGTCAGCGCGCACGCACAACCACTGCGCGCTGATGTTTCTGGATGTGGACCACTTCAAACAGCTCAACGACACGCTCGGCCACGACGCTGGCGACCTGCTGCTGCAGCAGGTGAGCCAGCGCTTGCTTTTGTGTGTGCGTGAGGGCGACTGCGTGGCGCGCTTTGGCGGCGACGAGTTTGTGGTGCTGTTGCATGCGCTGGGCCAGCATGAGGCTGACGCAGCCCTGCAAACCGAGACCGTGGCGCAGAAGATATTGCATGCGGTCGCGCAAACCTTTGACCTGCAAGGCCACAGTTATGAGACCTCGTTGAGCGTCGGCACGGTGGTTTTTCTGGGGGTGCTGGAGCCGGTGACTGACTTGCTGAAAAAGGCTGACCGGGCTATGTACCGCGCCAAATCCATGGGCCGCAGCCGACTGTGCTTTTTTGACCCCGCCATGCAGGCTGCCGTGCAGGCGCAGGAGAAGCTGTTGCAAGACCTGCAGCGTGGCTTGGATGTGGGTGAGTTTGAGCTTTTTTACCAGATCCAGGTCGATACCCGGGGCCTGGCCGTGGGGGCTGAGGCGCTGCTGCGCTGGCATCACCCGCGCCAGGGCCTGCTGCTACCGGGCCGGTTCATGGCGCTGGCCGAAGAGTCTGGCCTGATCCTGCCGCTGGGCCAATGGGTGCTGGATGCCGCCTGCCAGCAACTGCTGCTGTGGGCCGCCAGCCCGCTCACCGCTGACTGGACGCTGGCGGTGAACATCGGTGCCTGCCAGATGGCCCAGGCCGACTTTGCCAGCGGTGTGGCCCGGGCGCTGCAAAGCACTGGGGCTCCCGCGCAGCGCTTGACACTGGAGCTGACCGAGAGCACGCTTACCAGCGATGTGGATGACGCGCTGACCAAGATGGCCGCCATCCACGTGCTGGGCGTGGGTTTTTGTCTGGACGATTTCGGCGCGGGCTTTGACTCGTTGGATTACCTCAAACGCATGCCGCTGGTGCAGATCAAGGTGGACCAGGCGTTGGTGCATCAGGTGTTGCTCGATGCCAGTGTGGCGGTGATCGCCCGCGCCATCGTGGCGCTGGGGGCCAGCCTGGGTGTGCCGGTGATGGCTGAGGGCGTGGAAACGCCCGAGCAGCAGCTTTTTTTTGCCGAAGAGGGCTGCACGGCTTTTCAGGGCCAGCACATCGGCGCGGTGTCACGACCGGACGAGATGCTGAATTTTTATATGAAAAATATGCCTTCAGCCCTTGTGAGTGAAGCGTGATAAGCTATAAATATAGGAGTAGATATTGAAACCTGACAGCCAAAATGCGGCGACCCGCCGGGCTGAAGACAACGCGTTACTGTCAAGCGATGTCCTGGTGGCCTTGCGCAGGCGTGCCGAAGACAGCGACAAGATCAAGTTGGCTTTGCCGCTGGAGACGATCAAGGAAATGAAGCCTGAAGACGCGCAGCAGCTGTTTCACGAGCTGCGGGTGCACCAGATCGAGCTGGAGCTGCAAAACGAAGAGCTGCGCCGCGCGCATGTCGAGCTCGATGCTGCGCGCGAGCGCTACTTTGACCTGTACGACATGGCCCCGGTGGGGTATTGCACGGTCGATGATGCCGGTCGCATCCTGGAGGCCAACCTGACTGCCGCCACCCTGCTGGGCGTGACCCGCAGCGCGCTGGTCAAGCGGCTGATCACCGGCTTCATGCATCTGGAGCATGTGCCCACCTACCGGCGCTGTTGTGAGCTGGTGCACAGCAGCGGGCAGACGCAGAGCTGTGACCTGCAGATGCTCCATGGCAACGGCAAGCCGATCTGGGTCAACCTGGCCGCCAACGTGGCCAAAGGGATCGCTGGTGCGACGACACTGCGCGTCACGCTCAAAGACATTTCCGAGCGTGTGAGCCTGGACATGGCGCTCAAGGATCAGAACCTGGAGCTGGAGCGCACCCGCGCCCTGGCTGACAAGGCCAACCGCGCCAAATCTGACTTTCTGGCCAGCATGAGCCACGAATTGCGCTCGCCGCTGAACGCCATCCTGGGCTTTGCGCAGCTCATGGACGCGGGCACGCCACCGCCTACGCCGGCGCAAAAGTCTGCCATCGACCAGATCATTCACGGTGGCTGGTATCTGCTGGACCTCGTCAACGAGATTCTGGACCTGGCCACCATCGAGTCGGGCCAACTGGCGCTGACCATGACACCGGAGCCGCTGGCCGAGGTGTTGCTGGACTGCCAGACCATGATTGAGCCGCAGGCGACCGTGCACGGCATCAAGATCAGTTTTCCGGTGTTCGAGCAGCCATGCCATGTGCAGGTGGACCGACGCCGGCTCAAGCAGGTGATGATCAACCTGCTGTCCAACGCCATCAAATACAACCGCAAACGGGGCACGGTGACGGTGAGCTGGAGCCTGCGCCCGCACAACAGGGTGCGTGTCAACGTGCAAGACAGCGGCCAGGGCCTGACCGCCGAGCAACTGGGACTGCTGTTTCAGCCATTCAACCGCCTGGGCCAGGAACTGGGCCCCCTGGAGGGTACCGGCATCGGCCTGGTGGTGAGCAAGCGGCTGGTCGAGATGATGGGCGGCAGCATCGGTGCCAGCAGCACGGTGGGTGAGGGCAGCGTGTTCTGGTTTGAGCTGGCGCTGGCCAAGGCGGCGGCATGAAAGAATTTCCCATCGTTTGCGTGGGTGGCTCGGCGGGCGGGCTTGATGCGTACATCCGGCTGCTCAAACACCTGCCGCCCGACATGGGCGTAGCCATCGTCATCGTCAACCACATCACCATCGCCGCGACCATATTGCATGAGGTGTTGCGGCCGTTTTCCAGCATGCCGGTGACGCTGATCACCGACGGCATGCCAGTGATGCCCAACCAGGTGTTCATCATCCCCTCCAACCGCGATCTGCATGTGCGTGATGGGGTGTTTGTTCTCAAACCCATCTCCAAGCCCTGGGGTTGGCCCGATGTGATCACCGTGTTTTTGCGTTCGCTGTCAGAGCATTGGAGCGGCCAGCTGATCGCGGTGATTGTCTCGGGCTACGACGGTGACGGGGCGGCGGCGATGTGCGGCGTTCGCGAGGTGGGCGGCATCACTATCGCGCAAATGCCCGCTACCGCCGGCCGCTCTGACATGCCGGTGAGCGCCATCGACTCGGGGTGTATTGACTTTGTGCTGTCGCCTGAAGACATTGCCAAAGAGATTGTGCGCATTGCCCAGACGCAAAGACGCACCCCTGGGCCAGCAGCACCTGCAGCCGCTCTATGAATTTATAAGAAATATGCCCCTGGCCCTTATATAAACTGCGCAAGAAGCTCATTTAAATATAGCGTTCGGACGCCTGTCCCATCACCTCAAGAGGAACCTGTCATGCCACTTTCTAGCAAAATTCTCCAGGCCAGCATCCTGATCGTGGACGACCAGGCTGCCAATGTGCAGTTGCTGGAACAACTGCTGGGCGATGCTGGTTACACCAACGTCACGTCCACCATGAAGCCCGAGGAAGTGTGCGCCATGCACCGCAAAAACGCCTACGACCTGATCCTGCTGGACCTGCAGATGCCGGTGATGGACGGTTTTCAGGTGATGGAAGGTTTGAAGACCAACACGGCTGACAGCTACCTGCCGGTGATTGTGCTCACCGCCCAGCCGGGTCATAAGCTGCGTGCGCTGCAGGCCGGTGCCAAGGACTTCATCAGCAAGCCGTTTGACCTGGTCGAGGTGAAAACCCGCATCCACAACATGCTCGAAGTGCGCCTGCTGTACAAAAAACTGGCCGACTACAACCGTGAGCTCGAAGCCACCGTAGCCGAGCGAACGGCCGAGTTGCGCGAGAGCGAGGCACGCTACCGCAGCCTGACCGAGCTGGCCTCGGACTGGTACTGGGAGCAGGACGAAAACGGCCATTTCACCAAGGTGTCTGGTCCGGTGCTGGAAATGCTGGGCTTGCAGGTCGATTCGCTGCGCGGCGGCGGTCAGACGGCATCGCTGGGTGGCTGGAATGAAGCCGAGCGGGACAAGCTGCGCCGCACCATTGCCGATCGCCAACCGTTTCTGGACTATATGTTTTGCCGCGTCGGGGCGGATGGCAGCCAGCAGTGTTTTCAGGTCAGTGGCGAGCCGATGTTTGACCGCGCCAGTCGCTTCATTGGTTACCGCGGCATTGGCGTGGAACTGCCATCAAAACATTAACAAACAGCGCCGGGGAGATGCTCATGTCATTGCTTGTGATCCACAACCAGAACCACCTGCTGTCGGCCTTGCCCGCTGCGGACTTGGCACCACTGGCCGCGCACCTGGAACTGGTGCCCATGCCGCTGGGCCAGATGCTGTTTGAGCCGGGCAGCCAGATGCGCCACGCGTACTTTCCAACCACCTCTATCGTGTCGCTGCACTACGTCACCGAGTCAGGCGCGTCGGCCGAGACGGCTGGTGTGGGCAACGAAGGGGTGGTCGGCGTGTCACTCTTCATGGGTGGCGACACCACCAGCAGTTCAGCGGTGGTGCAAACTGCCGGCCAGGCCTGGCGGCTGGACCGCCATACCCTGAAAGATGAATTCAACCGGGGCGGTGCCTTGCAGCGATTGCTGCTGCGCTACACCCAGGCGCTGATGACGCAAATGGCACAGACTGCGGTGTGCAACCGCCATCACTCGGTGGAGCAGCAACTGTGCCGCTGGCTGCTGCTGACCCTGGACCGCCTGGACGACCGTGAGCTGGTGATGACGCAGGAACTGGTGGCCAGCATGCTCGGCGTGCGCCGCGAAAGCGTGACCGATGCTGCCGGGCGCCTGCAGAGCCTGGGCTACATTCGCTACCGGCGGGGGCACATCAGTGTGCTGGATCGCGCCGGGCTGGAACGCAGCGTGTGCGAGTGTTACGGCGTGGTCAAGAAGGAGCTGGACCGGCTACTGAGCGATGTGAAGCCGCAGTAGCCTGTCTTGATTCGGCTCAGTAGCGGCGCAGCATGCCGTTGTCGATCTGCACCCGGTCACCCACGCGGATGTCGGCGTTGGTGGTCTCGGTGAAGGTCTGGTAACTGCCGTCGTTCATACGCACGGTGAACTTGTAGGCGTTGACCGTCTGGCTGGTTTGGTTGTTCTTTTCAAGCGTATGCCCAGCATACGCGCCGCCAGCAGCTCCCAAAACCGTAGCGGCTGTGTTGCCGCTGCCACCACCCACCTGGTGACCCAGAATGCCGCCGATGACCGCCCCTGCAATGGTGCCTGCACCGATATTGCCCGAGTCAGACGCCACCTGTTGCTGTACCAGGTCAATGGATTGCACCACGCCATATTGTGAGTAGGCACCGCTGGATTGCGGGTAGGCGCTGCCGGTCGGGTTGGCGGGTGCCGGGCCGTTGGTGGCGCAGGCCCCCAAAAGCAGCAGCGTGCTCACGCCCAGGACGGTCTGGAAGTTTTTCTGAATGGTCATGTGAGTCTCCGGTTATTTCTTGATGCTCATCTGGTTGCCGACCTGGGCGACACCCTCAATGCCATGGGCCACCTCCAGCGCGCGGTCCATCTGGCCCTGGTTGTCCACAAAGCCGCTGAGCTGTACCTCGCCCTTGCTGGTATTGACCGTGATGTCCAGGCTCTTGATGGTGGTGTCGTTGAGCAGCGCGGTCTTGACCTTGGTGGTGATCACACTGTCGTCGAGCTTGTTGCCCATGCTTGATGCGCCTTCTTTCAGGCTGAGCTTGTTATTGACGCTTTTGACACCTGCAATGCCGTTGGTCGCGGTCACTGCGGCATCCATCTGGGCCTGGTTGGCAACAAAGCCGCTGAGCATGACCTCGCCCTTGCGAGTTTCAACCTGGATGTCCAGCCCCTTGACATCGGCGTTTTCCAGCAAGGCAGCCTTCACCTTGGTGGTGACCACACTGTCGTCGATTTCTGTGCCGACGGTGGTGCTCGCGGCAGGCATGCCCGTGGTGTCAGCAGGCTTGCTGCAAGCCACCATGGTGATGGTCATGACACCGGCCAAGGTAGTGGTCAGGATGCGCAGGCCAAGGGGGTTGTTCATGGATAGTCTCCGGTAGGAATGAGTTGAAGCAGGCCTGACTGTGTGCTTTTGCACCGGGCCAGTCGGTGCGTCAGCGAACACTGAGCGGCATCTGGCCAGTGTGTGCGGGCGTACAGACTTCGGGCTGCCATGCCGCCACACTGTGACGTACTACAGAAAGCAACCCATGAACCCGATCAAACTCATAGGCATCATCCTCGTCGCCGCCGGTGCCCTGGGCCTGGCCTACGGCAGTTTCAGCTACCCCAGCGAATCGACGGCGCTGAAACTTGGCAGCATGGAGCTCAAGGTGCAGGAGACCAAAACCGTCAATGTGCCGCTGATCCTGAGCGCCGGTGCCCTTGTTCTGGGTGCCGCGATGCTGGTATTTGGGCGCAAATAAGCGCTACAGCCAGCGCTCCCAGAGCCGCGCCAGCCATTCCTTGAGCTTGAATTGCAAGGGCCTGTCGGCCCAGGTTTTGGGGTCGATGGGCAGTGACGCAGCCTGATCCAGGGCGAACATGGCGGTCATTTGGGCGGCGAAATCGCGCCCCAGAATCACCGCGTTGACTTCGTCGTTGTCCATGAAGCTGCGCCAGTCCAGGTTGCTTGAGCCGACCGTGGACCAGACACCGTCAATCATGGCGGTCTTGGCGTGCAGCAGGGCACCCTGGCGCTCATAGATGTGTACACCACCCGCCAGCAAGCGGGCGTATTGGGCGCGCCCGGCATAAAACACCAAGGACGAGTCGCTGTAGCTTGGCAGGATCAGCCGGACATCCACCCCGCGCGCCACTGCGTCAATGAGCGCCTGCAGCAGTTGCGGGTCGGGCACAAAGTAGGCGTTGGTCAGGAACACCTGCTTCTCCGCGTTGCTGATGGCCGAAATCAGCGTCAGGTACACCAGGCTGAACGGGTCGTCGGGCGTGCCGCCAATGGCGCGCACGATGTCTTTGCCCACGGCAGCGAGTACGGGGGTGTAATTTTTGGGCATGAGGGTTTTTCCGTGTTGCTTGTCCCAGGTCTGCATGAATAGCTTTTGAAAGTCTGCCACCACCGGGCCGTCGATCTGCAGGTCTGTGTCGCGCCAGGCACCGTCGCCCTCGCTGGGTTTGGGGGCGTGGCGGATGATTGAGCCCGACGAATACACGCTGCTGATGTTGATGCCGCCAATGAAGGCGGTGCGGCCATCGACGATCAGCAGCTTGCGGTGGTCGCGGTTGTTGATCAGCCAGGCCCCGCCGCGCGACTCCAGCGGGTTGACCGGGTTGAACTCCAGCACTGCCACGCCAGCGGCGGCCAGGTCGTCAAAAAACAGTTTGGGCGTGTTGATGCTGCCTATGCCGTCATAAATCAGATTGACCTGCACGCCCTGGCGCTGTTTTTTGAGAAGCTCCTGCGCAAACGCCTGGCCCATGGCATCGTCTTCGAAGATGTAGGACTCCATGTTGATGTGGTCCTGTGCGCCGGAGATGGCCGCAAACATGGCCGCGTAGGTGGCGGGGCCGTCTTGCAGCAGGGTGACCTTGTTGCCCAGCACCAGTGGGTTGTCATTGATGGCCTGCTCCAGCGCGATCTGTTTGTCCAGAATGTCGATGTCGCCTGATTTGCGTTTGAGCTCAGCCACAATGGCCGCGCTTTTTTGGGCAGATACTGGTCCGCGGGCGGACTCGAAACGCGCCGCCTGCGCGGTATGGCGCGCCAGAATCGCCTCAGTGTCGGGCAAGCTGGCGCAACCGGTGACGCTGAAGACACACAGCGTCAACAGGACGACCAACTGTTGGGGCTGGCTGGAAGGGTGCGGCATGGTTTTGGCACATTGAAAGTATTTTTGCCAGCTTAAGGGCCCACCTGACCGATTTCAGTGCGCTGGCGCACCTATGGCGACCAGCGTGGGGCGCACAATGTCGCTTTAACCCGGATCAAGACAGCTATGAACATCGGCCCTGATGGGGTTGGCACCCCGGAAACGGGGCTTGCGGTGACGGTACCGGGTGCCGATGAAGGCATCCAGGAGCAACAGCGTCAGGAAAGCCTGCTGATTGCCGGAGCCTTGCAAAAGGCGATTTTCAACAGCGCCAATTTCTCCAGCATCGCCACCGACGAGCAGGGTGTGATCCAGATATTCAATGTGGGTGCCGAGCGCATGCTCGGTTACGCGGCGGCCGAGGTGGTGAACCTGATCACGCCAGCCGACATTTCTGACCCGCAAGAACTGATTGTGCGCGCCAAGGCTCTGAGCGTGGAGCTTGAAACACCAATTGCCCCCGGCTTTGAAGCGCTGGTGTTCAAGGCGTCTCGCGGCATAGAAGACATTTACGAGCTGACCTATATCCGCAAGGACGGCAGCCGCTTCCCGGCGGTGGTGTCGGTCACCGCGCTGCGCGATGACCAGAACAGCATCATTGGCTACCTGCTGATCGGCACCGACAACACCATTCGCAAGCAGATGGAGGCCGAGCAAACGCTGCTGGGACAGCGCCTGCGGGACCACCAGTTTTACACCCGCTCATTGTTTGAGGCGAACATGGACGCGCTGATGACCACCGACCCGGCAGGCATCATCACCGATGTGAACCAGCAAATGGCCTCGCTGACCGGGTGCACGCGTGACGAGCTGATTGGCGCGCCGTTCAAAAACTACTTCACCGACCCTGCACGGGCTGAAGACGCGATCCGCCTGGTGTTGACCAAGAAGAAGGTCACCAACTACGAGCTGACTGCGCGCGACCGCGATGGCAAGGAAACCGTGGTGTCTTACAACGCCACCACCTTTTACGACCGCGACCGCCGCCTGCAGGGTGTGTTTGCCGCCGCGCGCGATATCACCGAGCGCAAGCTGGCCGAAAAGCAGATTCTGAACCTGGCCCTGCACGACTCTTTGACGCGCCTGCCGAACCGCCGTCTGCTCACCGAGCGGCTGGGGCAGACCATGGCGGCGGGCAAACGCAGCGGCCGCTTCAGTGCGCTGATGTTTCTGGATCTGGACAATTTCAAGCCGCTCAACGACACCCACGGTCATTACGTGGGTGATTTGTTGCTGATCGAGGTGGCGCGGCGCATCACCAGTTGTGTGCGTGGTGTCGATGTGGTGGCGCGATTTGGCGGCGACGAGTTTGTGGTGATTTTGAGCGAGTTGGGCCTGAACAAGGACCCCTCTACCAAACAGTTGCTGGTGGTGGCCGAAAAGCTGCGTGCCACGCTGGACAAGCCCTATGTGCTAACCTGGCAACAAGAGGGGAAACCCCCAGTGACCGTGGAGCACCACAGCACGGCAAGCATCGGCGCGGTGCTTTTCCAGGACAACGACAGCAGCCAGGACGATGTCCTGAAATGGGCTGACTCCGCGATGTACCAGGCCAAGGAAGCCGGTGGCAACCAGATCCGCCTGCACGAAGGCCCAAGCGCCTGAATACCCTCACCCAGACGTGAAGACACCCCGTGATCCGATAGGCGAATCACGGGGTGTCAAGCTTTTGGGCTGCTCAAGCACAATGAGAGTCATTCACTGGTTCTTGTGAAGTCCCCTTTCTCACGCTTGGACGGACACCATCACGGACGGACGGCAATTTCGTTGCGGACTGATTTGACATTGTTCACGCCACTGGCGATGCGTCCGGCTTCGGTTTTTTCGGTCATGGACTTGGCAAAACCGGACAGCATGACCACTCCATTGAGCGTTTCAACGCTGATGGAGGTGCCACTGACCAGCTTGCTTTCAAGCATGCGTGACTTGACCAAGGTGGTGATGCCAGCGTCATCGACATACGCGCCCGTCGTTTCCTGACCACGGCTGACAGCGCATCCGGTGGCAGTCAGCAAGGCGGCAGCAGTCATGACGGCGGCGAGGGCTAGTTTCATATTCATAAAGGACTCCAGGGCGGTTTGATGGTGAAAGCCCCACCACCTTCGGGCGATAAACCGGGATAGTCCCAGCTGATGGGTCAACTGTAAAAGCCGGGCACCCTCGTGTCCGTGCGCTGGCGCACCCAAGTCGTTGCAAAAAGGTTACAGCGGTATCACAAAGCAACTCTGGGTCGGCAGGTCTGGCCAGGCCAGCTTGTCGCCGGGCATCAACAGGCTTGCCTGCCACTGGGATGTGGCTTGCAACGCAGCCTCAGGCGTGGCGCGCATCAGGATGAAACGCATGCTGCGCCCGTCGCGCACCAGTGTGAGTTCGGCTTGCGGCCAGTGGCTGGGCAGGCGCGGGCGAAACACCAGCGTTTGTGCCTCCTGCGTCAGGCCAAGGATGGCATCAACGGCGGCGCGGTGCATCCAGGCAGCCGAACCCGTGTACCAGCTCCAGCCGCCGCGCCCCACATAGGGTGGCTGGCTGTACACGTCGGCGGCCATCACGTAGGGCTCCAGCCCATACACCGGGCCACGGGTGGGGTGGTTGGCGCGGTGCGCCGGGCTCAGGTAAGTGAAATAGCGGTAGGGTGCATCGCCGTCACTGGCAACGCCACTTGACGTGCTGGCCTGGGCTTGTGCCATCAGCGCCCAGATGCCCGCGTGGTTGTACTGCCCGCCGTTTTCGCGCACGCCGGGCGGGTAGGCCTGGATGTAACCGGCGCTGGGCACGGCGTCGGTCAGCGGTGGGTCCAGCAGCTTGATCAATCCGACCTCGCTGTCCACCAGATGGGTCTGCACGGAGGTCATGGCCTGGCGTGCCAGCGCCTTTGGCGCAGCATCGGAGAGCACCGCCCAGGCCTGGGCGATCAGGTCGATGCTGCCCTGGCCGTTGAGGTGTGACCCCAGCGGCTGGCCATCGTCAAAGTAGGCGCGCGTGAACCACTCGCCATCCCAGGCGGTGGTGGCCAGGGAGACTTTCAGATCGGTGGCTACCTGTTGCCAACGTTGGGCACGCACCGTGTCGCCGCGTGCCAGCGCTACAGGCGCAAAGTCGGCAATCAGGCGGCACAAGAACCAGCCCAGCCAGACAGATTCGCCCCGGCCCTCAATACCCACGCGGTTCATGCCGTCGTTCCAGTCGCCACTGCCCATCAGGGGCAGGCCGTGGCTGCCCAGCGTCAGGCTGCGGTCAAGGGTGCGGGCAGCGTGTTCATAAACTGCAGCGGTTTGGGTGCTGACGGTGGGCTCGAAGTAAGCATCCTCAGCACCGGCGGGAATGGCTTTGCCTTCCAGAAATGGCACCTGTTCCTCAAGCAGGCTGGCATCGCCCGTGGCTTGCAGGTAGTGCGTGCAAGCGGCCACCAGCCACAGCCGGTCGTCAGAGAAATGCGTGCGCACCCCGACGCCGGTGGGTGCATGCCACCAGTGCTGCACGTCGCCCTGCACAAACTGGCGTGAGGCGTGCAGCACGATCTGCGCCCGCAAGGTCGCCGGGTCTGCCCAGGCCAGCGCCATGGCGTCCTGCAACTGATCGCGAAAACCGGTGGCACCCCCGGCCTGGTAAAAGCCCGATTTGGCCCACAGGCGGCAAGATACCGCCTGGTAGAGCAACCAGCGGTTGACCAGCGCGTCAAACAGCGGGTCGGGTGTTTTGACCGTGACTGTTCCCAACAATTTGTCCCAGCCAGCGACTACCTGCGCCAGCCGCTTGGCAGCGGGCACTCCGCCAGCCTGATCAAGGAGTGGTCCCACCTGCTCGGCGCTGGAGGCAAAGCCCAGCAAAAAGGTGCTTTCCGACGACTGTCCACCAGACAGCACCACATGGGTGGAGAGCGCCGCGCAGGGGTCCAGCCCGTCACCGCTGCTCTGGCCAAAAAAGTCAGGCAGTACCAGACAGCCGCGAGCATCAAAACATTCGCGCCGATCACACGTCCAGTCCTCGGCATGGGTGCCGGCGTTGGTCACGCTCAAAAAGGCCGTGCCGTCTCCAAAGCCGGCGGCGCGCTCGCGCTGCTTGGCCAGCAGCGCTGTCAGGTCGTTCTGGTGCAGCACGCTCGTGCGCACGGTGCTGCGGTCGCAACGGTTGGCGCCCATGAGCCACTCGGCGATGCCGATCAGGCGCAGGTGCAAGGTGCGGGAGCCGTGGTTGACCAGGGCGATGTGCACCTGTTTGACGGCCGTTTGCGCATCCACACACCAGGTGGCCGTGACTTGCAGCTCACCGTGGCGATGCTGGATGTGGGTGAAGCCTTGCCCGTGCGTGATGCGGTAGGTCAGCGCCGGATTCACCCCTGCGCCCGGTGCGACCGACCAGAGCTCGCGGGTCTGGGTGTTCTGCAGCAAAAACCATTCTGATGGCGGGTCGGACACCGGGTCATTGGACCAGCCGGTGAGCTGGTTCAGGCGGCTGTTGAGCGCCCAGGTGTAGCCGCCGCCAGTCTCCGAGAGTTGCGCGCCAAAATTCGGGTTGGCCAGCACATTGATCCAGGGCCGGGGCGGGCGTTGCAGTGCCGAGACTGAAAAGCTAAATTCACCCGATTCAGGTTCAAATTCGCCTGCTGCGACCCGCAGGCGGGCATTCGTCGGCGCCACCAGCGTCAAAGCCAGTGTGGCTGTTTCCTGCCGGCGCTCCAGCGCTTTCTCCTGCAGACGCAGCCATTCAGAGACATGGTGTGAAAGTGGCCGGCCATCGGCGCGCAGCACCACCCGGGCCAGGCTGTGCAGGGTGTTGAGCTCGGGGTGGCTCAGGTCGTCGGCGCGCAGCAGGTGCAAGCGGGTGTTGGCGGGCCCGGCCTTGGCGTTGACATCGGCCGCATGGCGGTCGCGCAGCGCGGCAACTTCATGGTCCAGTGTCATCAAGTAGGAGGCGGGCTCTGCGTTCACCACCACCAGATCACAGGCCACATTGCCCCACAGCCACAGGCTCAGCGCCTGGGAGAGGGCCCTGACTAGCCCCAGGCCCTCGGCCACGCTGACCAGCACCAGAATGATGGGTCTGTCACCCGAGATGTCAAAACGCCACAGCAGGCGGCGGTCGCAGACCTCGGTGGCACCGCTCTGGGGCCGTACGGCACGAGCCTGCGAGCGGCTCAGGCTCATCACCAGCGTGCTGGTCAGGGTTTGCATGGCAGAGAAATTCTCGGCACTGATGCGCAGGGCGCGCAGCCGGATGCCGGTCAGGGTGGCTGACATGAGCGAGGCGCGCGCCACATTGCTGGCCTGGCGGTATTTGTCGATCACCGCGCGCAAGGTGTCTGCATCGCTGGAAACGGCCGTGGCAAAGGTGACCCGCGCCTTGGCGCCCGGCGCGATACGCAGCGTGACCGACAGGGCGCACACCGGGTCCAGGCCGGTGTCGAGCGTGATGGCTTGCCCATTCACGTCGTCAGGTGCCGTATCCAGTGCGCCCAGCGGCTGGCTGGTGGCACGGTTGCGGCCCTGCCAGAGCAGGCGGTCGGTGGTCAGGCGCACCTGGCCGACCGGCGTGTTGCTTTCGGCCAGGAAGTGGGCCAGTCGAAGCCCTTGCTCAGTGGCCAGGCGCGGCTTGCGTGCCAGCAGCAGGGTCTGGTGCGAGGCCAGCCATTCGGCGCTGACAAACAGGTTGGTGAAGGCCGGGTGCGCTTCGTCAGCGCGGGCGTCTGACAGGGCGACTTCAAAGGCTGACAGCAGTTCGATGTCCAGCGGCGCGTCACTCACATTGCGCAGCTCGATCTGGCGGAACTCAATGTCATCCTCGGGGCTGACCCAGACCGTCATGTGGGTTTGCACATCGTCCCATTCGGCGTCCAGACAGACCCGGTCGGCATGGAAAGCGCTGCTGTAATGCGCTGCAGGGTCTGGTGCCGGATGCTGGGTGATCGAATGCAGTGCGTCGGTGGGGCTGTGGCGCAGGTAGAAAAAGCTGCCCCGGTCATCACGCAGCGCGTCATCTCGGGTGCGGGTGATGCCAATCTGCTCAAACGTGCTGCTGCCTGCGCCGTTGGCGCGCAGCAGCACGCTGTAGCGTCCGTTGGATAGCAGGTGGGTGGGCTCGACGGCAGAACTGCCGGGCAGCAGGTCGCGCAGCAGCCCGATGGCGTGGCGACGTTGTGCCTGGCGGTGCAGGTTGGCGGGTGGCGCATACAGACCCGAGATCTCGCGCGGAATGCGCTCATGCAAAAGCGACGATACCGCTTGTAAATGCGCGTTGGCCATGCCCCAGCGCTGTGGCGCACCGCCCATCAGGACATTGGCCAGAGCCACGATGGTCATGCCCTGGTGGTGGGCCATGAAGGTGGCGACCGGCACAAACGCCTCGGTGCCCACGCGCCGCGCCACCGTGTAGTCCAGCGCCTCGATAAAACCATATTGCCCGCGTGCGCCGAGCCGCTCCAGCTTGGCGAAATTTTGGCGGGCCAGTTGTGGTGCCAGCATGGCTGCAAGTGCGGTGGCGTAGGGGGCAATCACCAGCTCATCGGGCGGTGTGCGGCGCAAGGCCAACCGGGGCACGCCCTGCGGTGCGTACTGGTAGGCCAGGGTGTAATCGCTGGCCGCGTAGGCCGATTCGGACACCCCCCAGGGCACCCCCATCGGCTGGGTAAACGCCATCTGCTCCAGCAAGGCGGTGTGGCAGGCCTCAAACAGCACGCTGCCACGCGGCTCTTTGAGCACCAGGCTGGGCATCAGGTACTCGAACATCGAGCCGGTCCAGGAGCGCAAACCCGCATCGGCACCGTGCGCAAAAAAAGCGCGTCCCAGATGTACCCAATGCCTCACTGACAGGTCACCCCGGGCGACGCCAAGCAGGCTGGTCAGACGCGACTCGGAGGCCAGAAGATCATAAAAACTGTTGTCAAGCTGATGCTCTGCCACACGGTAGCCAATGTGCAGCAAATGCCGTTTGTGCGAGTACAAAAACTGGAAATCGGCCTGCCAGGCCATGGTTTTGAAGGCGTGCGCCAGCGCTTGCAGGCGCTGCCGGATGACCTCAAGCGGAGCGGGCTGGGAACTTGCTGTCAGTGCCTGCACATCCTGCAGTGCCGAGCGCTTGGTGGCACGGTGGTCGGCCAGTAGCCAGGCGAGTTCGTCCCGCTGGGGGTTTGACAGCTGGTGGCGTGCTTTCAACACGGGGCGCAGTCGGTCGCCGGAAGCTTTCAGTGCATGCTGACAGGCGGGCCCGCCATCGGGCATTTCAGCCAACTCCAGGCAGGCTTGGGCCACGGCCAGCAAATGCGCGCTGAGGTTGCCACTGTCCACAGTGGAGACGTACATCGGCAACAGCGGCAAAGCGGTCTGGGTGTCGTACCAGTTCATAAAATGGCCCTGATAGCGCTCCATGCCATGCAGGGTGCCCAGGGTGGCTTCCAGCCGGGTCAGCAAGTCTTGCGTGCCGATCCAGCCAAACTGGCGCGCGCAGACGGCGCTCAGCAGGTACATGCCGATGTTGGTGGGAGAGGTGCGGTGTGCCAGCATGTCGTGCGGCAACACCTGCAGGTTGTCGGGGGGCAGGTGATGGTCGCCCGCGCTGACACAGCGTTCAAACAATCGCCAGGTGTCGCGCGCCACGCCTTGCAGGTACACCTTGTCGGCAATCGGCAGCATTTCCTGATCACACAGCGGGCAGACGCGGCTGACCCACCAGGTCCACACCGGGGAGGCACCCCACAAAATACATAGCAGGACAGCTAGTGCGGGTGAGGGCCCAGGCAGCATCAGCAGCCCAACCAGCAGCAATATTGCCAGCACTGGCTCGCGCCAGTGCTGGCGTGCCACGTCTTTGAATTTGGTTTTTGCCTGGGCCTGCACGGCGGCTGCGGTGGTCCATTGCAGCAGGTGGCGTCGGCTCACCAGAGTGCGGTATAGCGCGCGGATGATCGCATCCGCACTGGCCAGCGATTGCTGTAACAGCTCGGCCAGCAGCCACAGGCCGCTGAGGACCACTCGCGCCAGGTCGGTGAGGGCCTCACGGTAGAAATGCCGCTTGGCAATGTCATCGCGGCTGGGTGACAAACCGGCCAGCGCACCCATCACCGGCCCGGCCGAAAACGCTGCCAGCACCAGCGCCAGAGCCACCCAGGGCGACAGGGCGCTACCGGCCAAAGACACCAGCAACAGGGCGAGCGACATCGGTGCCACCAGCGAGCGGCGCAGGTTGTCGGTCATCTTCCAGAGATGGATGCCGCGCAGCCCGTAGCGTTTGGGCTGCAGCATGAAAGGCAGCAACTGCCAATCGCCGCGCGTCCAGCGGTGCACACGTGCGGCGGCCACATCGGCATGGAAAGGTGCATCTTCAATCACCGAGATGTCGGTCACTGCGGCGCAGCGGGCGATGGAGCCTTCGATCAGGTCGTGGCTGAGCACTTGGCCCACGGGCAGACGCCCGCCCAGCACCGCATGCACGGCTTGCACATGCAGCAGGCCTTTGCCGGTGAAGGTGCCTTCGGAAAACACGTCCTGATAGACCTCGGAACTGGCGGCGCTGTAGGGGTCCATGCCGCATTGACCGGCAAACAGCCAGTGGTAGAGCGTGAACTCGCTCATGTCGGGCAGCGGCGTGGCCACCCGGGGCTGCAGGATGCCGTAGCCTGTGACCACGCTTTTACCGGTGGCATCAAGCTGCGGCTGGTTGTGCGGGTGCGCAGCCACGCCCACCAGCTCGCGCAGGCGACCCGGTGGCAACTGTGTATCGCTGTCGAGGGTGAGCACATACACCACGCCAGTGGCCATGCGCGAGGTCTCGCCCAGGTTCAGAAACGCGCCAGGCTCACCGGTGGCCAGCGCAGCCATCAAGAGTTCCAGCTTGCCGCGCTTACGTTCCCAGCCAATCCAGCGTTGCTCGGTTTCGCTGAACTGGCGCGCACGGTGCAGCAGGATGAAGCGGGGTGCGCCTGTCTCGTTGGCAGCGCTGGGGTGGCGCGTGTTGAGCGCCTGAATCTGCGCCACGGCGCGGCTCAGGTGGTCGGCATCATCGGGGGTTTGCTCGGTGTCGGCATCGGGCCAGTCGGTCAGCAGGGCAAACTGCGCCTGCGGCTCGGGGTTGGCCAGGTAGTGCAGATGCAGGCGGTGCGCCAGTTCGCTGGCTGAGGCGTTGCCGCTCAACATGCCCGGAATCACCACCATCACCCGGTGTACTGCGGGTATGCCGCTGACCAGGGCCAGGCGCGGCAGGTGTTGTGGCCGGGCCGACTCGCTGATCAGCCGGTTGATCACCGCCACCACCGCTTCAGATGCCGGAATGAGCGTCAGCAAGCCGATCCCCAGCAGGCTCCAGCCCAATGGCTGCGGGTTGTGGCGCAACAACATCCATAGCAACAGACTCAGCACAGCCAGCACCGTGCCCAGATACAGCGGCAGCGCCATTTGCCGGGAGACCAGCAGCCACAGGCGTGATCGCCAGGGGTTCAAGCCCAGTGCCTGCTGGAGTTCGGGCTTGCCCGCGCCCAGCAGCCAATGGGTGGCCACGGTGCCGGGGTGATTCAGATCGCCCGTGCTGGCCATCTGCAGCAGTCGCTGCGCGACCTCCGCCTCGCTGAGATGGCTCTGGCGTGCGAGGTGTTCGATGGCGTGCAGGCTTTGGTCGCGGGTGGCGTTGTCTTCGGCGGCAAACACCGGCTCGGTCAGCATCAGACGCATCAACGCGCTGGTGCGGGCAATGATGTCAGGCCAATCGGCATCGCCGATGGCGCGCAGCGATGTGATGGCGTTGCTGACGCTCAGGTTGTCGGCAGCCTGGTCAGCGGCTTGGCTGGCTTGCAGGGCAGGCAGATCGGGCAGCGCCGCGTGCAGCCAGTCTTGCAATGCGGCCTGTTCGCCGTCGAGTTGGGCGATACGTTGGTCTTGCAGGCGAAGCGCCATTTGCAGCAGAAACACCCGGCCCACACCCCGCTCATTGAACAGGGCCAGCAGTTGGTCAAGCGACACCATGCTCACGGTGTCAATCTCGTCGAAGCACAGGTTGGCGGCTTCGCGGGCGGCCTTGTGGGCGGCAATGCTCTCAGCCAGGCGGCGCAGGTTTTCCACCAGCACCACGCGCAAGGTGGTGGGCAGCGCCCACATTTCACTCAGATTGAGCTGGCGAACCTCTTCGTAGGCGCTGAGGAACTCGATCAGCAGGGTTTCGTCGAACGCGCCGTCGGTGTGCGCCACAAACGCCCAAGCCACGCCATAAATGCGCGGCAGACCGGCCAGCGGCTCGTCTTGCAGCATCGGCAGCGCGCGGTAGTAGCTGCGCGGCAGGCCTTGGCGGATCTCCTTGAGCTGGGCTTCGACCAGGTGAAAGTTGTCCAGCAGCCACTCGGCAGCCGGGCTGATGTCATACCCGGTGCTCGCCAGCGCCCCAATGTAGGCGTGTGCCTCGCGCAGGACAGTGATGTTGCTGTGGATGCGGGGGAAAAAAGGTGCGCTGGCAGATGCACCTTGCACGGCGCGGTGCGTCTCAGCCAGGCTGCGACCGTGCTGGGCAAAGCGTTGCGGGCCAAAAATTTCCGAGCGGATGGGAACCTGCAACGGCCCGCGGCCGCCATCAAGCATCTCGCACAGGGCCGACGGCGCGTCGGGTAACAGGTTCAGCAGCGTGGTGCGCACCATGGCGCAGGCCTATAAAAGCCAGATATTCACACCCAGAAACAAGGTGACAAGTACCACGGTGGTGACAAACCGCGCGGCCATGAAACCGCGCATCTTTTGAGCTGCGTAATGCAGGGTCAACCAATGTCGGTGTGTGTTCTGGCAGTTGCCCAGATGTTCACCCAGAGTTTCCAGGTCACCCGGTGAGGTATCGGCCAAGAGGCCATTGGAGGCTGTGCTCCAGCAATGCGATGGATAAGCGAAGGTGGTCATGGTCTGTCCCCGGTTGTTGTTGGATGGTGTCTGGTGGTGCGGCTTGGGCGCGATGTCATGGGCTGGGAAGTCTGTGGCTGGAGTATGGGCAGGGGCACTGTTGGGGTCTGTGCGTTGCCGAACACAGAGGCGTTCGAGCCGCTTGGCCAAATTTTGCTGTCAAAAATGATGTACTAAAAATGCTTGTAGCCCTTTTTAGGCAAGCGCAAGCTGCTATTACTTATGTAGCTTAAAGCATGCTTGGGCCTGCCTGGGTTCGCCAGCGCACAGACCTGATTAATTTGGCGTTTTACTGTCGGGGTCTTCTACAGGAGATCCCATGCCACAACCGCACAACTTTCAGCCCCATGTACCGTTGGCGCAGGCTGGCGCAGGATTTTTGTTTGCCGGAGCCTCTGCTGCTCCACCGGTGGTGTTGTGGCAGACCCGCCAGACAACCCAGCCTGACACAGTCAGTCCGCATCTCAGTGAGGAATTCATGGCGCTGCTCAAGGCGTATCGCCCCAGTGGTGGTCTGTTGCGGGCGCAGGAAGCAGCGGCCCGCTGCAAGCCCCGCAGCGCTACGGATGTGCCGACACTGGCTGGCTGGATCGTCCGGCGCAAGGTGGTCAGTTTCGAGTGGTTGTCCCGGATCTGGCTACCCGTGTTCCAGTTCAACCGCCTTGACATGAGCCGCCAGAGCGGGCTGGAAGAGGCGTTGTCTGAACTGGTGACGGTGCATGACGACTGGGGCATTGCCAACTGGTTTGCCCGGCCCAATGCTTGGCTGGCGGGTGGTACGCCGTCTGAGAGATTGACCACGGATGCGCCGGAAGTGCTGCAAGCCGCGCGCGCTGAACGCTATGTGATCGCTGGCTGACACCCTGTTTGCTACTGAATACATAGTTACTTGCCCTTATGAAGAAAGGGCTAAAGGCTTAAAAGTTATATGAAAATTCCCATGGCCAAGGCCTCGGGGCGATTCGCCCTTGGCGCGCTCACGCTGATGCTGTGTGCCTGCGCCTCGGTGTCAGCACCGCCTGTAACCCCCCTGGGATTTGAGGTGCCGCCTGCCTGGTCGGGTGCGACTGGCACTGTAGATGCAGCGCCCACCTCACTGTCGAACTGGTGGCTGCGCTTTGACGACCCGCTGATGAGCCGCCTGATTGATCAGGCGCTGGTGGCCAACACCAGCGTGCGCGGTGCCCAGGCAGCCCTGCAGCAGGCGCGCGCTTTGCGCGACGTGGCTGGCGCTGCGCTGTGGCCGTCAGTGGGCGGCTCGGCATCGGCCGGACGCAATCGCAGCGGTGACATCACGCAGAACAGTTATCAGGTCGGCCTGGATGCCAGTTGGGAGCTGGATATTTTTGGCGGCAATCGCGCGGCGGTTCGCGCTGCCGATGCCAGCGCGCTGGCCAGCGCCGCCACCTTGGGTGGTGTGCAGGTGTCTCTGGCTGCCGAGGTGGCGCTGGACTACATTGCGTTACGCAACGCGCAGGCGCGCCTGGCCATTGCCCAGGCCAACCTGACCAGCCAGCAAGAGACCTTGCAACTTACCGACTGGCGGCTGCAAGCCGGGCTGGTGACCGAGCTGGAGGCACAACAGGCCAGAGCAGCCGCCGAGCAAACCGCAGCGCAAATGCCCGTGCTGCAAACCACCATCACCCAGACCAGCCACGCCCTGAGCGTGTTGACCGGTCAGCCACCTGCAACGCTGGCATCGACCCTGGCCGCTGTCAAACCGCTGCCGCAAGTGTCTGGCGACTGGGCGCTAGCTTTTCCGGCGGACACCTTGCGCCAGCGCAGCGATGTGCGCGCTGCCGAATTCCAGGTGGCCGCAGCCGCTGCGCGCGTCACGCAGGCGGATGTTGCACGCTTGCCCAGCTTCAAGCTTGGTGGTTCATTGGGTCTGAGTGCGCTGACGCTGGGCGCTTTGACCGACGGTGCCTCGGTGGCCGCTTCGGTGCTGGCCAGCCTGTCCATGCCGGTGTTTGATGCTGGCGCTTCGCAGGCCCAGCTCCGCGCCCAGCAGGCGGCTCTGGATCAGACCAACACCCTGTACCAGGCCACGGTGCTGACCGCCTTGACGGAGGTGGAAGACGCACTGGTGGCGCTGCAAGGTGACCGTGCGGGGCTGCTGCGCCTGCAAAACGCCTTTGATGCAGCCGACATCGCTGCCACCCTGGCCCGACAGCGCTATGACAGCGGTCTGGTGGACTTCCAGACCGTGCTGGATACCCAGCGCACCCGCCTGAGTACGCAGGATAGCGTGGCCGTGGCCCGCGCCGCCGTCAGCGCTGACCATGTACGCCTGGTCAAGGCGCTGGGCGGCGGCTGGCCGGGCACCGATGGCATCGACACCTCTTTACGCACCCCGGATTCACCCAGGACACCTGCTCCATGACTAACCAAGACCCCCAAGCGCCTGTGCCCAACGGACCACCGGCTACTGCCCTCGCAACGCCCCCGCCCGACAAGGCTGCGGCCCCCGCAGACACAGACGTGGACCCGGCCACCTTGCTCAATGAACCGGTTCAACACGCCTGGTATCGCCGACCGATGGTGTGGAGTGGCGTGCTGGCGCTGCTACTTTTGGGTGGCGGTGTGTGGTGGTGGCAAGCCCGAAAAGCCGCCAATGCCGCACCCATTTACAACACCCAGGCGGTGGCACGTGGCAATCTGACGCTCACCGTCACCGCCAACGGCACACTGCAACCCACGCGCACCATCAACATCGGCAGCGAACTCTCGGGCACGGTGCTCAAGGTCAATGTGGATGTCAATGACTCGGTCAAAAAAGGTCAGGTGTTGGTGGTCCTGGATACCGCCAAACTGGATGATCAGGTCATGCGCTCCAAGGCCGCGCTGTCTGCCGCCAACTCCAAGGTCGAACAAACCCAAGCCACTGTGGAAGAAACTTCTGCCAGCTTGGCGCGTTATGAAGCAGTGGCCAAGTTATCCGGCGGCAAGGTGCCGTCCAAAGCCGAACTCGACACCGCCCGCGCCACCCTCAAGCGCGCCCGTGCCGACGATGCCAGCGCCCAGGCCGGTGTGCGTGACGCCCAGGCGGCCTTGTCCACCGACCAGACCAACCTGTCCAAGGCGTCCATCCGCGCACCCGCCGATGGCGTCGTGCTGACCCGCACGGTGGACCCGGGCAACGCGGTGGCCGCCTCGCTGCAGGCCGTCACCCTGTTCACCTTGGCTGACGATCTGACCAAGTTGCGCCTCTGGGTGTATGTAGACGAGGCCGACGTGAGCGCGGTCAAGGTCGGCCAGAGCGCCAAGTTCACGGTCAGTGCCTACCTGAGCCGCCAGTTCCCGGCGCGCATCACCCGCGTGGGTTTTGGCTCCACCATCACCGACAACGTGGTCACCTACCTGACGTATCTGGACGTGGACAACACCGACCTGAGCCTTCGCCCGGGCATGACGGCCACCGCCACCATCACCGCCACCAAACGCACGGATGTGCTGCTGGTGCCCAATACCTCGTTGCGCTACACACCCACGGTGGTGGCCGCTCCGGCGGCTGCCAAAGGGGGGGTGATGTCCAGCCTGACGCCCCGTATGCCGGGCCGAACCCGTCAATCTGCGGCGTCCGGTGCCAGCACGGCCCTGGCTAAACAGGTCTGGGTATTGTCCAAAGACGGCGTCCCGGTGGCGGTGGCGGTCACGCCCGGCATCAGCGACGGCCACATGACCGAGATCACCGGCGGCGACCTGACTGTGGGCATGCTGGTGATCACCGACCAGAAAACGGCGGCGGCGAAATGACTGTTCCGCTGATCCAACTGCGTGGTGTCACCAAACGTTATGGCAGCGGCGCGTCGGAACTGATGGCGCTCAAAGGCATTGATCTGGACATCACGGCGGGTGAGTTTGTCGCCATCATGGGCCCGAGTGGCTCGGGCAAATCCACCGCCATGAACATTCTGGGCTGCCTCGATACGCCCACAGGGGGGCAATACCTGTTCAAGGGCGCGCATGTGGAGTCGCTCTCGCGCGACCAGCGGGCGCGGTTGCGCCGGCGCTACCTTGGCTTTGTGTTTCAGGGCTTCAACCTGCTGGCGCGCACCTCTGCGCAGGAAAACGTGGAACTCCCGCTGCTTTACAGAGGTGATAGCGCCAGTGTGCGACGTGTGGCGGCCGCCAAGGCCTTGCAGTCGGTCGGCCTGGGCGGCTGGGAGCGCCATACCCCCGGCGAACTCTCGGGCGGGCAGCAGCAGCGGGTGGCGATTGCGCGCGCCATCGTCACAGAACCTGCGGTGGTGCTGGCAGACGAGCCCACAGGCAATCTGGACACCCTGCGCAGCCACGAGATCATGGGCCTGCTGGTGGCACTGAACCGGGACCACGGCATCACCGTGCTGATGGTCACGCATGAGCCTGACATGGCCGCCTACGCGCGGCGCATGGTGCATTTTCTGGATGGCCGCCTGGCCAAGGACGAAATCAACACCCACCCCGTCACAGCCGCACCTGCTGAACTGTCAAGCATGGAGACCACCTGATGCTGTACAGCGTTTTCATGCTGGCCTTGCGCTCGGTGCAGCGCAATATGCTGCGCTCATTCCTGACAATTCTTGGCATCGTCATTGGTGTCAGCGCGGTGATCACCATGGTCACGCTGGGCAACGGCGCCACGTCAGCGATCCAAGCGCAGATCTCCGGCCTGGGCACCAATTTGCTGCTGGTGATGCCAGGCCAGCGCGGTCCGGGCGGTGGTGGGGGTGGGGGCGGCGTGCCTCATTTCATCGAGGCTGACGCCACCGCCATCCAGTCGCAAATCGGCGGCGTGGCAGCGGTGTCGCCGCAGGGCCGTGCCAGCGTGACGGTGGTGGCCAATGGCCGTAACTGGGTCACCACGGTGACTGGCAGCACCAATGCATGGTTCACCACCGGCAACTGGAAGTTGGCTGCCGGGCGCATCTTTACGAATGACGAGCAACTTGGCGGCGCAGCCGTGTGCGTCATTGGCGAAACGGTACGCCGGGAGATTTATGGCGGAACGGTCGGCGTGACGGGACTGGGCGAACTGTTGCGCGTGAAACAATTTTCCTGCAGCGTGATCGGCATCCTCGCCTCCAAGGGTCAAAGCGGCATGGGCGATCAGGATGACACGGTGGTGGTGCCCTTACACACGCTGCAGCGCCGCGTCACTGGCAGCCGCAAGGTGGACATCCTGTCGGTATCGATGGAAGAGGGCGCTGACAGCGCGCCCCTGAAAGCCAGCCTGACCCAGTTGCTGCGCGAGCGGCGCAAGCTGGCGGCCGGTGATGACGACAACTTCAACATTTTTGACACACAGCAACTGGCCGAAACCCTGTCCAGCACCATGGGTGTGCTGACCAACCTGCTGGGCGCGGTGGCCGCCGTGAGCCTGCTGGTGGGTGGCATCGGCATCATGAACATCATGCTGGTGAGTGTCACCGAGCGCACCCGTGAAATTGGCCTGCGCCTGGCCGTGGGCGCGCTTGAAAGCGAGGTTCTGCTACAGTTTTTGATAGAGGCTGTGGTGTTGTCGGCGCTGGGCGGCATCATTGGCGTGTTGATTGCCACCGCCGCCTCTTACGGCATGTCGCTGTACATGGCAGTGCCCTATTCGTTTGATGTGTCCATCAATGTGCTGGCGCTGGTGTTCTCTGCGGGCATTGGCGTGTTGTTTGGCTACTTTCCGGCCCGCCGCGCGGCGCGCATGGACCCGATTGAGGCGCTGCGGCACGAGTAGGGCAGGGCCCGCAGCCAGGTGGCAGAGGGGGTGTGATTCAAACCTATGCGATGTTTCAAGCAGTGAGCTGCTTGGGTAAAGCTGGCTCTCCAGTGCTTGCCCAATCAGTCGGGCGATGCGCTTTGCTACGTGTCCCCCGGCCGCTGCGCGGCCTCCTCCTTGACCTCCGCAAAGCACATCACCCGACTGATTTGATGCGGTTGTAGGTCGGCTGGCAGGTTGGATTCATGAACAGCCGGGCCAGGCCAGGTGGCCAACCAAAGCGAATGGTTTTGTGAGAAAGGTATCACCCCAAGGCAGTCAGGCGCGGTGATTGGGTGATGCGACCGGGCTTCGGGGTGAAAGGCGCGCGCCCAAAGTCGTGTGCGTTCTGATCCCTCCGTTTCGCGTGTGTTTTCACCCCGAAACCGCATGCGCATCACCCAGTCGCCGTGCCGGGTTCGAAGTGAAGCCTTGGTTTTGAGAGAGACCACACCATTTTGAATCGCAGCCCAGCAGAGGGTGCGGTAGCTGGCCGGTGAATAATTGGGTGCTACAAGTAACCCTTCATCCAACGTATTGACCGCTCTATGAAAAATTTCACTGACATCGGCGTCCATATTCCGCAGGTGGTTTTGCCCAAAGCGGGCACCGACCTGCAAAAGTGGGCGGTCGTCGCCTGCGACCAATACACCTCCGAGCCGCAATACTGGCAGCAAGTGCAGCAGTTTGTTGGCGATGCACCTTCAACGCTGAATCTGATTTTCCCGGAGGTCTATCTGGAGCAAGCTGGCGCACCGGAGCGCATCGCAGCGATCAGCCGCACCATGGACAGCTATCTGCAGGCTGACCTGTTTGTGCCGCATGATGGCCTGGTCTATGTCGAGCGCAGCGTGGGGGACAAAACCCGCCACGGCATCATGCTCTGCCTGGATCTGGAGTGTTATGACATCCGCGCGGGCTCGTCGAGCCTGATCCGACCGACCGAGGGCACAATTGTTGACCGCTTGCCCCCGCGCATCAAAGTCCGGGAATCTGCGCCGCTGGAATTGCCTCATATTTTGGTGTTGATTGACGACCCAGAGCACAGCGTCATCGCGCCGCTCACCCGTGCCAAAGCGGGATTTGATCAGCTCTACGATGTTGAATTGATGAAGGGCGGCGGCCACCTGACAGGTTTCGCGGTGACTGATCAGGCGCAAGACCAGGTCGTCCAGGCCCTGCGTGCGCTCGCCAGGCCAGACACCTTTGCCGCCAAATACGGGGTGGACCAGGACCAACCAGTTTTACTGTTCGCCATGGGTGACGGCAACCACTCGCTGGCCACGGCCAAAGCGATCTGGGACAAGAACAAGCCGCTGGTTAGTTTGGACCATCCGAGCCGCTTTGCGCTGGTAGAAATCGAAAATGTCCATGACCAGGGTCTGGAGTTTGAGCCGATCCATCGCGCATTGTTTGGTCTGAAGAAAAATCTGCTGGCCGAACTCAGTAGCGCCTGGGGCGAGCGTTTTACCTACACCGAAGTCGCCACAGTAGCAGCCATGATGCAGCGTGTGGATGACTCGCAGGGTATAACGCAAGCCATGGGGCTGATCGGTGGCGGGCAAGAATTTGGCGTCATTGAGATCAATCAACCGTCTTCCAACCTGGCAGTGGGTACGCTGCAAGCGTTTCTGGATCAATTTCTCAAAAACGGCGGCGCAGACGCGATTGACTACGTGCATGGTGCCGACGTGCTTGAACGCCTGTCATTGCAGCCGGGCAATGCGGGCTTTTACCTGGCTGGCATGCCCAAGTCCGACCTGTTCAAGACCGTCATTCTGGAAGGTGCCTTGCCCCGCAAAACCTTTTCACTCGGCCAGGCACACGAGAAACGGTTTTATATGGAAGCCAGAAAGATCGTCTGAAGGGATTTCAGTTCAATATTGCGTTGATGTCTTGGCCAGAGCCTGAGCCGGAATCAGTGCGTTCAGTGCTTCCCGGGCGGCCGGCTTGGTGATCGCGCCAAGCAGGGTGAAGCGCTGCAGTTGGGCAACCAGGCTCGCTGCGCGCATGACATCTTTGTTCTGCCCGGAAACAATGATCAGACCCCCGGCGAAACCGGTTTCGGCCACCGCCGCCATAAACTGAAACCCATCCATGACGGGCATATGCAGGTCCAGCACAATCAGGTCAAACCGAATAATCGGGTGATCCTGCGCCATCAAAGCCTTGTCGCCCGACGTAAAGCTCTTGGTGTTCCACACACCCAAATCACGCAGGGTCGCGATCAAGAGGCCCAGATGGATGTCATCATCGTCAAGCAGCAAAACTTTGAGCCTGTCGCGCGTGGTCGGGGCTGAGGGTCGTGCAGAAATTGTGTTGTTCATGGTCGTCACTTCAGGCGCGGCTCACTGAAACCATTTGCTCATCTATCCTGACGTTACCGTTCAATTCAGCCAGCCATTGGTCCGAGTTGGGCAAAGGTTCTGTGTCGAGGTGATTGAGCACCTGCTGCATGCGCAACATGTTGTCGTCCAGACCGCCCATGATCTGGGAAATGCGGTCCTGAAACTGCATCGCTATCAACAGTTTTTCCACCTCATGACGCACCACCAAGCCATGCGAATGCATGGAATCAGCAGCGGCCCCCAGCTTGCGCACATGCTCCGGCACATGGTCCACCAGTGCGCCCGATAACGACGCTGCGTGCTTGTCCTGTCCTGTGGATGCTTGTGCCAGGGTCAATGTCGAATCAATGATGCTGCTGATGTGCGCCACGCGCTCCCCGATGTACTTGCCCGCTTCTGCCGAGCTCTGGGAAAGTTGCCGGACCTCTGACGCAACCACGGCAAATCCCCGGCCAGACTCACCGGCGCGTGCGGCTTCGATGGCGGCATTCAGGGTCAGCAAATTGGTCTGCACGGCGATGCTGCGCACATCCTCGGCCATGGACTGTAGCTCAAGCGTCTGCGTCGCCAGGTCCCGGATACTTTGCAGCGGCGCATCCTTGACTTCAATCACATGGATCAATGACGCCACCACCGGCTGCAGTTCACGCTCGCACAAGGCCAGCAGGCTGATCGTGTTGGCGGGGCCCGATGACGGTCCGGTGGACGAACTGCCACCGATGCCGGCTAGGTCAAACTGCCTCAGCACGTTGGAAAAACTGGTGGTCAGTTGAACGACGGCACTCTCTGACTGTGTTTTAACGATGTCAATCTGGTGTTGCCAGACGGGCAACACGTCGCTCAGAAGTTCTGCTGCCGCGTCTGCCGTGGGCTCAGATCTTGTCCTGGCTACGCCTGCCTGGAGAGCGCTGTCGGGCCGGGACGGGTGTGCGCCCAGGAACTGGTACCACAGCGCCGTCGCAGACAGCAGGCCGGTGCCGCCAATCGATGCCCAGACGCCCCAAGGCTCTGCCACCCAAAGCGGTATGGCTGCGATCAGTGCGATAACTAACGGCGCAGCGATCAGCATGCACAGCATCTGATCTTGTGTGGTGGCACCGTGACCATGACCGTCTGCAAACTCATTGCACAGGCTCCCTGATCGACACCGGTATCTGCGCGTCTGCAGCATGCCATTGCTCCCGCACGGCCAAAAGCTGGGGCAGGACGCGCTCGAAAACCTGGACCATATCAGGATCAAAATGTGAGCCTGCGCTGTCCAGAACGTGATGCTTGATCTTTTCAAGGGGCCAGGGGTCCTTGTAGGGGCGCTTCATGCTCAGGGCATCAAACACATCGGCCAACGCCACGATGCGCGCCGACTGCGGTATCTCGGTCCCTTTCAAGGCGCCCGGGTAACCACTGCCATCCCACTTTTCGTGGTGTCGCAAAGACACCTCCGCCGCCAGCTGAAACACCGGTGAATGGCCACGCACGAGTATGTCGTAGCCAACCTGCGGATGGCTGCGCATGACTTCCCACTCCTGGGCATCCAAGGGTCCGGGCTTGCGCAAGATGTGGCTTGGTATGTCAATCTTGCCGGTGTCATGCATTGGCGCGGCCAGTTCCAGTTGTTCTGCTTCAGCTTCACTGCAGCCAGCACCCAGCGCCAACACACGCGAATAGGCGGCCATGCGCCAGATGTGCACACCCGTATCGGTGTCGTTGAAATGTCCAGCCTCGCCCAGCATCAGGATGGCTTCGCGATAGCTTTGCTCCAGACGGCTGGTCTTGACGAGGGTCAGGTGGGTACGTACCCGCGCCACCACGATCGCCGGTGAAATCGGCTTGGTGATGTAGTCCACGGCACCAGCGGCAAAGCCTTCTTCTTCGTGACCTGCGTCAGCCAGACCGGTGACAAAGATCACCGGAATGTCACTGGTGCGAGCATCGGCCTTGAGTTCACGGCACACGCTGTAGCCATCGCGGTCAGGCAGCTGGATATCCAGCAGGATCAGCGAGGGATGGTGCTTGAGGGCGGCAGCGATGGTCTGCTCACCATTGATGGCAAACACCAGCTTGTGCAAACCCGACAGCACTTGGCGCATCGCTGCCAGGTTGCTAGGTTCGTCATCGACGATCAGAATCGGTCCTACTGCCATGATTGGTTCTCCCCTGGGTTCAAATTCAGTGTTTGAGCGAGCGCTCTAATGGCACCTTCCGCTAAACGAAAGTCGTAGCTTTCTACAGCCTGCTTCAAGGCCGCAAGTTGGCTGGCAGGCAGTTGTTGGTGAAGTTCTGCCATCATCGGCTCGATGGCATCCGGGTTGTCTTCATTGAGTGCGGCTAGTGCTGCGTAGTACCCAAAAATAAAGCTGAACTTTTGTTGGTATTCTGCCTATCCTTCAGGGATGCAGCAACAAAACCAGATCAAGCGAACCCTCGCACAACCCGAGTCGATTGAAGTCATCCGCAGCCAGCTTGCCAGCAATA
>CAIVHU010000099.1 GCA_903905735.1 uncultured beta proteobacterium
ACATCAGCCAAAACTACCTTCAAAATCAGTTCGCAGCTCCTTGCGAGGGTCGCCCATGACCAAAAAAGGGGAAATTGATGCCGTAACGCTCTGTCTTGTGCCCAACTTCTAAAAATTGCCTAACAATTAGGCACCAAGACAGTTGCAGGCTTCGTCGGTTTTTGAATTCTGCAAGTTCCTCAAACGTCAGAACATACCCTGGCTGAAGAGTTCCAGCATCGCCAGCGCGACGCCCGGTTTGGCGCGGATGGCCGCAGCATCAAACCCGAACTGGAAAAACGGCGCGTACTCAGTCAACTGGGCGGCAATCTCGGGGCTGAGTTGCCGGTAGCCCATGGTCCAGTCAGCAAATTGGCGCTCCGAGACCTCTTCCTCAGTCAGCATCACCGTGTTGTGATGGCGTTTGTCCTGGCAAATGCGGGCGTAGGTTTCTTCCACCTTGTCCCGCTCGCCTTCAAGCACCTGCAAAAAGTTGCCTTGGGAATACAACAGCATGCCGGTGATGCCGTTCTCCAGGTTATGCCTGACCGAGGACGACAGAATGGCGGCGATCTGCGATTCATCCTGAGCAACCAGATCACTCACATAGATCAACTGAACCAGGCTCATCGCCGCACTCCACTTCAAATAAACGTCTTGGACCTCACATCGCCGGGTCACGCATCTCCCAGCGAATCATATCCACTTGCTTGAGCAATTCGGCTGGCAATGTCGTACCCCAGATGTCAATATCTTCGTCCAGCTGGGCGACCGTTGTCACACCGATGATGGTGCTGGCCACGCGCCACTGGGTGTAGCAAAAGGCCAGCGCCAGCTGCGTCGGTGTCAGGCCATGCTCACGGGCTAGCGCGTGATAGCGTTTGGCAGCAGCCAGGGCCTCCGGGCGGCCCCAACGCTGCTTGCGGGTGGATTCAAACTTGGTCAGCCGCGCCTGCGTAGGTGCACCCGGTCCGGTCAGGCCGGTGTGATCGTATTTGCCGGTGAGCAGGCCAAACGACAGCGGCGAATAGGCCAGGAGCGACACATTCAGACGGAACATGGTTTCGTCCAGCGCGTTTTCCACGCTGCGGTTGAGCAAGCTGTAGCCGTTTTGCACCGTGGCCAAACGCGGCAAGCCGTGCTCTTCGGCCAGGCGCACAAACTCGTGTACGCCGTAAGGCGTTTCGTTGGACAAGCCCACCGCGCGCACCTTGCCGGCCTTGACCAGCGTGCCCAGCGCTTCCAGTTGGGCATGGATGGACGTTCCCTCTTTCTCGCTGGGCTGGAAATACTGGCCGCCAAACATCGGCACACTGCGCACCGGCCAATGGATCTGGTACAGGTCGATCACATCGGTTTGCAGGCGCTGCAGGCTGCCGTCGCAGGCGGCGATGATGTCAGCACCGGTCAGGTCCGCGCTGCCGTTGCGGATCCAGGGCATGGCGCGGCTGGGCCCGGCCACCTTGGTCGCAAGAATGAGCTTTTGCCGCGCGCCGGGGCGCTGACTGAGCCAGTTGCCGATGATCTTTTCAGTGGCGTTGAAGGTTTCGGCCCGCGGCGGCACGGCGTACATGTCGGCGGTATCCACAAAACTGATGCCGCGTTCCAGCGAGCGGTCAAGAATCTCGAAGGCGGTGGCTTGATCCACCTGCTCACCAAAGGTCATGGTGCCCAGGCAGATGGGGGTGACGAACAGGTCACTTTGACCCAGTTGAACGGTTTTCATAAATCAGTCAGGTTTCAGTTTCAAAGGAGAAAGTGTACGGTGAAGCCTCATTTGTCGGGTTCGCCAGCGCGCTTGACTCGGCGAAATCGGTCCATGCTGAGCGGTGTTGGCCTGATGCTGCCTTGGCTTTCATTGCCACTTCACACTCTACCGTTCTAAGCGCCCATGACCGTGCAAATATCAGCCAAGAAGGCATCCACCGATTCGGTCGTGGTGTCCCAAGCACACATGAAGCGGCATCCACCACCGGCGATGAACTGATAGAACTTCCACCCCCTGGTGTGCAAGGCCTGTACCGCTGCAGGGGGAAGTTGTGCAAACACACCATTGGCTTGGGGTGGGTGCAAAGTGGTGATGCCAGCCATATTCTGCAGGCCGGTGTACAGCCGTTGCGCCATGGCATTGGCATGGCGGGCGTTGTGCAGCCATACATCGTTTTCCAGCAACCCAACCCAGGGTGCGGAGATGAAACGCATTTTGGACGACAGCTGACCGGCCTGTTTGACGCGCCAGGCAAAGTCTTCGGACAACTTGTGGTCAAAAAATACCACCGCCTCGCCCACAGGTAATCCGTTCTTGGTGCCGCCAAAGCACAGCACATCCACGCCTGCTCGCCAGGTGATGTCAGCCGGTGAGCAACCCAGATGGGCCACGGCGTTGGCAAAACGTGCGCCGTCCATGTGCAATCGTAGTTGACGCGTTTTCGCCATCGAGGAAATGGCATGCACCTCATCTACGCTGTAGACTGTGCCCATTTCGGTAGCCTGCGTGATGGATACCACCTTGGGCCGTGGGTAATGGATATCGCTACGTTTGGTCACCAGGGCGTCTATGGCCTCCGGGGTGAGCTTGCCAAGCTGGGCGGCTTGCGACTGGCTCTCGGCCACCAAGAGTTTGGAACCATTGGAGAAGAACTCCGGGCCGCCACATTCATCGGTTTCGATATGGGCCACCGGACTGCAAATCACCGAGTGATAGCTCTGGCATAGCGACGCCAGTGCCAAAGAATTGGCGGCGGTGCCATTGAAGACGAAATACACGTCGCATTCAATATCAAAGAGCTGGCGCAACATGTCGGTGGAGCGCTGTGTCCATCGATCCTCACCGTACGCTGGTTCATGCCCGCTGGCATTTGCTTCACACAGCCAGTGCAATGCCTCTGGGCAGGCTCCGGCATAGTTGTCACTGGCGAATTGTTGCTTGGCTGTGGCCACCGGTTGAGCGCCATCCGTGCGAGTGTTAAAGCCTGACATGGATTCATTGCCTTTCTGCGGGGCACACGCCCTGAACCCATTGTGCCGCTGCTTGGGGCGAGAGACCGAAACGTCAATGACAGGTTGACAATATGGCCGCCGGTTCAGCACAAAATTGGCCTCTAGCCCTTTCCTGATATGGGTAAAAAGTTATAAATTCAGGAGCAAAGCCCGTTATTGAAAGAGCTTGTCAACCTGAAAGAATGTCAGCAGTCCCATGACCGCGAATATGCCGGCCGCGATGGAGTGAACCAATTTCATTGGAATCTTGGCGGCGAACTTGTTTCCAACGAATACGGCCGGAACGTCAGCCAGCAACATCCCCAAGGTTGTCCCGGCAACAACCATCACGGGCGCTGCGTAGTGGGCGGCCAATGCGACTGTCGCAATCTGTGTCTTGTCACCCATCTCGGCCAAAAAGAAAGTCACCAAGGTCGCACCAAAAACCCCGAACTGATTGGCGACCTGGGTTTCCTCTTCTTCGATCTTGTCGGGAATCAACGTCCAGATCGCCATCGCGATAAACGAGCCACCTAAAACCCAGCGCATGATGTCCGGGCTGAGCACCGAGGTGATCCAGGCACCGAGTGCACCCGCCAACCCGTGGTTCACCAACGTAGCAACCAAAATGCCGGCAATGATGGGCACAGGTTTCTGGAAGCGTGCCGCCAAAATAAAAGCAAGGAGTTGGGTCTTGTCGCCGATTTCAGCGAGAGCGACGACGCCCGTAGAGATGAAGAGTGCTTCCATGAGGGATTCCAAGGCCAGACAACAAACAATGACCACAAGACCTCCCTGGCCAAACCGGGGGCGACGTGGTCAAAGGTCTTGTCAAGTTTGAAACCGCTTGCACCATGGTCAAACGATGACCAAGTATGTTGATGCAAGCCCCTTCGAATCGCTCGAAGGGAGACTACTCCCCAGTGACGGGCGGATTTTAGCCTGCCGCCGGACTCAAGCCGCTTTGTCGGTGTCCTGCCTGTGGGGGATGCCTTGTTTTCCTTATGATCAGATGAATGTACTCAATCCAAAAAGTTTCGCGTAGCGTGTTTATCCCCCTGCGTGGCCTTCAATACCACGTGCGGGTCTGGGGCGAACCCCAGGCGGGCAAGCCGCCGCTGGTGCTGGTGCACGGCTGGATGGACGTAGCGGCCAGTTTCCAGTTTGTGGTGGACGCGCTCAATGCAGACCACTTCGTCATCGCCCCGGACTGGCGTGGCTTCGGCCTCACCGCCTCGGGTGGCACCGACAGCTTCTGGTACCCTGACTACCTGGCCGACCTGGACGCGTTGCTGGACCATTTTTCGCCCGACCAGCCAGTGAATCTGGTCGGTCACAGTATGGGCGGCAACATTGCCATGCTTTACGCCGGCGTGCGTCCACAGCGGATTCAGCGCCTGATCAACCTGGAAGGTTTTGGCCTGCCCGACACCCAGCCCGACCAGGCACCGGCCCGTCTGACGCGCTGGCTGGATGAAGTTAAGCAGCACAACAGCGGCACGATGCGCCTGAAAACCTACTCGTCGTTGCAAGCCGTGGCGCGCCGCCTGATGAAAAACAACCCGCATGTGAGTGAAGACAAGGCGCAGTGGCTGGCCAGCCACTGGTCGGCCGAGTTCTCACCGGGCCAATGGACGATTCTGGGCGAAGCCGCGCACAAGGTCATCAACCCGCAGCTCTACCGGGTGGACGAGATCCTGGCCACCTACCGCTGCATCCGCGCGCCGGTGCTCATGGTCGAAGCCAGTGACGACAGCATGACCCGCTGGTGGCGCGGCAGCTTCACCCTGGCGGAGCACCGCGCGCGCCTGCAGCACGTCGCGCAAGTCAAAATCGTCACCTTGCCCGACTGCGGCCACATGCTGCACCATGACCAGCCCGTGCTGCTGGCGGGGCTGATTGAAGGCTTCATCGACCCGGCAACCGGCTCGTGAGAAAATCACCCCTTTGCCGAATCAACCACTTACAAGAACAGGAACCCCTCCATGGAAGCAGAACGCATCAACGCCATTGGCAACCTCCTCGCTGATTTAAGCGCCCGCACCCTCGATTTACGGGGGTATCTTTGACTTCGATGCCAAGTTTGAGCGTCTGAGAACCGTCAACGCCAGCCTGGAAGACCCCAGCGTCTGGAATGATCCCAAGCGCGCCCAGGAACTGGGCAAAGAAAAAAAGCTGCTCGACGGCGTGGTGGTCACCCTCACCGACCTGCAAAGCCATCTGTCCGACAACACCGAGTTGTTCGAGATGAGCCGCGACGACAACGACGAGGCTGGCCTGATCACCATCGAAGAAGACGCCGCGCGCCTGGAAGAGATCGTCAAAGGTCTCGAATTCCGCCGCATGTTCAACAACCCGGCCGACCCGCTGAACTGTTTTGTCGACATCCAATCCGGCGCGGGTGGCACCGAGGCCTGCGACTGGGCCAGCATGCTGCTGCGCCAATACCTGCGCTACTGCGAGCGCAAGGGCTTCAAGACCGAGATCGAAGACGAAACCGCAGGCGATACCGCCGGTATCAAAGGGGCCTCATTCAAGGTCGAAGGCGAATACGCCTTTGGCCTGTTACGCACCGAGACCGGTGTGCACCGTCTGGTGCGCAAATCGCCTTTCGACTCATCCGGTGGCCGCCACACCAGCTTTGCCAGCGTGTTTGTTTACCCCGAGATTGACGACTCGATCGAGATCGACATCAACCCCAGCGACGTGCGCGTGGACACCTTCCGCGCCAGCGGCGCCGGTGGCCAGCACATCAACAAAACCGATTCGGCCGTGCGCCTGACCCACTTGCCCACCGGCATCGTGGTGCAGTGCCAGGACGGCCGCAGCCAGCACGGCAACCGCGACGTGGCGTGGAAACGCCTGCGTAGCCGCCTGTATGACTTTGAATTGCGCAAACAGCAGGAAGCCCAGCAAAAGCTCGAAGACACCAAGACCGATGTCGGTTGGGGCCACCAGATCCGCAGTTATGTGCTGGACAACAGCCGCATCAAGGACTTGCGCACCAACTACGAGACGTCAGCCACGCAAAAGGTGCTCGATGGTGACCTGGATGCCTTCATTGAAGCGTCTTTGAAGCAAGGCGTGTGATGCCAGTTGCTATGACGAACGTAGCTGCCAGCCCAGGTGATATAAGGGCTGAAGCCATTTTTGGCTTAAATTCCGGCGGGTCGTGCCAAGGTGCCAAAGCCTTCATCTTTGACATGGATGGCACGATGATCGACTCGATGCCCAGCCACGCCAAAAGCTGGGTGGCGTTTGTGCAGCAACACGGCATCAACATCGACATCCCCGACCTGATGCGCCGCACCACCGGGCGCACCGGGGCGGAATGCATGCGCGAACTGTTCCAGCGCGATTTGTCCGAAGACGAAGCCTGGGGCTACATTGCCATCAAGGAGCAGATGTACCGCGACCTGTTTGCACCCATCTTTGCCGAGGTGACGGGCTTCAAACAGTTCGCAGCACTTGCCTTGCAACGGGGCCTGAAAGTGGGCGTAGGCACCGCGGGCGACCGCCATAACATCGCCTTTGCCATGCAACACCTGCAACTGCCCCAAGCACCACACGCGATGGTGGGCGGTGACGAAGGTCTGCCCGGCAAGCCGCAGCCCGCTATATTTTTGGAAGTAGCCAGCCGAATGGGCACAAGGGCTGGCGACTGTATTGTGTTTGAAGACGCGCCGCTGGGCATTGAAGCTGCCCGGCGTGCAGGCATGCGGGCGGTGGCCATTTGCACCACCCACAGCGCCGAAGAATTGGCCGGGCCGCAAGTGATGGCAGCGGCCAGCAATTACCTTGAACTGATCGAATCAAAATTTCTGGAGACATGACATGTTGCAAATGCGTGATTCATCGGGGGCAGCCACCGTGGTGCGCCGCTCAGACTACTCGGCCCCGGCCTTCTGGATTGACACTGTTGATCTGACCTTTGACCTGGACCCCGCCAAAACCCGCGTGCTCAACAAGATGACGCTGCTCCGCAACCCGGACGTTCCCGCGCAGCCGCTGCGCCTGGACGGCGACGAGCTGAATCTGGCGCGTGTGCTGGTCAACGGCGCTGGATGCTCGTTCAAGATGGACGGCAGCCAGCTGGTGCTGGAAAATCTGCCGTTAGAGCGCAGCTTCGAGCTGGAAATCTTCACCACCTGCGCGCCGATCAAAAACACCAAGCTGATGGGCCTGTACGTCAGCAACGACTCGTTTTTCACCCAGTGCGAGGCGGAAGGCTTCAGGCGCATCTCCTACTTCATGGACCGCCCGGACGTGATGGCCAGCTACACGGTGACGCTGCGCGCCGACAAAGCCAAATATCCGGTGCTGCTAAGCAACGGCAATCTGGTCGAACAGGGCGTGCTGGAAGACGGCCGCCATTTCGCCCGCTGGGTTGATCCGCACAAGAAACCTTGCTATCTTTTTGCGCTGGTGGCGGGCAAGCTGGTGGCGCGTGAACAGCGCATCGTGGCGCGCAACGGCAAGGAACATCTGCTGCAGGTGTATGTGCGCCCCGGCGACATGGACAAGACCGAACACGCCATGCAGTCGCTGATCAGATCGGTGATCTGGGACGAAGCCCGCTTTGGCCTGGCGTTGGATCTGGAGCGCTTCATGATCGTTGCCACCAGCGACTTCAACATGGGCGCGATGGAAAACAAGGGCCTGAACGTTTTCAACACCAAGTACGTGCTGGCGAACCAGGCCACCGCCACCGACGTGGACTTTGCCAACATCGAATCCGTGGTCGGCCACGAATACTTCCACAACTGGACCGGCAATCGCATCACCTGCCGCGACTGGTTCCAGCTGAGCCTGAAAGAAGGCCTGACCGTCTTCCGCGACCAGGAATTCAGCATGGACCTGTGCGCTGACGCATCGGCCCGCGCCGTCAAACGCATTGAAGACGTGCGCGTGTTGCGCACCGCCCAGTTCCCCGAAGACGCCGGCCCCATGGCGCACCCGGTGCGGCCTGACAGCTACATCGAAATCAACAACTTCTACACCGTCACCATTTACGAAAAAGGTGCCGAGGTGGTGCGCATGATGCAAACGCTGGTGGGCCGCAGCGGTTTTGCCAAAGGCATGACGCTGTACTTTGCCCGCCACGATGGGCAGGCCGTCACCTGTGACGACTTCGCACAAGCCATTGCCGACGCCAACCCGGACTCAGCCTTGGCCAAGCTGCTGCCGCAGTTCAAAAACTGGTACAGCCAGGCAGGCACACCGCGCCTGCAGGCGCGCGGGGATTTCAACGCCGCCGAGCGCACCTACACGCTCACCTTCACCCAGAGTTGCCCGGCCACGCCAGGCCGGGAGGTCAAGGAACCGTTTGTCATCCCGATCAGCCTGGGTCTGGTGGGGGTCAGCGGCGCTGCCATGCCCCTGCACATTCAGGGCGATCTGGCCAGCGTAGGTGACAGTCACCTGTTTGTCATGACGCAAGCCACTGAGTCGATCACTTTTGAGAACGTGTCTGAAGAGCCCGTGCCCTCGATCCTGCGCGGTTTCAGCGCGCCGGTGATTCTGGACCTGGACTACACCGACGCCCAGTTGCTGACCCTGCTTGCGCACGACGCTGACCCATTCAACCGTTGGGAAGCAGGGCAGCGCCTGGCGCTGCGCAGCGCTATTCAATCAATAGCTGATAGCCCAGACGGCATGAGGGCTAAGGGCCTAAATCATGCCTATGTTTCAGCCATGCGATCGGTGCTGCGCCACCCCACGCTGGACGCTGCCTTCAAGGAACTGGTGTTGACCCTGCCGTCTGAGACCTATCTGGCCGAACAGCTTGAGGTGGTGGACCCGCAGCGCGTACACGCCACGCGTGAAGCCATGCGCGAGCAACTGGCCCGCGAGCTGGAAGAGGACTGGCAGTGGGCGTTCGAAGAGCACAAGACCAACGGCAGTTATACGCCAGACACCCTGTCCAGCGGCCGCCGCGCCCTTGCAGGCTTGGCGCTCAACATGCTGTGTCTGGCCGCTCGCGCTACGGGTGACGATGTCTGGCCAGGCAAGGCCTACCAGCGCCTCAAGGATGCCGACAACATGACTGACCGCTTCAACGCCCTGGCGGCCCTGGTGCAAAGCGGCCATGAACTCGCCAAGCCCGCGTTGGTGCGCTTTCACACGCTGTTCAAGACCGAGGAACTGGTGCTGGACAAGTGGTTTGCCCTGCAGGCGGGTTGCACCGACCGTGGCGGCCAGGTGCTGTCCGCCGTGCGTGCGCTCATGAAGCACCCCGACTTCAATCTCAAGAACCCGAACCGCGCGCGCAGCGTGATCTTCAGCTACTGCAGCGCCAACCCCGGCGCGTTTCACCGTGCGGATGCTGCGGGCTACCTATTCTGGAGCGAACAGGTGCTGGCGCTTGACGCCATCAACCCGCAAGTCGCCGCCCGCCTAGCACGCGCGCTGGACCGCTGGAAAAAGCTGGCCGAGCCGTACAAAAGCGCGGCCCGCGAAGCACTCAAGCGCGTCGCCGCCAAAACCGACCTGAGCAACGACGTGCGCGAGGTGATCACCCGCGCCTTGGCAGACTGATTTATCAATGGGAGACAACATGCACAAAAAAACTTACCTCACCCGCTATCTGGTCGAAAAACAGCGCCTGAACGGACACATCTCGCCAGAGCTGCGCCTGTTGCTCGAAGTGGTGGCGCGCGCCTGCAAACGCATCAGCCAGGCCGTTAACAAAGGCTCGCTGGGCGATGTGATGGGCAGCGCGGACAGCGCCAACGTCCAGGGCGAGATCCAGAAAAAGCTCGACATCATCGCCAACGAGGTGCTGATCGAGGCCAACGAATGGGGTGGCCACCTGGCGGCCATGGCCAGCGAGGAGATGGAAGGCATCCACGTCGTGCCCAACCGCTACCCTCAGGGCGAATACCTGCTGCTGTTTGACCCGCTGGACGGCTCCAGCAACATCGACGTGAACGTGAGCATTGGCACCATCTTCAGCGTGCTGGTCAAGCCCGAAGGCACTGGCGTTTCAGAGCAGGACTTTTTGCAGGCGGGCACCAGGCAAGTGGCTGCTGGCTACTGCGTCTATGGACCGCAAACCACCCTGGTGCTCACGGTTGGCGACGGCGTGGCCGTGTTCACGCTGGACCGCGAGCAAGGCTCGTTTGTACTCACAGAGGAAGACTTGCGCATTCCCGAAGACACCCAGGAATTTGCCGTCAACATGAGCAACCAGCGGCACTGGGCAGCGCCGGTCACACGCTACATCGACGAATGCCTGCAAGGTAAGGACGGCCCGCGTGGCAAAGACTTCAACATGCGCTGGGTGGGCAGCATGGTGGCCGACGTGCACCGCATCCTGACGCGCGGCGGCATCTTCATGTACCCCTGGGATAGCCGCGAACCGCACAAGCCCGGCAAGCTGCGCCTGATGTACGAAGCCAATCCAATGAGCTGGCTGGTGGAGCAGGCCGGCGGCGCGGCCACCGACGGCAAACGCCGCATCATGGACATCCAGCCCATCCAGTTGCACGAGCGCGTGAGCGTGTACATGGGCTCCAAAAACGAGGTGGACCGCGTCACCAGCTACCACGCCAAGGCCCCCAGCCAGGCCTGATGGCCCCGCTATAATTTGAGACTTACCAAGCCGGTGTAGCTCAGTCGGTAGAGCAGCTCATTCGTAATGAGAAGGTCGGGTGTTCGATTCATCTCTCCGGCACCAATACAGATAAGGGTTCATTGCTATCAACTTAGTAGTGAACCCTTTTCCTTTTGTGCCTTTACAGACTTTTTACAGACAGCGGTACGGGGTTTAGCACCAAATCCAGCGCCAGCGAATGCCACCAATCAGCTGTATTTCGTGACAGTCACGAAAATGCAGCAGGCACAAAAAAACCCAGCGGGTCAGGCCGGGTTGATTGGTCGGTGTCTTTTTTAGCGGTGGGCAAAGTCGGTAAACGGTTGGACTTCGCATACTCCCCCGGCCATCGCTCCAAGTGCGAGCCAAATGCGCCGGTATTGTTCGCAAACTATTCGGATTGAAACCGGCTAACTTCCCCCTTGTCATTGGGGAATAGTCGAGTAAATCGCTAGGCTATCGTTCGGTTACTGCGTCGAAAACTGCGAACTTATCGGGCGTAAAAAAACCCAGCGGTCAGGCTGGGTCTGTCGTTGCGCAGTAACAGGCATCAATGCAATATCGCCTCTACCTCGCAGCACCCATCGAACGCGGCGCGGCTTGATTCCCGGTTGCCATTCACCACCATCCACAGCACGGCATCAGGCACCAGACGCACGGCGCGGGCTTTCATGGCCTCTACAGCTCCCCCGGCTGGCGCGTTACCTTGCGGCCCATACTGTGGCACCCCATCACGTCATCGTCATTTATGGGCGCGGCGTTTTTTGTCGCAGTGCAAACGGTCAGCCAAATAATGCGGGTGTTTTCAGGTGCGGCCACCTGCTCCAGTCGTTCAAGGCGTGCGCTCAGTGTTGCCATAGTCGCACCTCAAACGAACAGTTCAATAAAAGCCGGGTCACTCTCAGGTAAACCTCCCGGCCATGCTTGCGAAGCCGGATAAGTTCGCTATCTGGCGTGTCATCACTGACAACATCAGGCAACGGCTTCGCGGTGTCATCGTCGGTTGTTTCCAATGCCTCAAGGCGGCGGGTTAGTGCATTCATCGTGCCATCCTTTCAAAAGTTCTGCCTGTTGCTCACGGGCGGCAATGTCCCATGCTTCGGGTGTCATCACTGGCGCAAAGTCAAACCCGGTGCCTTGGTCGGTGTCATCACTGGCGGCGGCTTCCAGCGCCAGCAGTCGAGCGTTAAGCGTTGCCATGCTGTTCCTCCCAGGGCGGCACGCCATAGCCGGGCATCCATGCGGTATCGCCCGGGTTAAAAAACACAATCAACCGTCTGCCCGTTCTGGCGCATTGGTCTATTTTGGCTTGCTGTTCGGCAGTGGGCGCGGTGGTGACTTGCATCGTCAGCAGTTCACCCCCGGCGCTCAGTTGCTCAAGTGCTTTCAGCCGTTCAATCAATCTCACGGGCGGCCTCCAACTTGGTAATGCGGGCGGTCAGTTCGTCAATTTCAGCCACTCGCGCCAGCGTACCAATGGCGGTAATCAGTTGGCTCCCTTGCCCGGGTGCCAGCGCACCAGCAGCTACAGCAGTCAGCACGGCCCGGCCTTGGTCGGTCAGGGTGGCTGCACCACAATCGAGTTAAGGCCGATCAATCATGACCGCAATGGCATGCAGACAATCGGCATAGGGGGCAGCCATTATCGGCTGCGCCCCTGCCACACCACCCGGCATGCGGGTCCGCACCGGGCGGTTCGAGAGTTTGAGGTTAGGACAATCTGGGCACTCCCAGTCGGTCGAAGTACGCAATGGTGAGCACCGTCTTGATGACCCCGTCGCTGTTGCGCCACCAGCAATGGCAGTTGCCTGCCACGCGGGCCGCCACATCTTCTGTTGCCCCCAGCGCCTTGAGTTCGCGGTAGATCGCTTTTGGCTTCTTCCAGTGCTTGAGCTGGATGGCTCTCAATCGGTGGCGCAACCACTCGTCGAGCCTTCGCCAGACCTTGGGCGTTTGTGCCAATCCAAAATAAGCCTTCCAACCCAACATATAAGGCCGCAGTTTCTCTACCACTTGCTCCATGCTACGCCCTCCTGAGCGGCGCGTGAGTTGACGGATGCGGGCTTTGAAGTTGTCCAGCGCCTTGTGAGCGACGGCACATTTCACTTCCCGGCCCTTGGCCACCCACAGCTCGTAACCCAGGAACTTGCGCCCCAGAGCACTTGCCACCGCACTTTTGGCTTCGTTGATCTGAAGCTTGAGTTCGGCGTACAACGTCCTGAGCAGCGCCATCACCCGCTCGCCCGCCTTCATACTGCCCACATAGACGTTGCAGTCATCAGCGTAGCGCGCAAAGCTGTAGCCCCGCGCCTCCAATGCCTTATCTACCTCGTCGAGCAGCACATTGGCCAGCAATGGACTCAGTGGCCCGCCTTGCGGCGTGCCCTTCTGACGCTCCATTACCACCCCGCCCGCCATGATCCCCGCGTTCAGGTACGCTCGAATCAGCCGGATCACGCCAGCGTCGTCGATGCGCTTTCTCAACCGCTCAATCAGGATGTCGTGGTTCACCCGGTCAAAGAATTTCTCCAGGTCCACGTCCACTACCACGCGTTTGCCCGATTGCACGTAGCTTCGCGCGGCCTTGACCGCATCGTGTGCCCGTCTGCCCGGACGAAACCCGTGGCTATGCTTGCTGAAGGTGGGATCAATCAGGGGTTGCAACACTTGCAGCAGTGCCTGCTGGATCAGCCGATCTGTCACCGTAGGAATGCCCAACTCGCGCTGGCTCCCGTCGGGTTTGGGAATCATTACCTTGCGCACCGGACTGGGCCGGTACCGTCCTGCCAACAGCGCTTGACGGATGTCGGGCCAGTTCTGGCGTATCACCTGGGCGGTTTGCTCAATATCGAGCCCGTCCACCCCGGCTGCACCTTTGTTGGCCTTGACCCGCTTCCATGCGGCTTGCAGGTTATGTCTCGTCAGCGCCATCTCCAGCAGGCCACCTGTGCCCACTTTCAACTTGGCCGACCCCGTGTCTGGGTGTTCAAGGAGCGGGCCGCAGGCTTCGCCGCTGATGGGATCGCGCACGGCTTCACCGTGCGTTACGCACACCCGCCCGGGTTGCCCCGGCTTCTGACGCATGGCCTTTGACATTTCCTTGTCCTCAGTCACTCACTCTCGTTTGGTCCTTCGTGGCTTCCTTGTGGCCTCATCGGCCCCGTTGTCCACTACTACGACCTCTGCTGACTTCTCGCTCCAGCTTGCGCTGTCGCCCTTTCAGGCACAAGGCGAGATCTCCCCGGGTAAGAACGCACTCCTTCACTGCACAACCGCCGCATTTACGCCACCTCGCCTTGATCACGAGAGCTTCGCAGAATTTCGCCCGCTCGCCCTGCTCGGCAACGCCTTCTATGCGGTTCTTGTCCATCGGCTCGCAGCTTTGCTCTACGCTTCCTCCCCACACTCGGTCACCCTCATGCAGTTGCGCTTCGCTTCGTTCGCTGTGATCAACTTACGGGAGGACTTTCACCTCCAAGAGTGCGCCCGTGCCGGGCGCACAAAAAAACCCAGCGCAAGGGCTGGGTCAAATCTCTTTCGAGCCGTGACCAGAAGGGGTGAACAAGTCGCGGGGGCTTTTGGTGAGCCCGATGACAATGTACCGGCTCGCGCCGCGCTTGTCGGTGTGCTGGCGCACGGTCAGACGAACCACGGAAAGATCGGCATAGGGGGCAGCCGTTAAGCTGCGCCCCTGCCACACCACCCGGCATGCGGGTCCGCACCGGGCGGTTCGAGAAGTTTAGGTCATGTGAGTCTGGGTATTCCAATGGCGTCGAAGTAGTCCACGGTCAGCACG
>CAIVHU010000100.1 GCA_903905735.1 uncultured beta proteobacterium
GGTGTCCATGGCCTTGGCGGGCTGGCCCGAACGCAGATAGGTCATCACCAGCAGGCGCCTGGCCAGAGGCAGGCCGGGCGCGGCTTGCAGCACTTTGCTCAGATAGGTTTCGGCCTGTACGGGTGAATTGAGCTGCAGTTCAATCGCCCCTGCCAGTTGCAGAGCCGGCACGTTGTTCGGCGCAGCTTTTAGAACTTGCTGAATCAGGTCGCGCGCAGCCTTCATGTCTTTTTGCTGGTAGGCCAGATTGGCTTGCAAAAATTTGGTTTGCGGATGATTGGGGGCAACCTTCTTCAGCTGCTCCATCTGGGTGGCGGCATCGGTCAGGTTATTTTGCTGCAGCAGCAGGGTGATCACGGCGGCTTGGCCGGCCATGAAGTCCGGTTTGATCTCGACGGATTTGCGGTAGGCCGCCAGCGCTTCGACCGGCTGGTTCTTGGTGTAACGCAACAAGTCGCCCTTGAGTTTCCAGGCTTCAAAATTTTGAGGTTCCTTGGCAATGACCTCTTCGGTCAGTGCCACGGCGCCATCAAAGTCGCGCTGCCCACCTTTTTGGCGCGCCTGGATCAGCTTGGCGGGTGCATAGTCCGGGGCCACGGCCAATGCTGCATCCAGCGAGGCCTGCGCCTGGCTGGTCTGGCCCTGGGCTCCGTAGGCCGCTGCCAGACTGGTCAAGAAGCCAGCCTGGGCAGTTTTGTCTGTGAGGGTAGTTTTGCCAAATTCCTCAGTGAGCTTCTTCGCTTGGCCCTGCGCCAGCAGTGCGTTGGCCAGCAGCGGGATGGTCTGGTCTTGCGGGTAGTTCAGTGCCAGGGCTTTGCGCAATTCGGTTTCGGCACCTACTGCGTCACCACTGTTCAGCAGTGCTTTGCCTAGCAGGAACCGCGCCTCCGGCATGTCCGGGTTTTTTTGCAACGCATTCTTGATCTGGATGACCGCGGCCTTGCTGTCGTTCTTGGCCAGATAACCCTTGGCAGAACTGATCATGGCTTCGGGCTTGTCGCCGCAGGCCACCAGCAGCATGGACATCAGCAAGGCCGACAGTGCTGCACGGGTGTGATTCTTTTTGAATGTCATGTGTTGTACCCCTGAATGGAACTTTTTCGAAATACGGACCTATTTCAACCCGAGCCTGTGCATCAAATCGTACAGTGTTGGGCGACTCACACCCAGCAGCTCTGCGGCCTTGAGCACATTGCCGTTGACGCGACCCATGGCAGCCAGTATGGCTGTTTTTTCGGCGGCATCGCGAATCAACCGCAGGTCCAGCGACGTGTCCAGCGCGTCAGCGGCTGGTGCCAGACCGACGTCGTCGCTGGTGATCTGGTTGCCCTCGGCCATGATGACGGCGCGTTTAATACAGTTTTCCAACTCGCGTATATTGCCGGGCCAACGGTGTTGTTCGATGGCCTTGACGGCATCTTCGCTGATGGACAGCGAGGCCCGGTTCTGTTCCTGCGCAAAGCGGCGCACAAAGGCATGTGCCAGCAGGGCCGAGTCGCCGACCCGGTCGCGCAGGGGCGGAATGTTGACCACAATCTCGGCCAGGCGGTAGTACAGGTCTTCGCGGAACTTGCTTTCCTTGGCTAATGCCATCAGGTCCTGATGCGTGGCGCAGATGATGCGAACATCCACCGCAATCTCTTGCCGACCGCCCACGCGCTCAATCGTGCGTTCCTGCAAAAATCGTAGCAGCTTAGCCTGTAGCTGAAAGGGCAAGTCGCCAATTTCATCGAGCATCAAGGTGCCGCCGTTGGCCGTTTCGATTTTGCCGAGTGTGGTTTTGGCCGCACCCGTAAAGGCGCCTTTTTCGTAGCCAAAGAGCTCACTTTCCAGCAGGTTTTCCGGGATCGCGGCGCAGTTGATGGCCACGAACTTTTCGTCCCGACGTGGTGAGGCCTGATGCAGCCCACGCGCCAGCACTTCTTTGCCGGTGCCACTTTCACCCAATAGCATGACCGTGGCGTTGCTGCTGGCTACTTTTTCGATGGTGCGGCAGATACGCATCATTTGCGGGTCGCGGGTGGTCAGACCCGCGAGGGCGTCAGGTTGGTGCAGCGCGCGCAAGCGCTTGTTTTCAGCCTGCAGTTCAAACAGCCGGAAGGCACGCTCTACTGTCAGGTTCAGCAACTCTGGCTCAAACGGCTTGGCGAAAAAATCATAGGCACCCATGGCCACGGCGCGCAGGGCGTTGGCTTGGTCGTTCTGGCCGGTGAGCACAATGACCTTGATGTCGGCATCAAACGCCATGATCTGTTCCAGCAGCTTGAAGCCTTCAGACACCGAATCGGCATCGGGTGGCAGTCCCAGGTCCATGGTCACCACCGCAGGCAGGCTCTTGCGCAACTGCAACAAGGCACTCTCACGGTCGCTTGCGGTGACGCAGTCAAACCGGTCGAGCGACCATTTGATCTGCTTTTGCAGCGCCAGATCGTCTTCGACGATCATCAGGGGGCGGGATTTTTCGGCTGTCATGCGCTTTCCATGGAATGAAGGTCGGAGGTTGTTTGGGTTTCAAACAGTGGCAGCAACAGTGTCACCGTAGTTCCCCGGTTGATTTCGCTCTGTACATCTATCTTGCCGCCTAGCTCCTGCACATATTGATAACTTTCATAGGCCCCGATGCCCATGCCAGCTTGCTTGGTCGTTTGAAACGGTTTGAAGAGCCGGTCGCGGATGAATTCCTGCGTCATGCCCTGGCCGGTGTCTGTGACCACAACGCGCGCCTGACCGCCGGCGCGCTCCAGTTTCAGCCAGACATGGCCACTCGGGTCAGTGGCGTCAAAAGCATTTTGTACCACATGGCCGATGATGCGCTCCAGCCGTTCTTCGTGGCCACGCGCGTCCACCGGTTCCAGGGTCTGGATGTCCAGGGTGCGCCCTCGCGCGGTGGCTACCGCCTGAACCCGCTGCACGATGGCCATCAGGTTGACACCAAAGGCTTTTCCGGGCGGCGTGGCCCCTTCGCGCAATTGCAACATCATCTGGCGCATGCGCTCCAGCGCGTTTTCTACCGTCATCAGCATGTCTTGCTGAAACTCGGGGTTGTCACCGTGACGTTTGGCATTTTTCAGCATCAACGAGAGTTGGGTGACGATGTTTTTCAGGTCATGCACCACAAAAGCTGACATTTTGTTGAAGGCATCAAATTTGCGAACCTCCAGCAGGGCTTCGGTGGCCTGCATCTGCGCCAGGTAGCTGGCCGCCTGCTGGCTGGCAGTCTTGAGCAAGTCATTGACTTCCCAGTTCACCTCAAACAGCGTGCGCGCGCTGGCCAACACCACAAAGCCGATCAGTTCATCACCCACCATGAGCGGCACCACAAGCCAGGCCTGGGGCAACTCCTGCAGCCAGACGGGGATCTTGAGGGCGCCATAGCGTCTGGAAAATGACCGGTATTCCTCCAGATTGAGAAATTTGCCGCCATCGGCCAGGTACTCGCACATGGGCGAGTGCAGGTCTTCTTTGTCGTCGGTGCGGGCCATGTTCCAGTTGGCCGTCTGGCTGAAGGCGCTCTCGCCCTTGACGCGCAGCCACAAACCGCCACCGGGGCTTTCAACCATTTCGGCCAGGCCGCGCACCACCTGCTGGCCCAGTGCTTGGGGTGAATTCTGTGCCGACAGGGCGCGGGTGAATTTCAGCCACTCCTCGCGGTAGTCGTAGCGATAGCGAAAAAAATGCTTGCCCAGAAAGATGCGCAGCTTGGCCCGCATGGTGCCCGAAAGCGCCAGTATCACCATCACGATCAGGGCAAACACCACCAGCCCCAGTTGCAGGGCGCGACCCCATTCACCGCCAAAATAGCGTACGTAGTAACCCACGCCAGAGATGAAGATCAGGTAAATGCCTGCGATCAGCAGCGTTGCAGAGTGAAAAGCAGCTTTGGGTGAGAGCCGTATCTTGGCGATCCAGTCGCTACGCCGGGTGCTTGACAGCAGCAGCAGTGGCATCATCAGGGCGTGCACGCCAGCACGGATACTTAAGGCATCTTCATCCGGACGGTTAAACAGGACTGCCTGTGAAAACAAATAGAGGTCAAACAGAAAGGTGCCGACCAGCCCCAGTGACAGTGGCTTGATGTTCCAGCGCGAATCTTCGGTGGCGTTGCGAAACACTTGCTCCAGCAACACCAGGGCAAACACCGGCATGGCCATGGCGCTGAAAAGAACCCAGCGCGTCGGATCACCGAGCGCGCCGACACCCAGCACCACCAAGCCCAGACTCAACGGACCAGCTGCCGCCAGTACCACTGCCCAGATCAGCAGGCTGCTGGTGCCGCTCAAGCCCTTGGCGGGCCGGTTGAAACGCAGCAGAGTGAGCAAAAAGGCAAACCAGGCGGCATAACGCAACTGGTCAGCCAGGGTGGTCAGCAGCCACAACGGCGGCGATGGGGTCAGGATCAGCAGCAAATCCGACCAACCCCACAAGGCACTCAGTGTCACGGCGGCCAGCACGGCCATTTTGGAAGCCTCACGGGGGGGCTTCAGGTAACCTGATTGCAGCAGGCGCAAAGCAAAAACCGTGTAACACACCCCTGCCAGGCCGCCGCTCCAGGCGGTCAAATCGAGGTTGCCGCTGCTCATGATGACCAAGGCCCTACTGTGCGCCCTTGCGCATCACCACCACCCCAATGGTTTCGAACATCACCACGATATCCAACAACAAGGAGTGGTTCTTGACGTAATACAGGTCGTACTGCAGCTTTTCAGCTGCATCTTCTACCGACGAGCCATATTGGTAACGTACCTGTGCCCAGCCAGTGACACCCGGCTTGACGCTATGGCGGATCGCGTAATAGGGAATTTCCTGCGTCAATTTATCGACAAAGAAGGGGCGCTCGGGGCGCGGCCCCACCATGCTCATCGAGCCTGCCAGCACGCTGAAGAGCTGTGGCAACTCGTCAATGCGCAGCTTGCGAATCACCCGGCCCACGCGTGTGACGCGATCGTCCTTGGCTGCGGCCCAGCGTGGTTTGCCATCTTTTTCGGCATCGGTACGCATACTGCGAAATTTCACCACATTGAAAAGCCGTCCGTTTTGCCCGACGCGCTCCTGAAAGTAGAGGATGGGAAAACCGTCCTCCAACACGATCAGTATCGCGGTGGCCAGCATCACCGGCAAGGCCAGAACGATCAGGATGGTGGCGCAAACGATGTCAAAAATTCGCTTGGTCACCGCGCGTAACCAGCCCGTAGCAAAACCATCACCAAAAATGAGCCATCCCGCTGACAGGGATTCCAGTCTGATTTGCCCCAGTGTTTGTTCAAAGTGGGTTGAGATGTCCACCACTTTGACCCCTTGCAGCTTGCAGTCGAGCAACTCCCGCAAAGGCATGCTGCCGCCACGCCGCTCGGACAAGGCCACCACGATTTCATCGACCTGTTGGTCCTTGACGATGTCGGTCAGCGAGTTGGTCATCGACAACAGACCCCATGCCGACACAATGGCCTCTTGTTCGTTGGGACCAGCGTAGTAGCCGATCAGATCGACGGTCGGGTCCGATTTCAGCAACGCTGTACCCACCAGCTTGGCGCGTGCGCCGGTACCAAACACAAGCACCCGCTGGCGCATCAGATTGCGCGGCGTGAAATGCATCACATAGACGCGCAGCAACAACATCAGGGCAATCGCTGCCAGCATCGTCAGCGCGAATGATTTTGAGTTGTAGAAGCGCGTCGCCAGCGCCAAAATTACCGGGGCCATGCACAGCAGCGCCAGGACGGCGCGGGCGCTGGTTTGACCCAGCGACCGGTTGTGAACCCGTTGGTAAAAACCAAGGCTGGCATTCAGGATCATCATCGTGACCGCCAAAACCACGAAAGTGACAGCCGCAGCCGAGCCCACCGATCCGGCTGGTGTCTGATGTGCTGACACGGTAATCAGCGCGATCAGCAGCAGCAGAAACAGGTCCAGTCCGATCTGGAACAGCGTGCGCTTGTGGAAATAGTGGCCGAATATTTTTATCATTGATTTGATGCGGCAGTGCCTGGTATCAGCGGCCTGTCAAGCTTGAAGGGGTGATGTTCGGCGTTGTGACTTAGCGGCCAATTGCCGAATACTCAAACCCGAGGTCGCGCACCATCCTGGGATCGTACAGGTTGCGGCCATCGAAAATGATGGGTGTTTTGAGCTTGGCCTTCAGCACGGCAAAGTCGGGGCTGCGAAATTCCTTCCATTCAGTCACGATCACCAGTGCATTGGCATCGGCCAGTGCGTCAGATTGGTTTTCGGCGTAAGTCAGGCCCGGTGTGTTGGCAAAGCAATGCTTTGCCTCGCCCATGGCGGCCGGGTCATAAGCAGTCACGGTGGCACCGGCACCCAGCAAGTCCTTGATGACCTCACGGCTGGTGGCTTCGCGCATGTCGTCGGTGTTGGCCTTGAAGGCCAAGCCCCATAGCGCGAAATGCTTGCCCGTCAAATCCTGGCCAAAGCGCGCCTTAATTTTGCTGCCCAGCACATGTTTTTGCAAATCGTTGGCGGCTTCCACCGCGTTGAGCACTTTGAGATCAAGGCCGCCATCCACGGCAGCGGTCTTGATCAGCGCTTTCACGTCCTTGGGGAAACAGGAGCCACCATAACCGGCACCAGCATACAAAAAGTCGTAGCCAATGCGTGGGTCGCTACCGATTCCCCGGCGCACGCTTTCAATGTCGGCCCCGAGTTTTTCCGCCAGGTTGGCCATTTCGTTCATGAAGCTGATGCGGGTGGCCAGCATGGCGTTGGCCGCATATTTGGTGAGTTCAGCGCTGCGAATGTCCATCAGGATCAGTCGGTCATGGTTACGCTGGAAAGGTGCGTACAAGGCCCGCATGGTGTGGGCAGCCTCGTCGTCATCGCAACCCACCACAATGCGATCAGGCTTCATGAAATCATCGATAGCGGCACCTTCCTTCAAAAACTCGGGGTTGGACACCACGCTGAAGGGTGTGTTCACACCGCGTTTTTGCAATTCTTCGTGAATGGCAGCGCGCACGGCATCGGCGGTTCCTACCGGCACGGTGCTTTTGTCCACCACCACCTTGTAGTCGGTCATGAACTTGCCGATGTTGCGAGCAGCGGCGGTGACGTATTTCATGTCAGCCGAGCCATCTTCGTCGGGTGGTGTGCCCACAGCAATGAACTGGACGGTGCCAAAGTGGGCGGCACGCTCAACGTCAGTGGTGAAATGCAACCGACCAGCAGCGACGTTGCGCCTGACCATGTCCTGCAGGCCGGGCTCGAAAATCGGGATGCCGCCGTCTTCCAGAATCTTGATTTTGGTTGGGTCCACATCCATGCAAAGTACGTCGTTGCCTACTTCAGCCAAACAAGTTCCAGACACCAGGCCGACATAGCCGGTGCCAATCACGGTGATCTTCATGGTCTAACCCTTACTATGATTTTTATTAACCTTATCACAGTTCAATGCCACTTTTGCGGCATTGGATAGCCGTATTTTGTGCAGATTTTGATAGCTGAACTGCTAGAAAAATCAGCAGCCAGAAAAGAAATGCAACCCGTGGCACATCCATCACGCTGCTCACCAGCCCCACCAACAGCACCGCGACCAATGACGCGGCCACATAGGGCGCTATGGTCTCCAGGCGGCCACGCCCCAGCACCAACTGCCAAAGCGCATAACCCACCAGCATCAACCATGCCAGCAAGCCCATCACGCCACGCTCCACCAGCAGTTCCAGATACAGGTTGTCCAGATGCCAGGGCACAAAATAGCCCTGCGCTGCCGGGAACCAATGCGACAAGTCGGCGGAAAAGTCACCGTTGGTCAGCAAGTCTTTTGAGTCTCGACTGAGCAGCGCGATATTGTCAACCTGGGCTACATCGCCAGCATCAATCACGGAGATGGAAAACATTTTGAGCCGGGGTGCCAGCCGCCGCTCTTGCCCCAGCGCCGGGCCTTCCAAGGGGAGCGTGAGGTGTTGCCAGGCTGCGGGACCGGCCGCTTGATCTGGCTTGACCCGCACAAAAGCGGCTTGGCAAGTCCTGTCGTACAGCAGGTGGCGCTCACACAAAAACAATTCAAAGCGGGTTTCCCGGGTCACCCGGACATCCATCCGGACACGGTAGCCGTCGGGCTGGGTCAAGTTGACGCGCTGTGTCAACTCAAATACACCGCCTAGCTCCGGTTGGGTCTTAGGTCCGTACAGGGTGACAAATTGCTGCTCAACTTTCCCGACTTGGTGCTCAACGGTGTGCCTGGCATCCCCCGGAAACTCTTCACCCGCAACCTGCGCCGCGTAATTGGCAGGCAGACGACCCAGGCCTTTGCCCAAAAGCCAGTCCGTTGGCGTCTTGATGAGGCGCACGCCGTTCTTCCAGTGTTCCACCCGGCTGGACATATCCTGTTCAGCGCTGGCCAGCCGCTCGGACATGAAGGTGCCACCTTCGAGTACACCGACCACCTCCAGCACCAGGGTGATTGACAGCAGCACACTGGCTTTGACCCGCCAGCCAGGCGAACCGCTCTGGTGGCGCAAACCCTGCCAGAGGTTGCGACCGCTGCGGGCGTGGGTTTGCAACCAAATCAAGAACGCCAGCAGAGCCAGTGGCGCAGCTACTGCCAGATAGACACCGCGCGCAAAGGTGGTCAGGCAAGCGTAGCCTGTCAGAATGGCAAGTACAGCCAAAGCAGCCCACAAGCCCGGTCGACGTGTCGTGGACAACGCCCACACCACAAAGGGTGCGGTGATGGCCAGATACGCGTCGATCGCGGCACCGCCCACATGCATCTCCCAAAACAGGGCTACTGTGCGGTAGGGATTCGAGAAGTCCAGCAGTCCAGGGAAGGCGGCGCGCTCCCACAAGGTGGCCAACACCACCAATGCCAGTCCGCTGACGATGCCCGTCGCCAGCCAGGCCGGTGCAAGCCGGGGAGCGGTGGCTATTTCCCGGCGCAGAAGCGGGATAAATAGTGCGGCAAATCCCAGACTTTTGAATACCCGCCAACTGTTGAGCGCGTCGCTGTAATTGGCAAACCAGTCAAAACGCAGGCCTCCCGCGTCAGCCAAACCACGGACCAGCGCCAGCAAACCGGTCAGCACCACCAGCGCAACCAGCACCCGCGCAGCCAAGGCCGGGGGAGCGGCATCACTTGGTGGGGTCTCCCAGGCGAGGCGCGCGTAGCCACCGGCCAAGGCACCCAGCAGCAGAATGTCAAATTCTTCAAACATCAGCCAGCCGGTCCAGGGCGAAAAGTTCAACCAGGGCAGACAGGCAGGCACCAACCACAGCCATAGCCGCGGCTGCCAGGCCACGAGACAAGTCGCCAGACATAGCAGCACCAGACACAGCAGGGGTGATACGGGGTGATGCCAGGCCATGCCCAGCCCCGCCGCCAGGCACACCGCAGCCACCAGCCAGGCCAGGATAGCGCTTCGCATGCGGGTGTTAAACCAGCACCTCAACGCAGGCCGGGTGCGCCAGAAACTGATGCGGGCTGGCGCTGGCCCCGTAGGCCCCGGACTGAAACACCACCACCAGATCACCGACCTGTGCCTCAGGCAGCAGCAGGCGGTCTGCCAGCACGTCCAGTGGTGTGCAGGACGGCCCCACCACCGTGGTCAACTGGCTGGCTGGCACATCCATCTTGTTGCCAATGGCCACGGGATAGTTCTTGCGCAGCACCTGCCCGAAGTTGCCGGTAGCCGCCAGGTGATGGTGCAGCCCACCATCCGTCACCAGATACAACTGGTCACGCGATAGTTTGCGGTCCACCACGCGGGTCACGTAAATGCCGGCCTCGGCCACCAGATAACGCCCCAGTTCCAGCACCAGGGCGGTCTGTGGCAACTGGGCCTTGGCGAGTTGCAGCAAGCGCTCCAGTTGATCGGCGATAGGTTTCAGTTCAAGTCGTTGGTCCCCTGGAAAATAAGGCACGCCCAGGCCGCCGCCCAGATTCAGCACCCGCACCTTGTCAGGGGCGTGCTGCGACAATCGCACGGCGAGATCGAAGGAATGTTGCAGCGCCTCACAAATGGCTTCGGTGCTCAGGCTTTGCGAACCCGGATAAAGGTGAAAACCTTCAAAATGCAACCCTGCACGGCCCATGTTGGCCAGCAGGGCCGGGACCTGTTCCACATCCACGCCAAACGGCTTGGCACCGCCACCCATCTTCATGCCGGAGCTTTTGAGCTCAAAGTCGGGGTTGATGCGCACAGCTGCGCGGGCCGGCAAGCCCAGCGCCTGGGACGCATGGGCCAGCACATCCACCTCGCGAAAGGACTCAATGTTCACCAGCACCCCCGCCGCCACCGCTTGGCGCAACTCGGCATCACGCTTGCCCGGTCCGGCAAAGCTGATGTCCTTGGGGCTGACACCAGCATCCAGTGCAATCTTCAGCTCGCCTGCCGAGGCTACGTCCACACCATCGACCAGACCCGCCATGAAGCCCACCAGCGCGGGCATGGGGTTGGCTTTCATGGCATAGTGCAGCCTGATTTTTGCGGGCAGGGCCTGGCGCAGTTCGGTGACACGCTGGCGCAACTGAGATCTGCCGTAAGCGTAAAACGGGGTTTGCCCGACGCGCGCCGCCAGGGTGGACAAGCGCTCGCCCCCGGGCATCAACTCGCCGTGGCTCACCGCAAACTGGGTCATCGGCGCATGATGGGGTAAAGGGGGTGGCGCATCTTGCATGGTGAGATTCATCTCCCGCACGGGTGGGGTAAGCTTTTATCCGCTTGGCTCTCTAACCAGTTTCGAACCAGCAAGGCACGGTCTATCTTGCCATTGGCGTTGCGCGGCAATGGCCCCGCTACCCAGGCAATATCCGCTGGCAGCATGTAGGCGGGCATTCGGGTTCGGCACTCGGATAATAGATCTTTTTGGCCTCCAGGCCTTGCATCATAGGGGCAAGTAGCTATGACTTGAATAGCTTGACCTAGCAAGTCGTGGGGCACGCCAAAGGCCACACATTCGCCAACCTGCTGCGTGGCGTAGAGGATGTCTTCCACCTCGGTCGGGCTGACCCGGTAGCCTGAGGTCTTGATCATCTCGTCGCGCCGACCGACAAAATACAGGAAACCCTCGGCATCCTGGCGCACCGTGTCACCCGAGAAGACCGCCATTTCAGGCAACTGCAGCCCGGCCGGGCGGCCCGGCGTGACATCAGGCAGCCGCTTGAAGCGTTCGGCGGTCTTTTCGGCGTCATTCCAGTAGCCCAGCGCCACCAGCGCGCCGCGGTGGACCAGTTCGCCGGGCTCATCAGGCGCGCAGGGCGTGCCGTCCGGTCGCAGCACCAGCACCTCGGCGTTGGGGATGGCTTGGCCGATGGAGTCGGGCTTGCGGTCAACCTCATGCGGCGGGAGGTAAGTGGAGCGAAAGGCTTCGGTCAGACCGTACATCAAAAAGGGTTTGGCCTGGGGCACGCGCTGGCGCAGTTGGGCCAGCGCTTCTCGCGGCAGGTGGCCACCGGTGTTGGCGAAATAGCGCAGATGCTCACGGATGGTATCTGGCCAATCAAGTGAGGCCAATTGCAGATACAGCGGTGGCACGGCGGTGAAGCCGGTGACTTTTTCGTGTGCCATCGACTTGAGCACATCGCGCGGCAGCAGATGATTGAGCAACACCACCCGCGCACCCACATGAAACGCGGTGGTGAGCTGGCTGAAACCCGCATCAAACGACAGCGGCAGGGCCGCCAGCAGCGTGTCGTCAGGCTGGTTGTCGAGGTACGCAGCCACACTTCTGGCGCCTGCCACCAGATTGCGGTGTGACAGCATCACGCCTTTGGGCTGCCCGGTGCTGCCGGAGGTATACAAAATGGCCGCCAGGTCCGCGTCGATGACCCGATGGCCAGGTCGCGCCGGGTGCTTGGAGATGTCCTGCCACAACGAGATGGTCCAGTGCGCGGGCTCAGCAGGCGTATCGGCGGGTGCGCACAGCACCACATGCTGCAGGTCAGGGCATGCCTGCAAGACGGCAGTCAGCGTCGCCAGCCGCTCGGGTGAGGTCAACAGCAGGCGCACATTGCAATCGCGCAGGATGTGTGCCACTTGATCGGCTTTGAGCAGCGGGTTGATCGGTACGAACACCGCACCGGCCAGCGGCGCGGCAAAGCTCGCCACCACGGTCTCAAAACGCTTTTCCAGGTAAATGCCCACCCGCTCAGCACGCTGCAAACCCAGTTGCAGCAGCCCCGAGGCCCCGCTGGCCATGGCACCAGCCAGCTCGCCATAGGTCCAGTGATCCGATCCGTGTGTCAAGGCGACAGCGTCCGGGCGCTGCTGCGCCGTCAGGTTAATGAGCTCAGGTAATAAAGTGGCCTGCAACATAGCCGACCATCTTACAGGCTGGCCGCTACAGACGTATGGTTGGTTGACACGCTGCTGTTGCGCGTCACTTCGTCGAGTAATTTCGCCAGTTCCAGCGAACGTAGGTGTCTTTCGGCGGCCTGCACTGTGCAGGTTTGTGGGGCATCTGCCTTGGCGTTGGCGACTTGTGTCAAAAACAGCGGCAGCAGGGCAGCAATGTCTTCCACGCTGTCAAGCGCTGCTATGGAGGAAATCCCGGATGCTCGCAGCGCGCCAGCTGTGTCGCCGTCGGCATCAGTCAGACCCAGAATGGGACACCCTGCACGCAGGTATTCATACAATTTAGCCGGGATTTGTTCGTTGCAGTTGGCGGCCTGCATCACCAGCAGGGCATCAGCGCACAGCATTTCTGCCAGTGCCTCGCGGTAAGACAACGAGGGGAGTAGCTCGATGACATCTTGCAGCTGGTATTTTTGAGCCATGCCGACAAGTACATTCTCATGTACTGCCGCGCGAAAGCGGATGCGCAGACGCTCTCTTTGAATGCTGCCCTGTTGCAGGCACTGCGCCACGGCTTCCAGGAAGGGCCCGGGGTCGCGCTCTGAGGGGTAAACGATACCGCTGTGCAACAAGGTCAGTTTGCCCGGGTTCAATGCAACCGTGTGTTTGCTCAATCCTGCGAAGCTGCTTTCATCAAAGCCGTTTTCTATGACCTGCATTCGCGTGGGTGCCTGCGGGTACCGTACCCGGTACATCCGGGCAGCGCCCGGTGTTGTAAACACACACGCAGAAGCTTGAGTGACAGCGCGCTCTTCAATGCGCTTGAAACTCTGCCAGGTGGCTGCATCACTGGGGTAGCCGTCTTGCGCCATCGGATCGCGAAAATCAGCGATCCAAGGTAACCCGGTTTTACGCTGCAAGCGGGCACCAATCAAGTGTGCTGTGGCAATTGGGTAAGTAGACCAGATAGCATCTGGCTTGAAGGTGTCGATCATTTTCAACCCGTCGCGCACTGCGGCCCATTGCCAGCTCACCCATCGGTCCGGGCGGGCCATCCAGCCCATGTAATGTCCACGCAGGCTCATATGGCGCGCCGTATCCAGTGCAAAAGCGCGTTGCACGACAGTCTCTGAGGGGACCTCTGCCAACAATTCCGTGCTGGTCTGCGCGTAAGCTCGTGGGTCAGCCGACAGCACCAATGGTTGCCAGCCCAGCGCTGGCAGATGTTGGGCGAAACGCAAGGTCCGCTGAATGCCACTACCACCCGCCAGCGGCGGAAAATGAAACGCCACCATCAATACGCGCTTCAAGCATGGCCCTCCAGCCGACGCATCCACGCCAGCACCGCCTGCTCGGCAGTGGCGCGCCAGATGGCTTTGGAGAAGGTGTGATCCGCATCGGCCACATCGACGCGCTGCAACTGCTCTCGCTGCAGCAGGCCTTTCCAGGCCGGGTCACTTTGCGCACATTCGACAAACTCTTTAGCGGTGTAGTCGCAGGCGCTCAACAGAAGCAACACCTCACCAGGGAATCGGCGCAAGGCTCGCGCCATGTCTTGCTGGAAAGAAGGCTCAGGCTCTGCCGATGGCGGCCCCATGCGAAAGTCTCGCAGGCTTTGCCATAACCCCGCCAGCGACGGTCGCCACTCATATTGGCCCTGCCACAGGCGTTGCCAGAAAGATGACTCCAGCAAGCGCCCAGCGTAATAGTGTTTGATGCGTGTGCGTGCCAGCGTGGCATCCGAACGCACCCAAGGGTTGAGCAGGCACAGGCCCGCTACGCGCGCATCATGACGTTGCCCGCTGTACAGCAACGCCGCCGAAGCCCCATCACACAAGCCCCACAGCACCACACGCTGCACGCCGGGGCACTGGCGCTGCAGGGTCTGTACGGCCACGCCAATGTCGTCGTCGATGGCCTCAAAACCCATGCGCTCACCGCTGCTGTCACCCAAGCCTCGGTGGTCAAAGCGCAATACCGGGAACCCCGCACTGGCCAGGCAGCGCGCAAGCAACACAAATTGGCGGTGGCTGCCTACGCGGTATTGAGCCCCACCCACCACCATCACCAGCCCCAAGGTGGACGGCTGTTCTGGCTGCGAGAGGATGCCCACCAGGTTCTCGCCGTGGCAGGGCATCACAACCGACTGGTCAGTGAAATTCACGTTACACCCTCAGATCGGATGCCGGTCAGGGCGTTCGTGCTGGCCGTCAACCAGTTCGGGCTGTCGGGACACTCCTGCACTTGCCAGAATGCCGATCCAGCCACCACGTTGGCCTGCGCGCTACAGCCAGCCGTTTGCCAGCGCTGCAGTTGCGCTGCCAGCGCCGGAGAGACGGGGTCAGTTTCGGTGTTACCCAGCTCCAGACTGACGACTTGCGTGCCAGCGGGCAGCGCATCGAGATCGGCCTGCGCCATGCCTTGGGCCAGCGCAGCCGAGATGCTGTAGCCCGCCACCTCGACCGACTCGCCCTGTTCCAGCAGGTGCATCAGGCGTGAGGTACCCCGGTTGGGCTCGCCGCGTGCAATGTCGCCAGCCATCTGGAGCCGCAAGAACTGGTTCAAATGCTGCTTGCCAGACGACACGGGTTGCCACAGCAGGAGGTTGGTCGGCCGCCCTTCACGTCGGCTAACCTGTGCGGCCAGCAGGCCACCGGCGCGCAAACCCCACAACCAGGCGGGTTGCGGCCAGCGCGCCTGCATCCACTGCTGGGCCAGCGTCACGTCGTCGAGCCAACGGTCCCAGGTGGCTTCTTCAAAATGTCCGGAACTGTCACCACAGCCCATCACGTCCATCTGCAGTACGGCAAAACCGGCCTGGGCCAGCGCGCGCGCCTGCAAGGCGGCCATGCGCCGTGAGGCGTTCATTTCTTCCGCAAAAGGGTGCACATACACCACATGTCCGCGCACGCTCTGGCCAGGCGGTGGTGTGTGCAGCAGACAAAACCGCTGGCCGCGTGCACCGTCCATGAAAAAAGCTTGCAGAGAAGCATCAGGCTGCGTCATGGGCTTGGGCGGTGTCTCAGTCAGCCAGTTTGGCGGTCACGAAATCAGTCAGCGAGCCCAGCGTGGCAAACACCGCGCTGTCAATCTCATCGTCGTGGATGATGAAAGCAAAACGTTCTTCCAGCGCGGTGATGATGCCCAGCACCGCCATCGAGTCGAGTTCAGGCACCGCGCCCAGCAAGGGGGTGTGACGCTGCCAGCGCGCAGTGCGGCCCTGCAGGCTCAGCACGCTGTCCAGAATTCGCAACACGTCAGTCTCTACGGCCACCGCTACTCCTTGATCTGTCTATGTGGGGTGCGAGGCACCCATCGCCAGGCCTGTCCCGCCCCGGCTTGCACCCTGTATCCGGAAAACCGCTGGTTATGATAACCAGTGAACTGCCCTCAGCCAGAAAGACCCGAGTGAGCCCACCCGCCATCCAGATTCTGGACAATTTTGACAGTCTGCATACCCTGCTGGCCCAGCACGGCGTGGCGCAGCAAGCACCAGCCGATGCGGATGTGTTTGGCACGCTGGCGTGGTTTGACAGCCTGGCCACCTGCGGGCTGGAGGCTACCAGTCAAGGATCAGGAGCTTGCCAGTTGTGGCTGGCGGGTGACTGGCGGGCGGGCCCGGTGGTTGGCCTGCCGCTGCTCGCGGGCCAGACACTCACCGGCCTGAGCAATTATTACACCAGCCTCTTTGTACCAATGGTCTGGTCAGCGCCCGGCGGCAGCGATGCGGGCGCGGCAGTGCCTGAAGGCGCGCTCTGGCAGGCATTGGCCCAGGCGATCCGGCAACATCCGTCGCGCTGGCCGGTGCTGATGTGGGACCCGATGGACCCGCAGTCCCCGTTTTTCACCGGGTTTGAGCTGGCTTTGCGCCATGCGGGATATCGGGTGGATCGCTACTTTTGTTTTGGCAACTGGTATCTGCAGGTGGCCGGTCGCTCGTTTGCCGGGTATTCAGAAACACTTCCCTCGCCCTTGCGCCACAGCATTGCGCGCGGACAGCGCAGGCTTACCCGTCAGGGGCTGTGGCGCATCGACATCCAGCAGCACCCGGATGCCGGTCTGGAGGCTGCGATCGACGATTTTGTCAGCGTCTATCAAAAAAGCTGGAAAGGTCCCGAACCCAACAGCCGCTTCATTCCGGCCCTGGCACGGATGGCGGCGGCCCAGGGCTGGTTGCGCATGGGGGTGCTACGGTTGGATGGCCAGGCCATTGCCGCGCAGTTGTGGCTGGTCAAAGGCGGCAAGGCGAATATTTTCAAACTGGCCTATGTGGAAGGGTTCGAGCGCTTTTCTGCGGGCTCGGTGCTGACAGCGGGGTTGATGCGCCATGTGATCGATGTCGATCACGTGCAGGAAGTGGACTACCTGACGGGCGATGATGCTTACAAGCGCGACTGGATGTCGCACCGGCGCGAGCGCTGGGGCCTGGTCGCCTTTGATGACCGTACACCCGTCGGGCTGTGGGCATGGTTCAAGCACTGGGCTGGCAAAAAGCTTAAATGACGCAGTTTATGGGTGGCTGGCACGGCGGCCCTGGAAAAGTTAGCATGCAGGCATGCGTCTGCCCCACTTGATTCACCCACCCGCCTGGTTATTACTGGCTTGCGCGCTGCTCGGGCAAGCGTGTCTGGCGCAGGACGTGGCACGACCCATCGCAGAACATGCCAGTCTGTTTGAGCAGGCGCTGGCTTATGAAAACGGCGAGGGTGTGCGCCGCGATCCGCTGCTGGCAGCCAACCTTTACTGCGAGGCAGCCCGCCAAGGCGACCGCGACGCGCAGTACAACCTGGGCTGGATGTATGCCAATGGCCGCGGCGTGCCGCGCGATGATGGCCGGGCGGTTTTCCTGTTTCAGGCAGCGGCCGAACAGGGCATTGAGGTTGCTCGACATCTGGCTGACCAGTTCGCTGCCGTGCAGCCTGACATGCCCGACTGCATGCGCGAGCCCGAGCCGCTGCCCGTCGAGCCCCCATTGGCGAGTTGGACACCGGTGGACTATTCGCTGATTGCCCCGCGTGATATTTTCAAACTCGTAAACAAACTGGCCCCGCGCTTCAAAGTCGAGCCGCAATTGGCGCTGTCCATCATCGCCGCCGAGTCCAACTTCAACCCGCAGGCGGTGTCGGCCAAAAACGCGCAGGGTCTGATGCAACTCGTTCCCGAAACCAGCGAGCGCTTCAACGTCAAGAACGCGTTTGACCCGGCGCAGAACATTCGTGGTGGGTTGACATATTTGCGCTGGTTGCTGGCGTATTTTGAGGGCGACGTGGCCTTGGTGGCTGCCGCGTACAACGCTGGTGAAGGCACGGTGGAGCGCTACAAAGGTGTGCCGCCGTATCTGGAAACGCGCAACTACGTCAAACGCGTGCTGCGCTCTTTTGGCGGCCCGCGCCACCCGTATGAGGACAATCTTGTCCAGCCTTCTGTGGCCATGAAGAAATAGCCGCTTTGCTGGATTAGATGGAAAATAGGCCGCCAGCCCTTATTCAGCAAGGGCTAGAAGCTTCAAAGTCAATAGCAAAGGCAAGTTAGAAGTAGTACCTGAACAGCGCTTGGATGTAGCGCCGCTGTGCCATCGCGCCAAAGTCGCTGGTGTTGTCGCCACTTGCCAGTTGCCACTGCAAGGCGATCTCGGACTTGTCAAGCCGGTAGCGCGCCTCCAGCCACGACAGCTTGCTGTGGTCGTCCAGGTTGTAGCGCAGCATGGCGGTCAGGTCGAGCTTGTTGATGAAAGCGTCCTGCCAACTGGCGCGCAGAAAAGCCGCCTGGCGCGTGGTCAGATCAAGCTCCTGTGCTATGAGCTGGCGGTAGCTCGCATAGTCCGGCATCGAGCTGGTGCGCAAGGCGTTCCACACTGCCTGGTCCACTGCTGCGCCGTTGTAGTGGTACTCGGCGGTGAGCGACAGCTTGCTGGCGCTGGTGTACGTCAGGCCCGTGGCCAGCCGGTTGCGAAACACTTCGTCCTGCGCCACGCCGGGGGACAGCGGCAGGGCTTGCGCCAAAAGGCTTTTTTGCCGTCCGCCTGACCATTCGATGTTTGCCACAGTCGCATCGTTGACCAGCATGGTCAGGTTCATGCCCATCTGTACCGGCTGCCGGTCGTCGCCGTACAGCACAACCTGCGGGTTGAAATTGTTGGCGATTTGCTGGCTGGCCGCCAGCATCCAGCGGTTGCGGTTGTTGGTGGCGCCAAAGTCAGCGCTCCAGTCCGCATTGCTGGGCGCATCGGCCACCTTCGGTGCGTAAATCGCCGTCAGTGCGCCGCCTGCCCACAAGGTCTGGCCACGCAACATGGCCGTGCCCATGCGGTTCTCGCGGATGGCATTCGGGTCAAACGAGGTGATGGCGCGGTTGGCCCCTTCGCGGAAGAAGTCGGTCGGGTTGTAACCCATGGCCGCACCGTAGCGCACGTTGATGCGGCCCGCGTCCAGCACGCGGTCGCTTTGCGGCTGCCAACTCAGGTAGGCCTCTTTCAGGCTGTTGAGCGTCTGGTTGCCCAGAATGTCGCTTTGATGGTTCAGGTCCAGCCGGTCTGACAGCACGCCACGCAGCTCTGGGGTGAGCTTTTTGTCAAACAGCAGGTCCAGCGACAGACGCTGCGTGTCTTCGGTCGCATCCGGCACCCCAGGCTGATGGACGGTGGTTCGCCCGGCGGTGGCTTCCGTGAAGATACGCCAGGCGCTGGCCTCAGTCTTGACGGTCTCGGTGGTGGCATCGGCCAGGTTGAGCGCATCGTCTTCCGCAACGTCAGCTGCAAAAACAGGAGCGCATAGCGCAATGGATATAAGGGCTAGAGCCTGTTTTTGCATATAAATCACTCCGGCTTGAAGTTGGGCAGGTAGTCGCGCTGCAGCCAGACTTCAGGCACGTCGCGAAACACAAAGTCAGAGTAGCGCATCACCGTCACCCATTTACTGTCCAGCCCGTCAATGATGACCATCTCGGTGGGTCGCTCCTTGCCCAATTGCGGCTGGTAGCGCCGGTAATACACGGTTTTGAGCAGGCGCTCGCTCTCTGAATAGAACTTGCCTTTGATGGGCTGGTTGTTGGCGCTGTCCACCCACAGCTCAATGCGGTTGTAGGTGGCATCCGGGCTGCTGGCGCTCAAGTCCAGCCGGGTGCTGTGGCGCGTCTGGCGGTTGCCGTCGGCAATGTCTTCTATCTGGCCCAGCTTGGCCTGGTAATCCTTGGCCAGGTTGATGGTGACCACGTCGCCGTTGGAGGCCTGGCCCATCAGGCGCTGCTGAGGTGACAGGCGCACGCTGGCGCGGCTGGCCGGGTCGTAAAACCAGAAGTCGTTGCCGGCCTTGAGCATCAGCTTGCCTTCGTCACGCGCCGGGGCCACGAAGCGGATCAGGGTGCGGAACTGGCCGCTGCGCGCATCCGACTTGGCGTAACTGGCCAGCGTGCTGGTATCGGTCTGCTTGCCGTCGCGGTATTCGATCAGCGTCACCGTCACGGCAAATGGTTTGTCGGGGTTGCGCACTGCATCGCTGGCTTGCAGCATGGCTTGTGGATTGGCTTGCGCCATGCACAGGGCGCTCAGCAGCAAGCCCAGCAGAAAAATCGTCAAATGGTGCAGTTTCATGCGTGAACTCCGGAGGCGATAAGGTCCTGGGCGCACCAGGTCATCCGTGCAGTTTACTCACAAGCGATGGGGTTGTAGCGGTAAAGAAGCGGCGCTTTGGGCGTGCTGTTGCGCCCGCACCGATAGAATCCCGCGCCATGACCCAAGTCCTGATGGTGTGCATGGCCAATGTGTGCCGCTCTCCCATGGCGCTCTCAGTGGCCCAGCAGCTGGTCCGCAATCAGGGCCGCGCGGGCGAGTTGCGGTTGGACTCTGCTGGCACCCACGCGGCGCAAGGTGGCAAACGTATGGACGCGCGCGCGCAATCGGTTCTGCTCAAGCGTCAGTACACCCCGGTCAAAACCCGCTCGCGGCAGGTCAGCGCGCAGGATTTTGAGCGTTTTGATTTGATTCTTGCCATGGATGAAGGCAATCTGGCGGCCCTCAAACGGCTGGCCCCGCCCGATGCGCATGACAAACTGCGCTTGCTGTTGTCGTTTGCCCCGGAGATGGACACGACCGACGTGCCGGACCCGTATTACGGTGATCTGGCGGGCTTTTCGCGTGTGCTGAACCTGATTGAGGCCGGTGTCAACGGTTTGCTGGCCCGGGTTTGAGCCAGACTAAACCCGGTAATAGTCACGGTACCAGGCCACAAACCGGTCAATGCCATCCTGCAAACGGGTGTCAGGTGCAAAGCCCACCCAGTCGTTCAGCGCATCGGTGCTGGCATAAGTGGCTGCTACATCGCCGGGCTGCATCGGCAGCAGGCGCTTGTCGGCGGTTTTGCCGAGCGCCTTTTCAATGCAGCCGATGAAATCCAGCAGTGGCACTGGGGTGCTGTTGCCGATGTTGAAAATCCGGTAGGGCGCATGGCTGGTGGCCGGGTCGGGCTGTGCACTGTCATAAGCCGGGTTGGGTGTGGCGATACGGTCCAGCGTGCGCACCACACCTTCCACAATGTCGTCAATGTAGGTGAAGTCGCGCTGCATCTGGCCGTGGTTGAACAAGTCGATGCTGCGCCCGGCCAGGATGGCATCGGTGAACAGCATCGGTGCCATATCAGGCCGACCCCACGGTCCATAAACCGTGAAAAATCGCAGGCCGGTGGTGGGCAAACCGTACAGGTGGCTGTAGGTGTGTGCCATCAGCTCGTTGGCTTTTTTGGTGGCGGCGTACAGGCTGGCCGGGTGATCGACGCTGTCATGCTCTGAAAACGGCATCGTCGTGTTGCCACCATAGACGCTGGAGCTTGACGCGTACACCAGGTGCGCCACTTGGTTGTGGCGGCAGCCCTCCAGAACATTGGCAAAACCGACTAAATTGCTGTCGATGTAGGCCAGCGGGTTTTGCAGCGAATAGCGCACCCCGGCTTGTGCCGCCAAGTGGATGACACGGTCAAATCGCTCAGCCTTGAACAAGTCCGCCATGCCGGTCCGGTCGGCCACGTCTATTTGGATGAAGCGGAAATTGCCATGGGGCCTGAGTTGGCCCAGGCGGCCTTCTTTCAGCGACACGGCGTAGTAGTCGTTGAGGTTGTCCAGCCCCAGCACGTCATCGCCACGTGCCAACAGGCGCTGTGCAGTGGCTGCGCCAATAAAACCGGCAGCACCGGTCAGCAGAATTTTCATGACCGACAGTCTAATCGTCCTTCAGCTCCGAAGGGTCTGGCGTGTTGTCGGTGTCGGTAAAAAACGAACTCGACAGCTTGACGGCAATGCCGACCGTATCGACCTTGTGCTCTACACGCACCACCTCACCCGCACATACCATGTGCAGCAACTGACCCTTGACCATGACATCAACGACAAAATGCACTCTGGAGCCCGGTGCTTTGTCCACCGTGGTCTCGAAATAGACACCGTTCGCGCTGACGTTGCGGGTCATACCGGGTGCTCCGTCGATCTCAACAGCCAACTCCGATACAAACCTGTCAGCAGCGCGGCGAGAATGAGCTGCGGGGATGTTTGTCGATGGGTCTGCGCTGGTCATATCTCGGGGGTGGTTTACTTCTATCCTGAATAGAGCATGAATAAGCATGAACTGTGCCTATCAAAATAATAGCAGGCTTATCGTATTCAAAACAACAAGTTGCCGCGTTTTTTGGTGCCATTTCGGTCGTCCTGCAAAGCACTGTGTCAACTAACCCGACACCCATGACCCAGTATGCAGGACTATCATTAGAGACACGATGGTGGTGACGCGGCCGGTCAATTCTTGGCGGCATCTTGAAGGGCAAGCAAGGTATGAGTTTCGGGCGGTCTCTCAATCAGGGTTTGCGCAAACTGTTTGCGTTTTTGCCGCGCCAGACCCGGTTCGCCATTTATCGCTCGTTTGTTGAGTGTGATGCCAGTCCCAGCCCAAGGCTGGTGTTGAAAATTGCCGAGACGCAGGAGGAACTGGAGGCCTGCTTCAGACTGCTGCATGACGCCTATGTCGGCAGTGGCTTCATGAAGCCCGATCCATCGGGCATGCGTGTGACCATCTACCACGCGCTGCCTACCACCACCACGCTGTGCGCCAAATTTGACGGGGAGGTGGTCGGGACCTTGTCGCTGATCCGCGAGAGTCTGTTCGGTTTTCCCCTACAAGCTATTTTTGACCTGAACCAGGTGCGCGAGCGAACAGGGCAGATTGCCGAGGTCTCCGCCCTGGCGGTGCACCCCAAGTTCCGCAAAACTGGCGGCACCATCCTGTTTCCGTTGATGAAGTTCATGTACAACTATTGCACGACCTTCTTTGACACCCGCCATCTGGTGATCGCAGTCAACCCCAACCGCATCGAGATGTACGAGTCGCTGCTGTTTTTTGAGCGCCTGAGCGAGAAATCGGTCGACAACTACGACTTTGCCAATGGCGCACCAGCCGTCGGGGCCACGCTGGACCTGAAAACCGCGCCCGCGCTGTTCGAGAAGGTGTATGGCAAAAAGCCCCTGCGCCGCAATATGCACCATTACTTCATCGAAGCGGTCATGCCCAACATCGTCTTGCCCACCCGCCGCTACTTCACCACCAACGACCCGGTCATGACCCCCGCGCTGCTGGATTACTTTTTCAACCAGCGTACCCAAGTGTTCGCGCAGCTTGACGAGCACAAAAAACAGTTGCTGCACGCCATTTACAACCTGGACGCTTTCCAGGCCGTGCTGCCAGCGATGGCCCAGCCCACCGCCCAGCAGGTGCAGCGCAGTCACCAGCGCTACTCGGTCAAATGCCCCGGCACATTTGAAGTCAAGGTGGCAACGCAGGCCCGTGCTTATGACCTCTTGGTGGTTGATCTGTCGCTCTACGGCTTCCAGGTGTATTCCAAAGTGGCTCTGCCGCTGGGCGAATGGGGCGAGGCGACGATCAAGCTCGGTCAGGCCGAGAAGTCCATCACCCACGCCACGGCCGTGCGTGACCGAGCCAACGGCCTGCCGGGGTTTTATGGTTTCCAGTTGGCAGAGCCCGACCTGGCCTGGCGCAAATTCGTCAACGCCATGCAGTCGGGCACCACCCATGCCGACCTGGACAACGCCACCCGCTTTTTGCCTGACGCGGTCTGATCCGCTTGTGGCGGGTCAGTTGCCGGCGTTTCGCTGCAGCAACTCCAGCACCCAGCGCGACGGCACCGCGTAGCTGATGCCCGACGGGTGACTCAGCGCCGATTCACGCGTACCCTTGATCAGCACCATGTTGACCACGCCGAGTACTTCGCCGGTGTCCGGGTCAAACAGAGGGCCGCCGCTGTTGCCCGGGTAGGCGGTGCCGTCCAGCTGAAAAATATCAAAAGGGCTATTACCACGCAGGCTGCGGATGGCCTCTGGGTTGAGCTGGCTGGCAGTCGGCGTTGGCAGCGCCGCAGGTGCAATGGACGATATGGTGGCCCGGTGTGTGACGGGTGAGAACCCCAGCAACCCGCCAATCGGGAACCCCATGAACGCGACCGATTGGCCTTCCTGAACCTTGTCGGAGTTACCGACTTTGAAAGCCGTCACGGCTGGCCCATCAAAACGTAGCAACGCCAGGTCATGCTGAGTATCCACCTCCAGCACCTTGGCAGCGCGCGTCTGCCAGCCGTTGGCACCAGACCTAAGCTGCACCACCAGGGTCGCATCCGGGTCAACGTCTGCAGGTGGCATCAGCACGTGGGCGTTGGTCACCAGCCGGTTGCCTTGGCCCTGCCGGGCATCGTCACTCACCACAAACCCGGTGCCACGCAGCGTGAAACGCGGGCTGTTGGTGGCTTTGTAGGTGCCGACGATCGCGATGGAAGGTTTGATCCGGACAATGGTGCTCGCCAGGTCGGCGTGGGCAGCCGTGGCAATTAAGACTGCCGCCAGCGTCAGGGTGATTGAGGTAGATCTCCAGTTCATTCTTTCATTATGCGGTGTGATCCTTGAAACGCTGGCGTGACTTCTACCTACCTGTCTCCAAGCCAGCATTGGGAAGCTTTCGCGTTAATATCGTGCGGCTCAGCCAAACCTCTCGGCCACCCCATTTCGAGCAAACTCCCATGCCACATACTCCGTCACCCCACCCGCGAATCCCAGTAAAACTCCGCGCACTCAGTCTCGCTTTGCTGGCGTGTGCGAGTTTGTCGGCGAACACTATGGCGTGGGCGGCCGATGCCAAAGCCTCCAAGTATTACGAAGATGCACTCACCCGCTTTGAAAAGCAGGACATGGACGGTGCCATCATCCAACTCAAAAACGCCTTGCAGATCGACAAAAACATGCTGCCGGTGCAGATGCTGCTGGGCAAGGCCTTGCTGCAAAACGGTGATGTGGTGGCCGCCGAGGTGGCGTTCAACGAGGCGTTGCGCCTGGGTGTCAACCGTGCCGAGGTGGTGGTGCCCATGGCGCAGGCCTATATCGCTCAGGGCAAACAGTTGCAAGTACTGAGCCTGCCGCTATTCAGCGTGGATGGCTTGCCGCGCGACGTGCAGTCGCAAGTCTGGCTGTTGAAATCAGCCGCCAGCGCCGATACCGGCGATATGCGTGCCGCCATTAAAGCGGTAGACGAGGCACGAGCGCTCGACCCGCAATCTGCAGCTCCCTGGCTGGCTGAAATCGGTATTCGCATTCGTGGCAAACAGTTCAAGGAGGCCGAAGCTGCCGTGGCCCAAGCCATGAAACTATCGCCCGAATCTGCTGAGGTCTGGTATCAGAAAGGTGCAGTGGCGCACGTGTCGGGAAACTTAACAGCTACACTGGCGGCCTACGACCAGGCTCTCAAGCTTGACCCCAAGCATCTTGAGGCCCGTGTGGCCAGGGCCGGGCTGTATTTGGACCTGAACCGCCCGGCAGATGCGCAGGCTGACATTGATGCCCTGACCCGCAACGCTCGAGATGCCCGTATCGCGCGTAACGAACCAGATGGTCCCGATGGACCCAACGAGCCGCGTGCTTACTACCTGCAGGCACTACTGGCCGAGCGCAACAATCAACCTGCTGTGGCGCAACAGGCACTCAAGGGGATCACCGATTTGATTGACCCCGTGCCTATTGACTTCATTCGTTATCGGCCGCAGTGGTTGATGCTGGCGGGGCTGGCGCACTATGGACTCAATGAGCCCGAAAAAGCCCAGCAGTTCCTAGAGCAATTTCAAAAAGGTCAAAGCAACACCCCAGTGTCCAAACTTCTGGCGCAGATTTACCTGAACCAGAACAACACCAACCGGGCCATCGATGTGCTGCAGGGCTATCTGAAAATCAACCCTGCAGACGGCCAGGCCATGACCATGCTGGCCTCGGCCCTGATGTCAAACGGCCAGAACGCCAAGGCGGCCACCCTGTTGCAGCAGGCGATTCAGACACAGGATAGGCCCGAATATCGCTCTGCGCTGGGCCTAAGCCTGATTCGCGATGGCCAGGCAGCTAGTGGCATCACCCAGCTTGAAGCAGCTTTCAAGAAAGACCCACGCCAGACGCAGGCTGCTACCGCATTGATCGGCATGTATCTGCGTAGCAACCAGGCGGCCAAGGCGGCGGCGTTGGCTGAAACGCTGGTCAAGCAACAGCCTAACAACGCTGGGTTTTATAACCTGCTGGGAATGGCACAGGGCCAGAACCTCAAAGTGAAAGAGTCCAGGGCGGCTTTTGAAAAGGCCATCCAGCTTGATCCCAGTCTGGTTTCTGCCAAGTTGCATCTGGCACGGGTCGACATGGCCACCCACGCTTATGACGCGGCAGCCGCGCGTCTGAACGCTATATTGAAAGACAACGGGAAAAACACCGAAGCGATGTTTGAGATGGGGCTGCTGTCAGACCGGCGTGGCCAGCAGGCCGAGGCTCAGCGCTGGCTGGAAAAAGCCACTGACCTCTCGGGGCCCAACGAAACGCGGTGGGCACTCGCATTGTCGGACTTTCATTTGCGTTACGGCCGACCTGGCCCGGCGCTGGATGCTGTTAGAAAAGCTGCAGCCAAGTCACCAGACGATCTGGCGGTGCTGATGGTCTACGCTCGCGCCGAATTGGCCAACGGTGACACCGTGGGAGCTAAGAACAGCTTGACCTCAGCCACCCGCGTGGCCGAGTACGACCCGGTTTGGCAAGTGCAGATAGCCCAGTTGCAGATGCAGGCAAAAAACTGGTCAGGGGCCTCATATAGCCTGGATAAGGCGCTATCAACTTCAGCAAATTATCTGCCCGCCATGGCTTTGATGGCCGAGGTGCAATTGCGTCAGGGCGAGTTCGATAAAGCTGAAAAACTCGCCCGTGACATCATCGTGAAGTATCCAAAAAGTGCTGTCGGCGTCAGCCTGCTGGGTGACATCGCACAATCGCATGGGCAGGCGGCACAAGCGCTGGATGCCTACCGCCGCGCCCACCAGATGGAGCCATCCACCAACTCCTTTGTCAAGCTGTTTGCTGCAATGGGCAACCAGGACGGCGGCAAACCCGCCCTGCAGCTGGCCGAGCAATGGGTCAAACTTCACCCCAAAGATGCCGCGGGTCAAAAAACGCTTGCCAACGCTTATGCCCGTGCCGGGCAACTGCCTGCCGCCAAAGTCGCCTACGGCAACCTGCTGAAGCTCACGCCGGATGACAGCGATGCACTCAACAACCTGGCCAACGTGCTGCTGCAACTCAAAGACCCCGAGGGGCTGAAGGTCGCGGAACAAGCCGTGGCCAAAGCCCCCGCCAACTACAACGCCATCGACACCCTGGGCTGGGCATTGTTCCAGGCCGGCCAGACCGACCGCGCCCTGCAACTGCTGCGCGATGCCCGCCTGCGTCAACCCGCCAGTTTCGAGATTCGTTACCATCTGGCGGCGGTGCTGGCCAAAACCGGACGTAACAGTGAGGCGCGGGAGGAGCTGGAGGCAGCGCTGAAAAATGGTGAAAAATTTGACGATGCGCCGCAAGCGCAAACCTTGCTGAAATCTATAAGATAGGGCGATGCTTGTTCAAAGATTGTCGATATTCTTTACATATCTTCATGATGTTCACATGGCATCATTCGTAACTTATTGATACGTAAGACTAATATTGTTTGGCATGAATTTCGCTTAATGCGGTGCGTCGAGAAGTCGTGTCACTGATCTTGGCATGAAGTGACCGACAGATATCCCAGGATTCAAGGAAAGAGACTATGAAAATCAACAAATCAACCGTCATTGCCAAGTCAATTGCTGTTTGTGCGTTACTGGCGCTGGGTACTTCTACGTTTGCAACTCAGACTTGGGACCTGCAGGGCGGGTGCGGTGCGAGCACGACGAATGTCAGTTTGGGTAGTTCCGAGGCTTGTTCCGGTGCTGCGGCTGGAGTAACCCTTAATGGTTTTTCCAACGGTACGGAAACATCTGACAGTCCAGGCGCCACCAACAATGCGACAAATTTTGCCGCTGCCGCTATTTACAACTGGGGTTCGTCCGCAGGTTTGGGCGTGGTTGCTTCCAACGAAAGTTCCGGTGCCACTGGGCCTCATGCCATTGACAATGGCTATGGCATTGATGCACTGATGATCAGTTTTGGCACTGCGAAGGTCGATCTGAGTAGTTTGACTATTGGCTGGAATGGCAATGATAACGGGACAACCAGCAACAACAACGGTTCCACCTCGGGCGGCGGGGCTGTCAATTACAACGATTCCGATTTGTCAGTGTTTGTCTGGACTGGCGCAGGTGCGCCGCCAGTGACATCAAACAGTCCGAATACCTTGGTTGCTTCCGGTTGGGCTTTGGTTGGAAATTATGCTGATGTGGGTACGATGTCTAATAATACGACGGGTATCTCCTCAAGCATCTACTCCAGTTATTGGCTGATCAGTGCATACAGTACGGCATATGGTACTGGAACTGGTCTTGATCAAGGCAATGATGCATTCAAACTGATGACGGTCGCTGGCAATACCTGCACTGGAACGGTAACGAACGGCTCCTGTGGTAGCGGCGGGGGGCATTCAAATGTCCCCGAACCCGGCTCCATGGCTCTGATGGGCGCTGCGATGATGGGCTTCGTCGCCACTCGCCGCCGCAAGCAAAAGGCAGCATAAGCTCGCAGCCCAGCCCTCGCGGCTCCAAAAAATAGCACCGCTCATCATCTAGCCGTTCCCGCAAGGAGTTGCTAGGTCAGGCATAACCCCTCAAGCATGGGCTCCATTCTCACTTGGAGCCCATTTTTGCTTGACGAAAAATCTTCTTCAGTAGGTGCCAGCCAGAAATGGCCCAGGCGCAACCCACCTATCGCCGCGGGAATGCAGGCAACCACTGCAAGAACCCGGACTGCAAAACTTTGGGGTTTCCCCGAATCAAAAGAATGCACGCGGTGCCGAGGCTGCACGGGGTGACTACACGGTCGTCGGGGCGACTGGCAAGAACAAGCCCCAAAGCACCTACATGCCTACCAATTTCTTGGCATCTGCCAAGCCGGAATGCTCGAACGCCAGCTTGAATTCGTCAAGTTCGAGCATCGTCATCCCGACATCTGCAGACTGACCCACCGCGCGCCACTGCCCCACGGCTTCAACGACCTGGCGCATGACGGCCAACGCCTGTTCAGCAGTCAGTGCGAACTGTGAGGCTTGCCCCATCAATTGGGCCATGCTTGTGATGGGGCCCGTGTCTTCGCTTAACCATGTCTTGGATTCGCGATCCTTGTCGGGCATCGGATTGACGTCAAACGCAGGGGACAACTGCCATTGGTTGCCGCCCATGTAAAGGAATCCGATGTTTTGCAGGTGGTCGTCGACGTTGGTGATGAGGTGGTGAAAAACCAGACGACGCCACAGCTCTCGAGCGTCGTGCACATAGTTCGCGCAGACCCCTTTCATCACCGCGAGTACCTCGGTATAGGCGTGGTCAGCTTGTCGATTTGTCTGGAGCAGCGTAGCGCCTGACATGTAAGGGATGCGCGCATCCTCGGGCGCGCGGTCGAATCGGCGGATGACCGCTATAGGGGTGCCTTGCACCACTGCCACATGGGCATGCGCAGCGTTGATGCCCGCCAAGCTCGCCAGCTTGAGCGCAAGGACCTCTGCACGCGTCACATTGCGTTCGTCATTGATGCTCGGGAACTTACCCAGAGCCAAGAGCCCATCCTCGTCCAGGATACTGCATTTTGGGCGCATGCCTCCCAGGGAGGTACCCTTGCCTCGCAGATAGGCCAAATCCATGGCTGTTTCCTTGCCCAGCTCGACCGCTCGTGAAGCCGAAAGCATCTTCTCGAGCTCCAGCATTGGAGGTGTCGCACGCTGGCCGGCCGGTACGGACTCCAGATAAGCGCCATGCGTATTGCGCAAGCGCAAGGCGCCCATGCGGCTGAAGTCATCGACCGCACAAAGGTAATCGAGCTCGGTCAGCGCCCCCAGAGCCGGGTCATCCTCGCGGCGCTTGGCATGCGCGCGGGCGATGACCCGGCGGCCCCAGGCATCCGGCTCGGTGTCTCCTAGCGCGAGAAAGAACAACGAGTCCTCCTTGGTCGCGGCCTTGCGGGTCTGGTACCCCGGTTTGGCCGTGAGGTCCGGTGATACGTTGAACGTGTTCTTGTTGTCCAGCCAATCCTGAAAGTAGGCGAACTGCGTGAACACCCGAGGCCCGTTGCGCGCAAACACGAGTTTGCCAACGGCCGTGCCGACCTTGCCCAGGCACACGTCCAGTTCCGTCTTCATGTTCTGTGCCGCAGCACCTGCTCGCGTAGCCATATCGTGCCAACCCATTTAAAATGCTTTGGGGACCTTACGGCGTTTGCTGTAGACCCGAGTGGGTAGTTCTGCATCCATCAGCGCGAGCCCCACTGAATCAGTTGGCGTGTCCAGAAGCAAGCGCAGCTTCTCCAGTTCCCCAAAGACCTGAAGAGCGCTGCCCAGGTAGGTGAGCGCCGTTCCAGAATGTCCGGCCTCCAGTCGGCGTACCGTGCTTACTGAAACGCCCATGCGGGACGCCAAGTCGGCTTGAGACATACCCCGTCGCCGACGCGCGAGCTCGATGCTTTGGCCTAGCGCCTTGAGAGCTCGATCGACGGAAATGTTAGTAGCAGCGCCCATGTGAAATCGCCCTCATACGAACGCTTGAAGAACACAAGCGCTCTAATTAGCGCAATTATAGCAGACTGATGGTCATTTTGCAAGAGTTACGCCGGTATCTCTTCGAGATTTAGTATGGCAGTGTTCCATCGACTCTCAAGGCTTGCCGCGACAAGTCGATTTGCTGGGTCGACTTCCTCGTATCGGCGTTGGGCCAGGTCGCAGTCGTATTGGGCACGCTCAATGCGCATTTGCCACTGTCGCATGATGGCCTGA